>CAJKPX010000016.1 GCA_905201895.1 uncultured Eubacteriales bacterium | reverse complement strand
CGTCGGCATACGATAACCGCCCGCTTTTCTTCGGGGAATTTGAGGAAAGCCTCAATCAGGTGGTGTTCGTCAGCGCAACCCCGGGCGACTACGAGGAGGCAAACGCCACGCGCGTGGTTGAGCAGATCATCCGCCCGACGGGACTGCTTGATCCCGAGGTCGACGTGCGCCCGATCGAGGGGCAGGTCGACGATCTGATGGGCGAAATTCGCCTGCGTGTTGCGAAAAACGAGCGTGTTCTGGTCACAACGCTCACCAAAAAAATGGCAGAGGATCTCACCGACTATTTTGAAAACAACGGCATCCGTGTGCGCTATATTCACCACAACGTGGAAACAATCGAGCGCATGGAGATCATCCGCGATCTGCGCCTGGGTAATTTCGACGTGCTGCTTGGCATCAACCTGCTCCGCGAGGGACTTGACATTCCCGAGGTCTCGCTCGTTGCGATCCTCGACGCCGATAAGGAGGGCTTTTTGCGCGCCGAGCGCTCGCTGATCCAAACGATCGGACGCGCCGCGCGAAACGCCGACGGAAGGGTGATCATGTATGCCGATACCGTCACGCGTTCAATGCAGGGCGCCCTCAACGAGACCAACCGACGTCGCAGTATACAAAGCAAATATAACCGTCAGAACGGTATTACGCCAAAAACCGTTGTCAAGGGGATCCGTGACGTCATTGAAATTGGTACAAGCGACGAAAAGAGTAAGCGCGGCGGCAAAAAGGCAGAGGCGCCTCGCAAGCTGACGCGCACCGAGCGCGAAAAGAAGATTGCCGAGCTCACGGCAGAGATGCGTGAGGCGGCACGCCGACTCGAATTTGAGCAGGCGGCATTTCTGCGCGACCGCATCAAGGAGCTGCGCGAGGCAGCCGATTGAGCCCGGGCGGCATTGCCCGTTGACTTTGAAAAAATATTCACATGTAATCGAAAAAACAGGAGTTTTCACACATGCCCAATCAAATTTCCATCCGCGGCGTGCGGGTGCACAATCTCAAAAATATCGACGTGGACATCCCGCGCGACAAGCTCGTGATCCTCACGGGGCTTTCGGGGTCGGGCAAGTCCTCGCTCGCCTTTGATACGATCTATGCCGAGGGACACCGACGCTTCGTTGAGTCGCTTTCGTCCTATGCGCGCATGTTTCTCGGTCAGCTGGATAAGCCCGACATTGATTCGATCGAGGGACTCTCGCCCTCAATTTCGATCGACCAGAAAACAACCTCGAAAAATCCGCGATCAACGGTTGGAACGGTCACCGAAATCTACGACTATCTCCGCTTGCTCTACGCTCGCATCGGTGTGCCGCACTGTCCGGTTTGCGGCAAGGAGATCCGTCAGCAAACCACCGACCAGATCATCGACCGCATTCTCACGCTTCCCGAGGGTGAGCGCTTCATGATCCTCTCCCCGGTTGTTCGTGAGCAAAAGGGCATGCACGAAAAGGTGCTTTCCGACGCCAAGCGACGCGGCTACGTCCGTGTGCGCGTGGACGGCAATATGTACGATCTCTCCGAGGAGATCAAGCTCGACAAAAACCGTAAGCATAGCATCGAGATCGTGGTGGATCGCCTTGTGATGCGCGAGGGGATCGAGTCGCGCCTTGCCGACTCGGTGGAAAATGCGCTTGCCGTGTCGGAGGGACATTTGATTGTGCTCACCGTGCCGCGCGAGGGGGAGGCGCTGGAGCTTTCCTTTTCGCAGAGCTATGCCTGCGAGGAGCACAATATTTCCTTTGGTGAGCTTGAGCCTCGCATGTTTTCCTTTAACAATCCCGCAGGCGCGTGCGCGCATTGCGCGGGCATCGGTGTAATGCAGCATATCGCGCCCGAGCGCCTCATTCCAAACCGCTTGCTCTCTCTGCGCGGCGGCGCTATCCAGGTCAACGGCTTCAAAACGCTAGAGGAGGAGAGCTGGAACGGCCCGCTCTTTGCGGCGGTTGGCGAGCGATTCGGCTTCGGTCTTGATACCCCCGTTGCCGACTTTACCGACGATCAATACCAAAAGCTCATGTACGGAACCGGCGACGAAATCTATGATATTCACCGTTGGTTTGGCAGGGAGGAGCATCACCAAAAGGTCAAATTTGACGGTTTGGTCTCGATGATCCAAAACCGCATGCAGATGATGGGAAACGAATACTACGAGCAGTTTTTCGAGGAGGCACCCTGTCCCGAATGCGGCGGACAGCGCCTCGCTCCCGCCCCGCTTGCCGTTACGGTTGGCGGACTCAATATCCATGAATTCTGCGCCATGTCGGTGGAGCGCGCGCTTGATTTTGTCAATGCGCTCGAGCTGACCGAAACCGAAAAAACAATCGCTGCCGAAATTCTCAAGGAGGTGCGTGCACGCCTCGGATTTTTGGTGAGCGTGGGTCTTAATTACCTTACTCTTGCACGCCGCGCGGGTACGCTTTCGGGCGGCGAGGCGCAGCGCATCCGACTTGCCACGCAGATCGGCTCCTCGCTCGTTGGTGTCCTCTATATCCTCGACGAGCCGAGCATCGGTCTGCATCAGCGAGACAATTCCAAGCTCATCGAAACGCTCAAGCGTCTGCGCGATCTCGGCAACACCGTGATCGTGGTCGAGCATGACGAGGAAACGATGGAAAATGCCGACTATATCCTTGACATCGGTCCCGGTGCGGGTATCCACGGCGGCAGAGTGGTTGCGGCGGGCACGCCGCGCGAGGTGATGGCAAATCCCGATTCAATCACGGGTGCCTATCTCTCGGGACGCAAAAGGATCGCCGTCCCTGCCGAGCGTCGGAGCGGAAACGGCAATTTCCTGCGCATTTGCGGCGCGGCACACAATAATCTAAAGAATATCGACGTGGAGATCCCGCTCGGAAAATTCGTTTGCGTCACGGGTGTTTCGGGCTCGGGCAAATCCTCTCTCGTGAATGGAATCCTGCACCCCGTGCTTGCCGAAAGACTCAACCGTGCCATCACCTATGCGGGAAAGCACGAGCGCGTGGAGGGCGTGGAGCATCTGGACAAGGTGATCGCCATCGACCAAAGCCCGATCGGACGCACACCGCGCTCCAATCCCGCAACCTACACGGGGCTTTTCACCGACATCCGCGATCTCTTTGCCCAAACGAAGGATGCCAAGGCAAAGGGCTTTAAGGCAGGGCGGTTCTCCTTCAACGTCAAGGGCGGCAGATGCGAGGCGTGCGAGGGCGACGGCGTAAAATGCATTGAGATGCATTTTCTGCCCGACGTTTACGTCACCTGCGACGTTTGCAAGGGCAAGCGCTATAACCGCGACACCCTCGACGTGCATTACAAGGGTAAAAACATCTTTGAGGTGCTCGACATGACGGTGGAGGAGGGACTTTCCTTCTTTTCAGGTCTGCCCGCGATCGAGCGCAAGCTTCAAACGCTCTATGACGTGGGGCTGGGCTACGTGAAGATCGGGCAATCCTCCACCACGCTCTCGGGCGGCGAAGCACAGCGCGTCAAGCTTGCAACCGAGCTCGCAAAGCGCTCCACGGGACGCACGGTCTATATTCTCGACGAGCCCACCACGGGATTGCACAGCGCCGACGTTGCCAAGCTCCTCGAGGTCCTGCAGCGTCTGTGTGATGGCGGGAACTCGGTGCTTGTGATCGAGCACAACCTCGACGTGATCAAATGTGCCGACCACGTCATCGACCTCGGACCCGAGGGCGGCGACGGCGGAGGAACGCTGGTTGCCTGCGGTACTCCCGAGGAGATTGCCGAGGTCGAGGGCTCCTACACGGGGCGTTATCTCAAAAAGGTTTTGGCAAAAAAATAAGATCGGAGTTCAAAATCCGATCGAAAGAATGAGAAAAAGCATGGGAGTCGACTTTACCCGAGGTCGGCTCCCGCGCTTTTTACATTTGACTTCGTTTCAGTTGTCGATTGCGATGATTTCCGCATCTTCGATCCGAAAATGCGTTTCCTTGTTGGTGTAGGGGATTCGATTTTCCAGACACAGGATCACGTTCATCACACCGCCGTGGGACACAAGCAATACGTTTTGTGCTCCAACCTGCTCCTTGAATGTAAGCCATGCATTGCGGATGCGGTGAAAAAACTGCTCGGGGCTCTCACCCTCGGGCCATGGCTCGCTCCAATCAAGTGTGTTCCAATATACTCCGGGATATTTTTTAATAGCTTCGCTTTTGAGCATGCCCGCCAATAATCCGTTGTTGGATTCGCGAAATTGGGGCAGGTAAGTGATTGGAAGGGAAAGCCCCTCTGCAACGATCTCGGCAGTCTCCCTTGCACGGACCAGATCACTTGCGTATACGTGTGTGATGCCTTTTCCCCGCAAACGTAGCTTTGCCTCGTGAACCTGTGCCTTGCCTTGCTCTGTCAGACCGTACGGGCTCCACCCGCCAAAGCGATCGGAGGGGTCTGCGCCGTGTCGCATGAGATAAATCATAGCAGCCCTCCGTCCGTCACACCGTTCCTTGTACGAGCTCCTCAAACCGTGCTCGTACGAAGCGGAAGGTTTCGTCATTGTTTTCCAGCTCGCGGTTGCCCAGCAGCAGCACCGTGCCGTAGATCACGGCAGGAAAGAGATAGCAAAGGCGTGCGGTCTGCTCGGGGGAGAGGGCGCGAAGCGTGCAGTATTCGTCAAGGATCGCCTGAATTCCGTCGCGCAGCTTGTTCCGCTCGGAGCGGCGCGGGCTTTCGGGATCGGGATCGTCGAGAAGCAGGACCGAACGGAAATTGGGATTGGCGATCCAGAAGCGAACGTGCGCCACGCCGAGCTCCACGATGCGTCGGGGATCGTCGGCGGCGAACACCGAGAGAATCTGCTCCTGCAGAAGCGTCCAGCGGTGGTTGATATAGCGAATGATCTCAAGGATCAGATCGTCCTTATCGCGGAAATGACGGTAGGGCGCTGCGCAGGAAACCTCGCAGGCAACCGCAACACGGCGCAGAGAAAAGTCGTGCAGTCCGTGTGCCTCAAGCTCGCGAATTCCTGCCACGATCAGCCGCTCTCGCATTGCATCGGACATGAGATGTTCTTCCATGATCTCGCCTCCTGTTTCATTCCTTGCCGTCTTTATTTTAATTCTACCACAAAAATGCCCGCGATGCAAGAATTTTTTTTGCAAAGCGCTTGACAATCCACCTTGTTTGAGGTATAATAGACCCATCCCTTCCATGTTAACAGTGTTAACATAGCAAAAAACAATGGAAAAGGAGCGCAAAAATGGATCTTTTGGAAGAGGCAAGAGGCATTATCAACGAGGTTGACGAGGAAATGGCGCGGCTTTTTGTGCGTCGCATGCAGGCGGTTGAGAAGGTTGCGCAGTATAAACGCGAACATGGGCTTCCCGTGCTCGATGAGGCGCGTGAGGAGGCGGTGATTCGCCGCGGCGCGGCACGCGTGGAGGATGACGAGCTTCGTGCCTACTACACCAATTTTATCCGTAATAATATGGCGATCTCGCGAGCCTATCAGCACAAGCTCCTCGAGGGCATGCGCGCAGCCTACTGCGGCACGGTCGGTGCGTTTGCCTACATTGCAACAGGCAAGCTCTTTCCAACGGCACAACGCGTGGCGTTCGGGGATTTCACCTCGGCATACCGCGCGGTTGAAGCAGGCGAGTGTGACGTTGCCGTTTTGCCGATCGAGAACAGCTACAACGGCGAGGTCGGTCAGGTTACCGATCTGATGTTCTCGGGCAGCCTTTATATCAATGCCGTGCTCGATCTTGCCGTGTCCCACGATCTTCTGGCTGTGCCGGGGGCACAAAAGGGAGAGATCAAAACGATTTTGAGCCATCCGCAGGCGCTCGGTCAATGCGCCGAATATATCCGCGCAAACGGCTGGCAGACGCAGGAATACACCAACACCGCGCTTGCAGCAAAATACGTTGCCGAGTGCGGCGACCCCTCAATCGCGGCAATCGCAAGCGAGGAGGCGGCAGAGGTGTTCGGACTTGACGTGCTTGAGCGAAACGTCAATGCAAGTCGCTCCAATACCACGCGTTTTGCGGTGTTCTCGCGCTCCGAGGAGCTGCACTCCGCGCGACACGGCAGCCATTTCGTTCTGGTCTTCACCGTTAAAAATGAAGCCGGATCGCTCGCAAAGGCAATCGACGTCATCGGTCAGCACGGTTTCAATATGCGCTCGCTGCGCAGCCGTCCCATGAAGGAGCTGCTCTGGCAGTATTACTTCTACGTGGAGGCGGACGGCAATATCCACACGCCCGAGGGGGAGAACATGCTCCACCATCTTGGCTATTACTGCGACCGACTCAAGCTGGTCGGCTCGTATGGCGGAAAGTGAGAACCGATATGATACTGCACATGGATCTGCCGCAAAACGGCTACGATATTATCCTGGAGCGCGGTGCACTTGACCGTGCGGGCGAGCTTCTGCGGCTCGACCGTCGCGTCCTGGTCGTCACCGACAGCGGCGTGCCTGCCACATATGCGCAAAGGGTGGCGGCACAGTGCCGCGAGGCAACCGTTGTCACGGTCCCGATGGGGGAGGGGAGCAAATCCTTTGCCGAGCTTGAGGCGCTTTGCCGCATGATGATGGAAAAAAGCTTTACCAGAGCCGATTGCGTGGTTGCGGTCGGTGGCGGCGTGGTGGGTGACCTCGCAGGCTTCGCGGCGGCATCCTATATGCGCGGCATTGATTTTTACAATATTCCAACTACCGTCCTTTCGCAGGTCGATTCCTCGATCGGTGGCAAGGTTGCGGTTAATCTCGGCGGCGTAAAGAACATCGTGGGTGCATTTTATCAGCCCCGTTGCGTTCTGATTGACCCCAACACGCTTGCCACCCTTCCACCGCGACAGATCGCAAATGGTTTGGCAGAGGCAGTAAAAATGGCAATGACCTCGGATGCCGCGCTCTTTGAGTTGCTTGAAGTCTGCAACCCGATCTCCGAGATCGAGCGCGTGATCGAGGCGTCGCTCTGCATCAAAAAATCGGTGGTCGAGCGTGACGAACGTGAGAGCGGTCTGCGCCGCATCCTGAATTTTGGACATACGCTCGGTCACGGGATCGAATCTGCAGAGCATTTGCACGGGCTCTGCCACGGTGAATGCGTGGCACTCGGCATGCTTCCGATGTGCGCCCCCGAGGTGCGCGAGCGACTTCACCGTGTGTTGGAGCGTCTGCAGCTGCCCACCGAGCTCGGTGGAGATCTCGACGCGATGCTCAACGCTGCCGCGCACGATAAAAAGCGCGAGGGCGACAGCATTTCGGTTGTTTGGGTCGAGCGCATCGGCTCCTGCGAGATCAAGCGTCTCCCGCTTGCCGATTGGAAACGTGAGATTCGTGATTACTACAACAGATAACAGAGGGGGGATCACCCAATGAGAAATACGTTTGGTAACGCCGTGAGCGTGACCCTGTTTGGCGAGAGCCACGGCCCCGAAATCGGTGCTGTGCTCGACGGACTGCCGTCTGGAATTGCGGTGGACGAGGATTTTATCCGCCATCAGCTTGCCCTGCGCCGTCCGCACGGCAGAATTTCAACCGCACGCGTGGAGGCGGACGAGCTTCGCATCATTAGTGGCGTGTTTGAGGGACGCACCACGGGCACACCGATCTGCATCCTGATTCCCAATACCAATACCCGAAGCGGAGACTACGAGCGCGGATTGCCGCGACCGGGACATGCCGATTACAGTGCTTCGCAGAAATACGGCGGCTTTGAGGACTATCGCGGCGGCGGTCATTTTTCGGGACGCATCACGGCGGCGCTGGTTGCCGTGGGGGCGATCGCCATCTCGGCACTGCGTGGGCGCGGTGTGATGATCGGCACGCATATCTCCGAGCTTGCCGGAATTGCCGACCAACCCTTTTCCGATCTGCCGCATGATCTTGAGGCGCTGGGGCAGGTAACCTTTCCCGTTCTCTCGGAGGACGCAGCGGAGCGTATGCGCCGCACGATCGAGCAGGCGGCGAGCGAGGGCGACAGTGTTGGCGGCATTCTCGAAACCGCTGTGATCGGACTTCCCGCAGGGCTTGGTGAGCCCTGGTTTGACACCGTGGAGAGCATGCTCTCGCACGCGCTCTTTTCGATTCCCGCCGTCAAGGGCGTGGAATTTGGAGCAGGCTTTGATTTTGCCCGTATGCGCGGGAGCGAGGCAAACGATCCTTTTTGCGTCAGAGACGGCAGGATCAACACCGTCACCAATCATAACGGTGGCATCAACGGTGGCATCACCAACGGCATGCCGATCCTGTTCCGATGCGCCGTCAAGCCCACGCCCTCAATCTATCGCGAGCAGCAAACCGTTGATCCTGCCGCCATGCAGCCCACGCGCCTGACCCTGAAGGGCAGACACGATCCCGTAATTGTGCATCGCGCAAGGGTTGTGGTCGACAGCATTACCGCGCTTGTTCTGTGTGACCTGCTCGCTCAGCGCAATGGAAACCGCGAATTCCCCCAAAACGATTGACTTCTTCTGCACACCGTGCAGAGTATGATAACCCTTCCGAGAGGATTTTTTATGGAATACGGATGTATCGGAGAACACCTCGGGCACAGCTTTTCGGCGGAGATTCACCGTGAGCTTGCCGACTATCAATATGAGATCCGCGAGATTGCACCCAACGCGCTCGACGCCTTTCTGACCGAACGGCAGTTTTGCGGCATCAACGTCACGATCCCCTATAAGGAACGCGTGATCCCGCACCTGGACGAGATCGATGGGATGGCACGTGCCGTCGGTGCGGTCAACACGATCGTAAATCGGGACGGCAGACTTTGCGGATATAATACCGACGTTTACGGCATGACGCGTTTGATTGAGCGCATCGGGCTTGATCTCGGCGGCAAAAAGGTTGCCATTCTCGGCACGGGAGGCACCTCACGCACCGCACGCGCGGTGGCAGACCGACTCGGCGCCACAACCGTCCTCACGGTCGGCAGATGCGCGCGCGAGGGTGTGATCGACTACGACACACTCTATCGCCTGCATGCCGATACCGAAATTTTGATCAATACCACCCCCTGCGGCATGTTTCCGTATCCGAACGGCAACGAGCGGATCGCTGCCGCGGCGGTTGATGTTTCGCGCTTTCCGCACCTGTGCGGTGTGGTGGATGCGGTTTACAATCCGCTTCGCTCTCGCCTGATCCTGGATGCGCAGGCACGCGGAATTGCCGCTGAGGGCGGGCTGTTCATGCTTGTGGCACAGGCGGTGCGTGCTTGCGAGATCTTTCTGGGCAAGGATCTGCCGAGCGACACCTGCGAGCGCGTTTTCATGCGTATTTTACGCGAAAAGGAGAATCTGGTTCTCATCGGCATGCCGGCCTCGGGCAAGACCACGGTTGGCGGCTTGCTGGCGCAGATGAGCGGACGTCCCCTTGTTGACAGCGACGAGCTGATCGTGCGCGCGGCAGGGAAGAGTATCCCGGATATTTTTGCATCTGAAGGTGAGACGGCGTTCCGCGATCTTGAGAGCCGCGTGATCGAGGAGGAGATCGCCGATCGCAACGGTCTGATCGTTGCAACGGGCGGCGGTGCGATCCTGCGCGAGAGCAACCTGGACGCTCTGCGTCGAAACGGCAGACTCTATTTTCTTGATCGCCCTCTCGAGGCACTCTGTCCAACCGATGACCGCCCTTTGGCATCCACGGCAGACGCGATCCGCGCACGCTATGAGGAGCGCTACGGGCGCTACCTTGCAGCGGCAGACTGTCGCATCGACGCGTCGGACAGCCCCGAGGCGGTTGCTGATGTCATACGAAAGGAGTTTCATCTTTCATGAAGATTTATATACTGAACGGCCCCAATCTCAATATGCTTGGCATCCGTGAGCCCGAGCACTACGGAAACGAGACCTACAAAAGCCTGATCGAGCGGATCGAGGCGTATTGCCGCGAGCGCAGCGTGGAGGCGATCTGCCGCCAAAGCAACCACGAGGGCGTGCTGGTCGATTGGATTCAGGAGGCGTATTTTGAGGGGGCGGACGGCATCGTGATTAACCCGGGCGCTTATACGCACACGAGCGTTGCTCTGCTTGATGCAGTAAAATCCACGTGCCTGCCCACCGTGGAGGTGCATATCTCCAAGGTTGAGGAGCGTGAGTCGTTCCGACAGATCAGCTATATCCGCCGGGCCTGTGTCAAGACGATCACGGGACACGGAACGGCGGGCTATCTTGAGGCGATCGACCTTCTGATCGCGAGAGGGGAGGCGGGAACGTGCAGGTAAGCATTTCCAAGGGGCTTGCCGGAGGATGCGTTTCGGCGCCGCCCTCCAAGAGCATGGCGCACCGTCTGCTCATCTGTGCCGCGCTTTCCAAGGGCGAGAGCGTGATCCACGGCATTTCAAGCTGCGAGGACGTTTCAGCAACGCTGGACTGTCTGCGCGTGCTGGGGGCTGAATGGTCACGCGAGGGCGAGACCGTGCGTGTGCGCGGAATCGACGTCCGACGCGCCGCTCCCCAAGAGCCGCTTCCGTGTCGCGAGAGCGGGAGCACCCTTCGTTTTTTTCTTCCCTTAACGCTGCTTTCGGGCAATCCTGCCACCCTTGTTGGAGCACCGAGCCTGATGCAGCGCCCCATGAGCGTTTACGCCGAGCTCTGTCGCGAACTTGGACTTCGATATGAACCGAACGGATGCGCAATCACCGTTCAGGGACCGCTCCCCGCCGGGGAATATCGCGTGGTCGGCAACGTGAGCAGCCAGTTTATCAGCGGTCTGCTTTTCGCCCTTCCGCTTGCGGGGGCGGACAGTGTGATCCGCATCACGCCCCCTGTGGAGAGCCGTTCCTACCTAAACCTCACGGTCGACGCGCTGCGCGAATTCGGCGTTGAGATCGTGTGGCAAGACGAGCACACCCTTGCAATTCGCGGAAATCAGACCTACCGTGCGCACGAAACCACGGTTGAGGGCGACTATTCCAACTCCGCCTTTCTCGATGCACTCGGGGTACTTGGCGGAGAGGTAACGGTGAGTGGTCTACGCCCCGACAGTCTGCAGGGTGATCGCGTTTACCGCCATTATTTCAACATGCTCTGCCAGGGCACGCCAACCATTCACATCGGTGATTGCCCCGATCTCGGACCGATTCTGTTCTCGATCGCGGCGGCAAAGCACGGCGGCATCTTCAACGGCACGCGCCGCCTGCGTATCAAAGAAAGCGACCGCGCCGCAGCAATGGCGCAGGAGCTGCAAAAATTCGGCGTTTCGGTGTCGGTTCACGAGGATACCGTGGTGGTCTATCCCGTCGATTTTCATGCGCCCGATGTGCCGCTTCTCGGTTACAACGATCACCGCATCGTGATGTCGCTCGCGGTGCTGCTTACCCTCACGGGGGGCACGATTGAGGGAGCCGAGGCGATTGACAAGAGCTATCCCGACTTCTTTGAGCGCCTGGCGGAGCTTGGCGTGGAGGTGATGACCCATGAATAACGAAGCAAAACAGACCTACATCACAAAGGAAACCAATATCCTGATTGTGGGACTCGGTGTGATCGGCGGCGGATATGCACGCGCGCTTTCGCGTCAGGGCTACCGCGTTCGCTGCATCACAAAAAATCAGGCGGATATCGACTACGCGCTTGCGCGTGGAATGGTTGAATTCGGCACTACCGAGGTCGACCGTGAGCTGGTCGGCAACGCCGATCTGATTGTCTTTGCGCTCTACCCACATGTCTTTCTCGATTGGATTCGCGAGTATCAATCGCTTTTCCGTCCCGGCGCGCTGATCACCGACGTAACCGGTGTGAAGGGAAGTGTGGTTTCCACCGTGCAGGGAATGCTCCGCGAGGACGTGGAGTTTATCGCGGCTCACCCAATGGCAGGACGTGAGCGCAGCGGCGTGGAATACAGCGATGATGGCGTATTCCGAGGAGCAAACTTTATCGTCACGCCCACCGAGCAGAACACCCCCGAGGCGATCGCAACGGCACGCGAGCTTGGCGAGATCCTCGGCTTTGCCCGCATCAGCGAGCTTACGCCGCAAAAGCACGATGAGATGATCGCGTTTCTTTCTCAGCTCACCCACTGCATCGCCGTGACGCTGATGACCTGCAGTAACAAGCCCTCGCTTGAGGAATACACGGGCGACTCCTTCCGCGATCTGACGCGAATTGCAAAGATCAACGATGAGATGTGGTCGGAGCTCTTTCTGCTCAATCGCGACGAGCTTTTGCGCGAGATGGATAGCTTCATCGCCGAGTTCGGACGCTTCCGCTATATGCTTGCAATGGGCGACCGCGAGGGCATGCGCGAGACCATGCGCGCTTCCACCGCACGCCGCGCGATGTTTGACAAGCCCAAAAAATAAATTTCGTCCCTGCATCCCAAAAAGTGAGACGCAGGCAATCCTCCCCAACAACGAAAGGAAATCCCGCTATGAATATGCATTTCTACCGCAAATTGCCGATCCCGCAGGAAATCAAGGAGCAATTTCCCATCACTCCCGAGCTTGCCGCACGCCGTGAGAATACCGTAAACGAGCTCAAAAAGGTCTTTTCAGGCGAGTCTGACCGATTCATTCTGGTGATCGGACCTTGCTCTGCCGATCACGAGGATTCGGTGCTGGATTATATTTACCGTCTGCGCAAGGTTCAGGATAAGGTTGCCGATAAAATTCTGATCGTGCCGCGTATCTACACCAATAAGCCCCGCACCACGGGCGATGGATATAAGGGCATGCTCCACCAACCCGATCCCAACGCCGACCCCGACCTGCTCCGCGGTATCGTTGCCATTCGGAAACTGCACATGCGTGCGCTTGCCGAGACCGAATTCGGATGCGCGGACGAGATGCTTTATCCCGAAAACCACCGCTATCTCTCGGACCTGCTTGCCTACGTTGCGGTCGGAGCGCGTTCGGTTGAGGACCAGCAGCACCGTCTCACCGCGAGCGGACTGGATATTCCCGTTGGCATGAAAAATCCCACGGGTGGCGACATTTCGGTTATGATGAATTCGATCACTGCCGCACAGCACTCGCACATGTTTCTCTACCGCGGCTGGGAGGTTAAGAGCATGGGCAACCCCTATGCACACGCTATTCTGCGCGGCTACGTCAACGCACACGGGCAATCGCTGCCGAATTATCACTACGAGGACCTGATCGGTCTTTACGAGACCTACCAAAAGAGCGGTCTTGCAAACCCCGCCGTGATCATCGACACCAATCATGCAAATTCAGGCAAGCGTTATCTCGAGCAGGTGCGCATTGCCAAGGACGTTTTGCATAGCTGCCATTGCTCAAGTGAGGTAAAGAGTCTTGTCAAGGGCTTCATGATCGAGAGCTATCTTGAGGACGGCTGCCAGAAGATCGGTGCCGACGAAATTTACGGCAAGTCGATCACCGACCCCTGCCTCGGATGGGAAAAGACCGAGCGACTGATCTATGATCTTGCAGAGTTACTTTGATTGTTGAAATTATTATTTCAAAAAAACGATTTTCATAAGGACTCCCGAAGCTGTCTGTGCCGAGCAGGCGCTTTGGGAGTTTCTTTTTGATTGCTTTGCTGCATATTTTTCGATGATCGGTAAAACTCTTGCAAAAAAGGATTGCATTTCGACGCGAGATGTGGTATAATCAAATGTTGTAGAGACACCTATCCCTCGGGAAGATGTCCTTTTGCGAAAAAATCCGGTACAGCGCGTAGCCGACCGAAAAGGAGCCATATATGAAAAACTACAAAATCGAAACAAAATGTGTGCAGGGCGGATATCGCCCCGGAAACGGAGAGCCCCGTCAGATTCCGATCGTGCAAAGCACGACCTTCCGTTACGAGACCAGTGAGGATATGGGCAAGCTCTTTGACCTTGAAGCATCGGGCTATTTCTATTCGCGCCTGCAAAATCCCACCTGCGACACGGTTGCGGCAAAGATCTGTGAGCTTGAGGGCGGAAGCGCCGCAATGCTGACCTCCTCGGGTCAGGCGGCAAATTTCTACGCCGTGTTTAACATTGCCAATTGCGGTGACCACGTGGTCTGCTCCTCCACCATTTACGGCGGCACCTTCAATCTGTTTGCCGTCACCATGAAAAAGATGGGCATTGAGTTTACCTTTGTCACCCCCGATTGCACCGACGAGGAGCTTGAGGCGGCATTCCGTCCCAACACCAAGGCTGTGTTCGGCGAGACCATTGCAAACCCTGCGCTCACCGTTCTTGATATCGAAAAGTTTGCAAAGGCAGCTCATGCACACGGTGTGCCGCTCATCATCGACAACACCTTTGCAACCCCTGTAAACTGCCGTCCCTTTGAGTGGGGCGCCGACATCGTTACCCATTCGACCACCAAGTATATGGACGGTCACGGCGCGGCGGTTGGCGGCTGCATCGTGGATTCGGGCAAATTCGATTGGATGGCACATGCCGAGAAATTCCCCGGACTTTGCACGCCCGATGATAGCTACCACGGCATCGTTTATGCCGAGAAATTCGGCAAGGAGGGCGCGTTTATCTACAAGGCAACCGCCCAGCTCATGCGTGATTTCGGCTCTACCCCCGCACCGCAGAGCGCATTCCTGCTCAACCTCGGTCTGGAGAGCCTGCACGTGCGCATGGAGCGTCATTGTGCCAACGCGCTTGCCGTTGCAAAATTTTTGGAGGCTCACGAGAAGATCACCTGGGTCACCTATGCGGGTCTGGAGTCCAGCCCCTACTATGCGCTTGCACAGAAGTATATGCCGCGTGGCACCTGCGGCGTGGTCAGCTTCGGCGTCAAGGGTGGCAGAAAGGCTGCCGAGACCTTTATGAAGCACCTCAAGCTTGCTGCCATTGAGACCCACGTTGCCGATGCGCGCACCTGCTGCCTGCATCCCGCCAGTGCAACTCACCGTCAGATGAACGACGAGGAGCTGATCGCGGCAGGCGTTTCGGGCGACCTCGTTCGCCTTTCCTGCGGTCTTGAGAGCGCCGACGATCTGATCGCCGACCTCGCGCAGGCACTTGAAACGGTCTGATCTGTTTCATCCGAGAACTACCGAAAAGGAGAGCTTTTTCATGCCGATCAAAATTCCAAATGAGCTGCCCGCAGCCAAAACGCTTGCCGAGGAAAATATCTTCGTCATGACCGAAACGCGTGCAGGAATGCAGGATATCCGACCCCTGCAGATTCTTCTGCTCAACCTGATGCCCACGAAGGTGGTTACCGAAACGCAGTTTTCGCGTCTGCTCGGCAACACGCCGCTTCAGGTCGAGCTCACGCTCATGCGTCCCGCGTCGCATCAATCCAAAAACACCTCCGAGGATCATCTGCTTGCGTTTTACACCACCTTTGACGAGGTGCGCCACCGCAATTTCGACGGTATGATTATCACGGGTGCTCCCGTGGAGCATCTGCCCTTTGAGGAGGTAGAGTATTGGGACGAGCTCTGCACCATTATGGATTGGAGCCTGACACACGTGCATAGCACCTTCCACATCTGCTGGGGCGCGCAGGCGGGGCTTTACCATCATTTCGGAATCGACAAGAAGCCGCTTGACAAAAAGCTGTTCGGTATTTTTCCGCATACCGCCGATCATAAGCGCACAATCCTGTTCCGCGGCTTTGACGACGTGTTCATGGTGCCGCACTCGCGCCATACCACGGTCGACCGCGCCGACATCGAGCGCGTGCCAGAGCTGACGATCCTTGCATCCTCCGAGGAGGCGGGCGTGTTTGCCGTGAAAACCGAAAACGGCAGACAAATCTTCATCACGGGGCACCCCGAATACGATTCTGACACGCTCAACCGCGAATACGTGCGCGATCTGACGGCAGGGAAGCCGATCGAAATTCCGAAAAACTATTTTCCGAACAACGATCCCACCAAGGCACCGCCCGCAACCTGGCGCTCCTCGGCAAATCTCCTCTATTCCAACTGGCTCAACTATTTTGTTTACCAAACTACGCCCTATGATCTTGACAACCTGAAATGATCCGCCCCCCGTGCGACCTTTCCGCGTCCAAAAAAACAGAAACGAGAGGATAAAACAATATGAAAAAGCTTGGAATGGGCATGATGCGTCTGCCGCTTCTTGACGCAAACGATTCCAAATCCATCGATAAGGCACAGGTATGCCGCATGGTCGATGATTTTCTCGCGCGCGGCTTTACTTATTTCGACACCGCCTATATGTATCACGATTATCAGAGCGAGCACGCGGTCAAGGAGGTTCTTGTCAGTCGCTATCCTCGTGCATCTTATCAGCTTGCCAGCAAGCTGCCCGTTTCCTTCCTCAAGGAGGAGGGCGACCAAGAGCGTATTTTTGCCGAGCAGCTTGAAAAATGCGGTGTGGAGTATTTCGACTATTATCTGCTGCACAGCCTGCACGCAGGCAACTACCCGACCGCGCAGAAATTCGATAGCTTTGCGTTCGTTTCCCGTCTGAAGGCGGAGGGCAAGGTGCGCAATATGGGACTTTCGTTCCACGATAGCGCCGAGCTGCTTGACAAAATTCTCACCGAGCATCCCGAGGTTGATTTCGTGCAGATCCAGCTCAATTACCTCGATCTTGACAATCCCCGCATCCAATCGCGTGCCTGCCATGAGGTCTGCGTCAAGCACGGCAAGCCGATCATTGTTATGGAGCCCGTCAAGGGTGGCTTGCTTGCCAATCTCGCGAAAAACGCAAAGGCGTTACTCGAGCAGGCAGACCCCAACGCGTCAGCAGCATCCTGGGCGATCCGCTATGCCGCAGGCTGCGAAAACGTCTTTATGGTGCTCAGCGGTATGTCGAACGAGGCGCAGCTTGCCGATAACATGAGCTACATGGAGAATTTCATTCCGCTCACCGAGGCAGAGCAGGCGATTTTACCCGAGGTAGTCAAGGCGATCTACGCCGATATTGCGGTTGATTGCACCGCATGCCGCTATTGCGTGGAGGGATGCCCGCAGAAGATCGAGATTCCCAAATGCTTCGCTCTTTACAACGAGGCAAAGCACGGCGGAGATCTCGAGGAGCAAAGGGCTGCATACCGCGCGCTCACCCTCGATCACGGTGCCGCATCCTCCTGCATCCGTTGCGGAAAATGCCAGAAGATCTGTCCGCAGCATATCCGCATCGTGGAGGCGCTGCGCAAGGTTGCCGAGCTTTTTGAGGCATAAAATGAATTCGTCCGTCTTTTCGTGCATAGAGCAGGGAAGGACGGACGAATATTTTTTCTTTTTTTGAATTATACGGTTGACAAAGAGTCATTTGCATGCTATAATGAATACAAGGATTATGGTCCGAATGAAACATAAAGAGAGGTAGACAACATGAAAAGAGTTTTATCGCTTGCGTTGGTGCTTTGCCTGATTCTGTCGGCATTGCTTTCCTTCTCGTCCTGCGGCACAAAGGTGAGCGCAAAGGATGTGGAGAAAAATCCGCAAAAGGTTTTGTCCGATGCGCTCTCCAATACGGGGCGCAAGTATTTCAATGACAACGCCGATGCCGAAAAGCTGATTGAAAAGGCAAAAAAGCTCGGCTCGATCTCGATCTCCTTTGAGTCTGAGGAGCTGCTCGGCGAGGGAAAGATCAAGGAAACCGTCTACATGGATTCCGAAAACGGCAAATACGTCTCCGACACCGACGTGTCGATCATGGGCATGGACCTTGCAGCTCGCATTTTCCTTGACTCCAAGGGCATCGCAATCAGCGGAGAGTCGATTTTCGGAAGCGACCTGACCCTTCTGTTCGACCTTGCAACGATTGCCGAGGATTTTCCCGACTGTGCGCTTGCAGAAATGATGGGCTTCGGCTCTGCGGGCGGAGAGAAGGAGGATTTCACTCAGGCGATCAACGTGCTCAAGGACGGTTGGGCAAAGGCGTTTGCAAAGCCCGGCAAGGATACGCTTGACTTTATCAACGAATGCTATCGCTTGCTCGAGCAGAAGGTTACCACCGAGCAGGTGGAGATTTCCGAGGACAAGAGCGTGAAGTGCGTTGTTGTTACCTACACGCTCGACGAGGACACCATTGAGGCATATTATGAGCGCGTGATCGAGGAGTACCTGGATGGGGAGACCGAGCTCAAGGACGCAATCAAAGAGAACTTTGAGGATATGCTTGCAGGTCTTGACATTGATCTGACCTATCAGCTCTGCATCTCGCAAAAGACCAAAGAGGTTGTCAAGCTCTCGCTTGGAGGCACGCTCGAGGCGGATGGCGATGAAATCGCGCTTGACATGGTGGCGGTGTTTGAAGCAGACGAGATCCGCATTGACGCAACGGTGGACGGCTTGCCCGACAGCCAGACTGTGGAAGCCGGCATCGTGATCACCCGCGAGGAAAAGGACGGAACCGTAACCTATTCGATGTCGGCAGATGGCAAGATGGGCTCGGTTTCGGTTGATCTTTTCAACGCGACCTACACCTATGTCAAGGAAAGCGGCGACATCACCATTGCGCTTGACGTATTTAACGAGGAAAATGAGCGCACCGAGCTTGAGCTCAAGGGCAATCTCAAGGTGACCGATAAAGCCTGCACGCTGACCTTCACCTCGCTCACCGTTGAGGATGAAACTATAAACTTTGTTTTGACGGTTGCCTATGAGGTGCTCGATCAGATTCCCGCGCTTCCTGCCGATGCAAAGGATATCACCGATATCTCTGCCGAGGATTGGGGCGAGATCATGACCGATTTCCAAAGCAGCACGCTCGGCCAGCTGATCTTCGGTATGGCTCCGCAGGAATAAAACAGAACGCTGTTTTTCAAAAATGCTCAGAAGGGAACTCGGGGGCCGTTGGCGCTCGGGTTCCCTCGGCTTTTTCAAGCGCATGAGGCAGACTTTTTGAAAAATCCCTTGCAATTTGCAAAAGGATGTGTTATAATGATGGGACAACGCATATCAAATGATAGAAACGGAGGTTCACGGGGTGAAAACGAATGAATCCGCGGAGATGTATCTGGAAACAATCCAGATTTTGATCGAGAAGCAGGCGCATGTGCGTGCGATCGACGTTGCACACGAAACCGGATACACGAAGCCCAGCGTGAGCCGCGCGATGGGCTTGCTCAGAAAGAACGGGCATATCCACGTTGACGAAAATGGATTTATCACACTCACCGAGGCAGGTGATGCGCTTGCGAAAAAAATTTTGGAGCGACACCGCGTGCTCACCGCATTTTTGGTGCAGATCGGCGTTTCGCCCGAAACCGCAGATGACGATGCCTGCAAGATGGAGCACGTGATCAGCGACGAGACCTTCCTCAAAATGAAGGAGCATGCAGAAATTTGAAAAAGACGAGGATATTCCTTGCACAGGGAGAGCGTTCCGATCAATTGGAGCGCCCTTTTCTTTTTGATGCACGGAGAGAGCTAACGATTGTGCGATTTTTTTGTGTACTTTTTTGGCAACAATTTCGACAAATTGATGTATCTATGAATATTGTCCGACAAAAAACGGCATTTCTTGTAAAAAATGCTCCCTTTCATGACGAAAAATACAAAAAAACTATTGACGAATTGGGTAAAATGTTGTATAATAAAAGCATTCCAATTTGAACAGAGGTTTTTATGCCGAGATTTTTTGTTCCAAACAACCAAATCTCCGATGGAACCGTCACCGTTCTGGGAGACGATGCCCATCATCTGTCTCGCTCGCTGCGCATGGCTGTGGGCGAAAAGGTTACGGTGTGCGACGAGCATGCCCGAGAATATCTCTGCGAGCTGACCGAATTTCTTCCCGACCGCGTGTTGGCACGTATTTTATCAGAGACCCCTGCTTTGACAGAACCGCCCTTTTATGCGCACGTGTTTCAGGCGCTTCCCAAGGGAGATAAGCTCGATTCGATCATTCAAAAGGCGATCGAATGCGGCGCAAGTGAGATATCCACCTTTGAGAGCGCACGCTGCGTGGTGCGTATGAAAGATGCAAACGAAGCCAAAAAGCTCGACCGACGCGTGCGAATTGCCGTGGAAGCGGCAAAGCAGAGCGGACGGGGGCGGCTTCCCACCGTGCATCCAACCGTTCGCTTCTCCGAGGCGATCGAGCGTGCGGCAGAGTGCGAGCTTGCACTCTTTTGCTACGAGGGAGAGGGCACGGTTCCGCTCGGGCGCGTGCTTGCCGAATGGCGACAGGCGCATCCGAACGCTGCGGCACCAACGAGCATTTCGATCGTGATCGGCTCGGAGGGCGGCTTTTCCGAGGAGGAGGTCGCGGCGGCAAAGAACAGCGGGATGATCCCGATCGGGCTCGGTCCGCGTATCCTGCGAACCGAAACGGCGGCAACCTTTGTGCTGGCGAGTTTGGTCTCTCTGTTTGAACTTTCCTGACAAGAACGACTACATATTTTCGTGCATTTTGCTATATTTTTTGACATATAAGACAAATTGCATGAAAAAAATAAAAAAATTTGGGAAAAATATTAAAAAACCTATTGAAAAAATCAGAAAAAAGGTGTAAAATACAGGTAGACTATCTATAAAGTATTTGACGACCAAAAAAATTGAGGAGAAAAGTTTTATGTCCAACAGACTGTTTCAAGGTGTCATCCATCAGATGAAGGATGCAATTGATCGCGTAATCGGCGTGATCGACGAGAACGGAGTGATCATCGCCTGCTCGGAGCTTGTAAAGATCGGTGAGATCCGTCAGGGTGTGCGCGACGAACTCAATTACACCAGCGACGTGATCGCAAGCAACGGATATACATACCGTCCGATGACCAACGGTCCGAAAACCGATTATATTATCTTCGTCGAGGGCGAGGACAAGATGGCAGAGAAAATGTCCAAGCTGCTCTCGATCTCGTTGGGCAATATCAAAAACCTCTACGATGAAAAGTATGATAAGGGTTCCTTTATCAAGAACATCATTCTCGATAATATTCTTCCCAGTGACATTTATATCAAATCCAAGGAGCTGCATTTCACCACTGAGGAGATGCGCATCGTCTTTTTGATCAAATTCTACGGAAAGACCGATATGATGCCCTTTGAGATGCTGCAAAACATGTTCCCCGACAAGTCGAAGGACTACGTGATCAGCGTTGGCGAGCACGATATCGTGCTTGTGAAGGATATCAAGCCCGGAACCGAGAGCCGTGATATCGAAAAGATTGCCACCAATATTGCCGATACGCTTTCCACTGAGTTTTACACGCGCGTTTCGATCGGTATTTCCACGGTTGTGGAGAATATCAAGGATCTGGCGCGTGCCTATAAGGAGGCGCAGGTTGCAATCGAGGTTGGCAAGGTCTTTGAAACCGAAAAGAACATCATCAGCTATGAAAATCTCGGCATTGGCCGCCTGATCTATCAGCTTCCCACCACCCTCTGCGAGATGTTCCTCCAGGAGGTGTTCAAGAAGGGAAGCCTTGAGTCGCTCGACCGTGAAACTCTGATGACCATTCAGTGCTTCTTTGAGAACAACCTCAACGTTTCGGAAACCTCGAGAAAGCTGTTCGTGCACCGTAACACGCTGGTGTACCGTCTTGAGAAGATTCGCAAGCTCACAGGGCTTGACTTGCGTGAGTTTGAGCACGCGATCACCTTCAAGGTTGCCCTCATGGTAAAGAAATACCTCAACTCCAAGCCCATCAAGTTCTGATTTTTTTAGACATTTCATTATTGACAGAGCGCGAAATGCAGGGTGGTAGCCCACCGCCCAAGCATTTCGCCTCTGTACTGTTTTGAGTGGCAGCGTCGCATAGGTTGGCGGATGTCATCATATAATAAATGCAAAAAAATCGGAAGGAAATTCAATGGAAAACGAACAGAAGAACGGGCAACAGAGCGAACAGAGAAGCGAATATATCCCCGGTCAATGGAGCGCCGAGGCAAAGGAGCGACGGAGAGTGGAAATGGCAGCAAGACCACGCCGCGGATGTCCGATCGGCTGGGTGATCACGCTGGTCTGCCTGGTTACAGTTCTTTCGATCCTTTTCACCCACACGCTCACGGTTGCGGATCAGAGAAAATACTACACGCCCATCCTGCGGCAGCAGCAAGAGCTGATCGAGCGGCTGGAGGAGGCAGTAGATGGCAGCGCGAGCAAGCTTGAGCTTTTTGCAGCTATCTTCCAGACCTACGGCTACTACGCGGGAGATAAAACCGAGGAGGAGCTGATGGACGCCGTTCTCAAGGCGTATGCCACAGCAACGGGCGACCGCTATGCTGAATATTACACCGATGAGGAGTACCGCGCGATGGCTGCCGAGAACAACGGCGACTACGAGGGCATCGGTGTGAGCGTAATCCAGACGACCGTTGAGATCAGCGGTGTGGAATATCAGGTGTTCCAGGTGATCGCTATTTACGAAAACGCACCCGCGCAATCGTCCGATCTGCAGATCGGAGATCTGGTTTATGCCGTGAAGGACGGCGACGAATACAAAAGCATTGCCGCAGTTGGCGGCTACACCAAGGCACTCACCATGATTCGCGGTGAATCGGGAACGAGCGCCGAGTTTGCAGCCTTCCGTCCCGACGGAAAGGGAAGCTATCAAAGCATCGAATTTTCGATCGTTCGCGGACCCTATGAATCGCAATCGGTGCGCTACTACACCAAGGAAAACGATCCCACCGTTGGCGTTATTCACATTTCGAGCTTTGATATGACAACGCCAATCCAACTCAAGGAGGCTGTCAAGGCACTCAAGAGCGGAGGTGCCGAGCATTTCGTGTTCGACCTGCGTAACAATCCGGGGGGCGACCTGGAGTCGATCAAGGCGGTGTTGAGCTATTTCCTCCAACCGGGCGACCTGATTCTGCGCTCGATCGACCGTGACGGAAACGCTGTCAAGTCCTATTACGCCGAGGCAACCGAGCTCACAGGCGGATATGCACCTTGCAGCGTTGCACAGGAGGAGGTTGGCATGTTTGCCGACCTGGATATGACCGTGCTCTGCAATGGGAACACGGCAAGTGCTGCCGAGGTTTTCGTGGCAACGCTGCGCGACTTCGGGCTTTCCAAGGTGATTGGAGAAACCACCTTTGGAAAGGGCATCATGCAAACGACCGTTCCGCTGTCCACATTTGATTCCAATTATAGCGGATATATCAAAATGACCACCTATGCCTACGTCACCCAATGCGGTGTGACTTATCACGAGATCGGAATTGAGCCGAGCGAGGGACTCGCGGTGGCGCTTTCCGAGCAGGCAATGCAGTATAATTTTTACGTGCTTCCGCAGGAGCTTGACGATCAGCTCCAGGCAGCGTTTGCACAGTTTCAATAAAACTTTTTTATCATAAGGAGAACAGAACAATGGCAAATGGAAAACAGATGTATTATACCCAAAAGGGCTACCAGGAGCTGATCGACGAGCTGCACTATCTCAAGCACGAGAAGCGCGAAAAGATTAAGAATGACATTGCGGTCGCGCGCTCGTTCGGAGACCTTTCGGAGAACTCCGAGTATGATGAGGCAAGAAATGAGCAGGCAAAAAATGAGGCACGCATCAAGGAGCTCGAGGAGCTGGTTGAAAACGCGCTGATCCTCGACGAGTCCACCATCGACACCAGCGTGATCAGTCTTGGCTCCACCGTTAAGGTTTGGAACGCTGCCACCGAGAGCGAGATGACCTTCAATCTTGTTGGTTCCAACGAGTCCAACCCCATGGAGGGCAAGATTTCGGATCAGGCACCGATCGGTGCCGCATTGATCGGCAAGAGAGCAGGCGACGAGCTTGAGATCGAAACACCCGCAGGCATTCTGAAAATGAAGGTGCTTGAGGTTTCCAGAACCAAAGCATAAGAGCCGAGCGAACAAGGCAGAATCAGCAGGGAAGGACAACACTCTCACGGGCAGTTTTCCTTCCCGTTTTTTCACATATCAGTGTGCGCGGTCGCACGCAAAAGGAAAGGATACATCAAATGGCAATCGATCAACGGGAATATAAGGAGCGCGGCGGCGAGATCGTGGTAAAGAGTCGCTTTGTCAAATGGCTTGATAATTTTTGGTACCATTATAAATGGCACACCATCGTGGTGGCGTTCTTCTTGTTTGTGGGCTTGGTTTGCTTTTGGCAATGCTCCTCGAGCGTGTCGGGTGACCTCACCTTCACCTATTGCGGAAACTACACGCTTTCCCAGCAGGAGCGCATCAAGATCAACGATGTCTTTGAAGTGATCTCTCCCAAAAAAGAGGACGGTAACCACCTCACGGTTGTGCTCAACGATTTCTCTGTCTACAATGAGGAGGAGCTCCGAGCACTCTACACCGACGAGGACGGCAAGCTCTCCACCGTGGCGTATAATAACGCAAAGAAGCTCAACACCGAGCACCTTTCCACCTTTGGTACCTATGTAATGACGGGTGAATCGGCGATCTGGTTTGTCAGCGAGTTCGTTTTTGAGGAGCGAGATCTCGAAAAGGTAGCAGTTCCGCTTTCCGAGCTCTTTGAAAAAGTGCCGGAGTCGGCGGTTAACGATTACGCCCTGCGACTTGGTGACACCGAGCTCTATCAGTATTACGATGCGCTCAAGGTGCTCCCCGCGGACACGCTGATCGTTCTGCCGCGTGACTACGCATGGGGCGAATCCTCCAACGACGAGAGCTATGCCAATTTCCGCACGATGTACTATGCGATCGTCAATTTCAAAAAGCCGTAAAAAAAGTAGGGCGTCGAGTCCGATTACCCCTGCTGATCGAAACGGTAAAAAGCAAACGACGAAAAAACGTCGGTCGAAGTCAGGCTTTCGACCGACGTTTTTTTGTTGTTTTGAAAAATATAATATTGAAAAGTTGAAATAACAAAATTTTCTATTGAATATATTGACAAAACACGAAGAAAATGATATAATAGAATTGACATAACAGTCAAAATCAAAACGGAGGTTAAGAAAATGAAGAAACGGATGCTTTTCACGCTCGTGCTGATATTATGTTGTTTGATCTGGCTCGCCGCCTGTGACGGTGAAACGGCAGATCCAAACGAAACCGAGGAAACCACGGCGCACGAGCATACGGTTGTACAGGACGAAGCCGTGTCACCGACCTGTACCGAAAAGGGCAAGACCGCGGGCGAGCATTGCTCGGTGTGCAACGAAATTCTCGTTGCGCAGACCGAGATCGACGCGCTGGGTCACGATCCTTCCTCGGAGTGGACGGTAGACATTGCACCCACCTGTACCGAGTCGGGAATAAAATCCAATCATTGCACGCGTTGCTCGGAAAAGCTGAACGTAAAGACGGTGTATCCAATCTCTCATACCTATGCCACAACCGTTGTTCCACCCACTGCCACAACCGACGGTTACACCGAACACACCTGCACCTGCGGAAATAGCTACCGCGATCTGTTTATTCCCGCCTTCAACGCAGATTATCTGAGCTACAAGGTTAATTCCGACAAAACGACCTGCACCGTAACGGGCTTTTCCAATAAGACGTATGCGGAGATCGTGATCCCCGAGGTGCTGGACGGTTACACGGTGACCGCCATCGCTGCCAACGCCTTTTACGCGAAAACCGACTTGATTTCCGTCAAGATCGCGAATAGCGTAACGCGCATCGGAGTTGACGCATTCAAAGGCTGCACGGCATTGATCCAAGAGGAGAACGGCGTGTATTACGTAGACAAATGGGTTGTTGGCCGCACTTTGCCTGCGTACGTAAACGACCATCTGACTCTCCGTGCGGATACCGTTGGAATTGCGGAGGAAGCGCTCATGGGCTGTGGTTCCCTCCATACGATCACGATCCCCGATAGCGTGCGGTATATCGGCTCCGCCGCATTCAAATACTGCCTCGATTTGGAAGCCGTATATATCACCGATCTTGAGGCGTGGTGCACGATTGAATTTGCGAGCCCCGACGCAAACCCGTTGTATTATGCTCATAACCTCTATCTCAACAACGAGCCGATGACCGATCTCACGATCCCCGACGGCATGGAGGTCATCCGCAACGCTGCGTTCTACGGTTGCACCACCCTGAAGCGTGTTACGATCCCGAACGGCGTGACGGCCGTTGGCGAGAGCGCATTCTGCGCTTGTACGGGAATTACGAGTGTCACGATCGGCAAAGACGTGGCGAGCATCGGTGATCATGCGTTCGAGGACTGCGGTAGCTTGACGGGCATTGAGTTTGCCGAGGACGGCACGCTTGTGAGTATCGGCGATTATGCATTCCACGATTGCAGGAGCCTGCCGAGCGTCACGATTCCCGACGGCGTGGAGAGTATCGGTGAGCACGCGTTCTGGAGATGCGATGGCCTGACGAGTATCACGATCCCCGCGAGCGTGACGAGCATCGGCATTCGTGCATTCGTCGAATGCAGTAGCATTGAGCGCGTGTACGTCAACGATCTTGCGGCATGGTGCGCGATCCAATTCGCCGACGTTGTTGCCAATCCGTTGTTTTATTCCGACTCGCTCTATATCAACGGAGCGTTGGCAACCGAGCTCATAATCCCCAACGGTGTGACGAGCATCGGCAACTTTGCGTTCTATGGTTACACCACGCTTGAGAAGGTTACCCTCCCGGACGGTGTGACGAGCATCGGCGATTCTGCGTTCTACAATTGCCGCAACCTGCCGAGCATCAAGATCCCCGATAGCGTCACGAGCATCGGTGAGCGTGCGTTTGTCCATTGCTACGAGCTTGCAAGCGTCACGGGGTGCAATGGCTTGACGAGCATCGGCAATTCTGCGTTCAGCTTTTGCGAGGCTCTGACGAGCATCAACCTCCCCGATTGCCTGAGGAGCATCGGTGATAGCGCCTTCTACAATTGCTCGATGCTTGAGAACGTCACACTCGGCAGCAATTTGACCACGATTGGTGTCTTTGCGTTCTGCGGTTGTGAAAGCATTACGAGCATCTCGATCCCCGCAAGCGTGACGAGCATCGGTGAGAGTGCCTTCTACGGTTGCTCGATGCTTGAGAACGTCACACTCGGCAGCAATTTGACCACGATTGGTGCCTCTGCGTTCCGCGGTTGTGAAAGCATTACAAGTATCTCGATCCCTGCAAGCGTGACGAGCATCGGTGAGAAAGCGTTCAGCGACTGCAGCAGTCTGACGTATACCATTTACGACAACGGAAAATATCTCGGAAACAGCGAAAACCCCTATTTTGCACTGATTGACGTCGTTGACACGAGAGCCACGAGCCTTGCAATTTCCAACGACACGAGGATCATAGGCGGCTCTGCACTCAATGGCTGCACACTCCTTGCGAGTGTCACGGGCGGCGACCGTGTGACGCATATCGGCGATGCCGCGTTCAAGGGCTGCGGCAGCCTTGAAAACTTCGTATTCTCCGATAGTGTGACGAGCATTGGCAACTCCGCGTTTGAGGCGTGTGCCCTTAAGAGCATCACGATCTCCGCGAGCGTGACGAGCATCGGCGCTTCCGCGTTTGACAACTGCGACCTCATGATTGCCGTTTATTATATGGGTACGGCAGCTGAATGGAACAATATCACGATAGAATCACACAACACCGCGCTCCTTGAAGTCGCTCGCTTCTATTACAGCGAAACATCACCCACCGCATCGGGCAGATATTGGCATTACGTCGATGGCGTACCGACCAAGTGGTAAAATTCAGCAAAGCATAACACACAAAAGCGGCAGCCGAATTTCGGTTGCCGCTTTTGTTATATAAAAAATTATTGATCAATCAAAAGGGGAGGGCAGGACGCGATGAACTATGTGATCGTCAATTTCAAAAAGCCGTAAGGCATTTTCATAAAAGAAAGCTCTCACGGTTTTTGATCAAAGAGGGGATGAGTCAAATGCATTTTGCATTTGACTCATCCCTTTTTTTATTGCGGATCAACCTCCGCCGGTATGTAGAAATCGTCGAAGTAATCGGGGTACTCCTCGAAAAAGATCGAGGTGTAATATTGGAGCGTGTGGCTGTCAAAATCGTATTTCATGATGTAGTAGTAGCAGGGCCATCCAAACGCGCCGTCGGTGACGTAGAGAAAGAGCGCGTAGATCACGCCGTCACGCTCAAACACCGTGTGGCAATGTGTCCCGAGGTCACGCTCTCCCAGTGCCACGATCTTTCTGCCCTCCTCGCAGGTGGTCAAGAGGGAATTGTCGATCGTTTTGGTTTCTCCCGTCGCTTTTTTCGTCACAAACAGGGTATCCTCATCATCCTCGGTTTTGCCGCGCATGAGCGAAAACTGCTCGGATCGGTTGTTGTCCGCCGCCTTCTCAATATTATAGGGGAGGGAGGCGGCTGGTACCGTTTCGATCGCCCCCGTTGCAATATCATAAACTAAACAGAGATGACCGTAAAAGGAGGATTTGGGATTGGACGTGCGGAAATAAAGCTTGCCGTTATAGTATTCGTCATGGATCACGTGATCATCGGGAAGCGCGTGCGTTGCAAGTAGCATCGCCTCTAGGGTGTCATAGGGAACGTAGAGAATGTTGATCGAGCGCTCCTCCTCATCCGCATAGGTCCAGGCATAGGCGCCCTCTCCATTGACCACGGTGATCGAGCAGCGTTTTCCATCATAGGTGATGCTATTCAGATCAATCACGCGGTCACCGATGCGAAGCTCATGAGCCGTTACAAGAATATAGCGATCCGTGTAGCCGAAGGAATCAAAGGTACTGATGATCTGCTGCTGCTTCTGCGGTGAATTTTCGCACGCAACCAAGGAGAGAACAAGCAGCGCCGCCAGAATGGTCAGCATCAGCCGTTTGAACGTATGCTTCATGAATGTGTCCTCCTTTTGAGTCTTTTGGATGCTTTTCTAAAATTATTATATCATGGATATAAAATAATGTCAAGATGAGAGAGAAAATTTTGAACGAAGCCGTCCGCACCTCATGGATCAAAAAAGGAGATGCACAAGGCATCTCCTTTTGTTTTGGTGGACCATCAAGGACTCTGAACCAAGGCTCACCCGCCCTTGGCGTGCTCACCGCTTGTGGACGCGTTTTGATTATCTAAAAGTACACTCTTTTTGCGTCCACGCAAGGTTTTCGCACCTCAAGAGTCACAAAACAAAAGGAGATGCACAAGGCATCTCCTTTTGTTTTGGTGGACCATCAAGGACTCGAACCTTGGACCGACCGGTTATGAGCCGGGAGCTCTAACCAACTGAGCTAATGGTCCGAAACACCTTATTATTATATCGGAAAATGTTTCAATTGTCAAGTCATTTTCAAAAATATCTTTTTTTATGCGGGAATAATTAGGCGATAACCAGACGTTTGATCGTTTTTCTGTGTCGTAAAACACCGATAGGAGCAATTCGATCCGAATTGCCCCTATATTCTGTGTGCCTTCTATGTTATCCCTCCCTCGTTACGATCCCATAGCTGGCGGCATACTGTGCGGCGTAGGAGTCGGCGGGGCAGAGCAGAAGGAGCGATGCGGGGCAGTTTTCAAAGGCGCCGTAGGCGATCGAGGTCAACGACGCGGGGAGAGATACACGCTCCAGAGCAATGCAACCCGAAAAGGCGAACCAACCAACCGATGCCACGCCGTCAGGGAGCTCGACCGAGAGAAGTGTGATCCGATCGGCAAATGCGCGGTCGGAGATCGCACGAACAGGGTAGCCGCCAAGTGAGGCGGGAACACTTACCTCGCGCTCGTTTCCCGTGTAGGCGGTGATCACCGCGCCTCCGTTCTGAATGACGTATGTAAACTGCGACTCGACCGACGGGCGGTGCTCGGGTAGGGGACCCTCGGGGGCTTTGTTGCCCTCCAGCTCGGCGATCCGCGATTCGTATTCCACGCGTGCCACGTAGAGCTCGGTCCTCACCTGCAAGATCTCGCGTCGCAGCTCGGTTACAAGCTGCTCGTAGTAGGCGATCCGCGCGTCGCTATCATCCGCATCAGGCACGCGGCTCTCCTCATCGGTCGACGCATCGGGGACAGCAGAGGGCTTTTTTGGGTTGCCACAGCCACCTAAAAGCAGGCACAGGCACACAAAGGCAAGCAATATTTTTTTCATAGGGGCATCAATCCTTTCTTTTTTCTATATCATACCACAACTCCCATGTCATTTTTGCGTGAAATCTGCACATTTTCCCTGTTTTCTGAAAAGTTTTTTCATATGCTTGATTTGTCACTGCGCATAGAAGTGAGACTGAGCATGGAAAATATATTGATAAATCCAATTCTCAAAATCTCGAAATATATTACGAAATATGAAATAATGATTAAAAACCAGATGCAAAAAAAATTTCAAAATGCTTGACATCCTATTAAAACTATGTTACAATGGCTTTGAAGATAAAATATGAAAGGAGCTCATCATGAATAAAACGATTCGTATAATTTCTATAGCTTGCTTGATCACGATTGCTATTTCTGCTTTTTGTTCTTGTGCGCCACATAACTACGATGCACATGGGATAGGGAATTACCGATATTATGGCGATTATAATTCAAAAGTTGAAATTGATCTTTTTCCGGGTATTGATACTCTGATCAAGGATATTCCTTATGAAAATGGGGACTATTTTTACTCCTATCAAGAGAGATATGATTGTATTGACATATTGGAACGCGGACTATATTATTTTGAATATAGCGAGCAGAATTATGAAGCGGCAAAGGCATGCTGTATGGAAAACTGCTCCTATCTTGGCGACCGTGCCACGGAGGAATATAACGGTTATCAGTTTTACGATTTCTATGAAAAACGAAGCAAGGATGACTACAATCATGGAGATGACTATCCCAGAGCCTTCAAGCGTGTAGCATTTCAAGATGATAAAAGGGTGATCGTTTTCCTTGGAATACACACCTCGGATGGACAGTTCAGGGAAATAAAGGATTCTGTTGCGGATTGGGAGGGCTTTTTACGCAAATATTTCTTTGAATTTTACCGTTTTGAAAAATAAATATCATCACACCTCGATGCCTGCCGTTGGGCAGTTATTTTCGCAAAATCATATTTCGGAGAGTGATTGTTTTTCTGTTGAGATAATCTAGAGATGCCTCTGTTTCAACAAAAAACAATCACTTTTTTATTTTCTGTCCCACTGAGCTCCCTCTAACACAATTGGATGCAACGGAGGAGCATACCTGCCACAGTTGACACCGCGCGTGTTTTGTGATATAATAAAAGGGATAAATCCCGAACGAGAGGAGGTCGGTTACAGTGAAATACAATATAGAGATCGGCGCGATCACAATGTCTGTGACCGAGCTCTGCGCATTGGCGCTCATGGGTGGAGATATCGACCTGCGCCCGGGCATGGGACGTCGGTTTTCCCCCGAGCGTGCCGAGATCGGTGCCAAGGTGCACCGCAAACTGCAGGCGGAGGCAGGTGTGCTCTATGACGCCGAGGTGCCGCTCTGCAACACCACGCTCTACCGCGGTATCTCATTTGAGGTGAGCGGTCGTGCCGACGGAATTTTGCGCGGCGAGCGTCTCACGGTCGACGAGATCAAAACGGTGGGTGCACGAGCCTTTGATCTTCCACCCGACCCCATGCACGATGCCCAGGTGCGATGCTATGCCTATTTTCTCTGCCGCGAGCGCGGGCTCGATGTGATCGACACACGCCTTTCCTATTACCGTCTGGATGATGTGGAAACGCGCTATCTCACCACAACTCACACGGCCGACGAGCTGCAGGAATTCTATTTCGGTCTGCTCTCACTCGTGGAATACCGCGCACGCATCCTCATCGAGCGCCAAACCGTTCTCGTTCCCTCGGCGGCAGGCGGACGCTTTCCTTATCCGTCGGTGCGTGAGGGGCAGGACATCATGCTCCGCGAATGCTACCGCGACATCAAGGCGGGCAAGCGCCTCTTTGTGGAGGCTCCCACGGGAACGGGGAAAACGCTTTCGTCGCTCTATCCCGCCGTCCGTGCGCTTGGGGAAGGGCACGTGGACAAGATCTTTTATCTCACCGCCAAGGCGTCCACCCGACGCGAGGCATACCGCGCCGCCGCACAGATCTTTGAGGCGGGCGCGCATCTGCGAACGGTTGTGCTCAGCGCGCGCGAGCAGATGTGCCGCAACGATGCGGCAAAAGACGATCCCGGTGGGATCGCGCGCCATTGCAACCCGCTCGACTGTCCCTATGCCAAGGGCTTTTACGATCGTGTTGGAACCGCTATTTGCGAGGCGCTCACAAACCAGAGCGGCTTCTCGCGCACCTCGATTCTTGAGATCGCCGCACGCCACAACCTCTGCCCCTACGAATTTCAGCTTGAGCTCTCGCTCTTTTGCGATATTATCATCTGCGACTATAACTATGTCTTTGATCCGCACGTATATCTGCGCCGCTATTTCGATCCCGAGCCGCTTGCTGCCAATCGCTATGCTTTTCTGATCGACGAGGCGCACAACCTCGGCGACCGTGCCTGCGACATGTATTCGGCAACCCTCGAGAGCCGCGACGTGGTATCACTCTGGCGTAAGCTCCCCGAGAGCGAAAAGCCCCTGCGTGATTGCCTCGAGCGTCTTGCCATCACGCTTCATGCTCTGCGACGCCTCTGCCGCGACACCCTGCAAAAGGACGGGGAAGGGGTGGAGCGCGGCTACTATCTCTCGCGTAATCCGCTTGCCGAGCTTGGAAGGTGCGTAACCGAAACGTCCGCGGCGCTTGAGGCGTGGTTACGCTTGCACCGTGGAGACTCGCATGAGGTCGACGTGCACACGCTTGCCACACGGCTGAAGCATTACGATACGATCGCAGAGTATTATGACGATCGCTTTCTCACCTTCGTTCAGGTCGAGGGCGATGCGCGGCAGGTGCGCCTGATCTGCCTGGACCCCTCGCAGATCATGGATGCGCTGCTCGGACGTGCACATGCGTCGGTGCTGTTCTCGGCAACTCTGACGCCGCTCGACTATTTTTCGGATATTCTCGGCGGCGGACGCCATGCCGTGCGCGTCTCCCTGCCGTCACCCTTTGATCCGCGCAACCTCTGTCTTGTCACGGTTCCCACAGTGAGCACGCGATATGAGGAGCGCGATGCCTCCTATCGCAAGGTTGCCTCTCTCATTGCCGCCGCAACGTCGGGCAAGAAGGGGAACTACATTTCCTATTTTCCGTCCTACCGGTATATGGAGTCGGTCCTGCGCGTGTTCACCGAGCGCTATCCCAAGGTGCGCACCGTTGTTCAAACGCGGAGCATGTCGCTATCCGAGCGCGAAAAATTCCTTGATGCCTTTTGTGATGACGGTCGGCTTCGCGTGGGCTTCTGCGTGCTTGGCGGCTCCTTTTCCGAGGGCGTGGATCTCCCCGGCGGACGCCTGATCGGCACCGTGATCGTTGGAACGGGGCTCCCGGGGCTCTCGAGCGAGCGCAACATCCTGCGCGACCACTACGAAACCACCCGTGAGCGCGGCTATGACTATGCCTACACCTATCCCGGCATGAACCGCGTGCTCCAGGCGGCAGGCCGCGTGATCCGACGCGAGGAGGACCGCGGCGTGATCGTGCTCATCGACGACAGATACGCCGAGGAGCGCTACAAAATGCTGTTTCCCGACCATTGGCAGAACGAACAATATGCAAGAAATCCGAACGAACTTGCAGAAATTGTGACTGAATTTTGGAACAAATTTGAAAAAGACGGTTAAAATTGCAATTTTCAAAAAATAAATTGCAAAATAGGGTTGCAATTTACAGAAAAATGTGATATACTGTTAAAAGATTTGATTCCAAGGAGAAAAATGCCATGAACTTTTCACAGATGAGCCGTGAGCAGCTTTCCGAGACCCTTGCGGCGCTGCGTGCGGAATATGAAGCCTACTGCGCCAAAAAGCTTTCTCTCGATCTCTCGCGCGGTAAGCCGGGAGCCCGTCAGCTCGATCTTTTGCAGGGGATGCTCGATTGTATTGATTCGTCCTACGATTGCCGCACCGAGGATGGCTTTGACTGCCGAAACTACGGTGTGCTTGACGGTATCAAGGAGGCAAAGCGCCTTTTTGCACAGCTTTTGGGACTGCAGGAAAAGGAGCTTTTCATCGGTGGAAACTCCTCGTTGAATTTGATGTACGATACTGTTGCGCGTGCCATGCTCTACGGCGTTTGCGACAGCGAGCGCCCCTGGTGCCGCGAGGATGAGATCAAGTTCCTCTGCCCCGCACCGGGATATGACCGTCACTTTGCAATCTGCGAGTCGCTCGGCATCAAGATGATCCCCGTTGATATGACCCCCACCGGTCCCGATATGGATACGGTTGAGGCGCTGGCGGCAAGCGACCCTGCCATCAAGGGTATCTGGTGCTGCCCGAAGTATTCCAACCCCGACGGCATCACCTATTCGGACGAAACCGTGCGCCGCTTCGGTGCAATGAAGACCGCAGCGCGCGATTTCCGTATCTTCTGGGATAACGCCTACGCAGTGCACGATCTCTATCCCGACCGCGCCGACACGCTTGCCGACATCTTCGAGGCTTGCTCAGCATACGGCAACCGCAACCGCGTGTTCTATTTTGCCTCCACCTCCAAGATTTCCTTCCCGGGCTCGGGCGTGGCAATCATGGCGGCATCCGAGGAGAATCTGCGCCAGATCATGCCGATCATCGGTGCGCAGACCATCGGCTTTGATAAGATCAATCAGCTTCGCCACGTCCGCTATTTCGGCTCGGCAGAGAATATCCATCACCACATGATGGCGCTGGCAGACCTGATCCGCCCCAAGTTTGAGCTTGTGCTCAGCACGCTGGATCGCGATCTCGCAGGCACGGGTGTGGCGCATTGGACCAACCCGCTCGGCGGCTATTTCGTCAGCCTGTTCGTAGAGGAGGGCTGCGCGAAGCGCACCTATCAGCTTTGTCGTGACGCAGGCGTGAAGCTCACCGACGTTGGTGCAACCTATCCTTACCGCCAAGACCCCAAGGACAGCAACATCCGCATTGCCCCCACCTTCCCGAACGAGCGTGACCTGGCGGTGGCGATGAACGTGCTCACCCTTTGTGTCCGTATTGCGGTTGCGGAAAAATATTTGAACGCATAAAATGATCAAGAATTTCGCGGAGAGGCGATCTGTTGGAAAACAAACGGATACTCTCCGCGATTTTACACCTGCCAATGAAGGGCGGAAGGGAGGTGTGTCACCGTGACACAGGCAGAACGCAATCCGTTTCCAAATAGCGACACCAACAAGCGCTACTATACCTACGATTACTATCTGCGCCATACCTTTGGCGGCAAATGTGCCAAGCTGCCGCTTGATATCGGTCTGACTTGCCCGAATATCGACGGCAGATGCGGCAGGGGCGGATGTGTCTATTGCTCGGGGCGCGGGAGCGGCGACTTTGCCCCCGAGGCTTGCCTTTCGGTTGCCGAGCAGATTGCGGAGCAGAAGGCGGTCTTTGCAAAAAAATGGGACGTTTCGCGCTGCATCGCCTATTTTCAGGCGCACACCAACACCTATGCACCCGTGGCGTATCTGCGAGAAAAATTTGAGGAGGCGCTCGCCGTCGACGGCATCGTCGGAATCAATGTGGCAACGCGTGCCGATTGCCTGCCGCCCGATGTGATCGCATTGCTCGCCGAGCTTGCCGAGCGCACCTGCCTCACGGTGGAGCTTGGGCTCCAGACTTCGTCGGACGCAACCGCCGCGCGCATCAATCGCGGACACACCTTTGCCGATTTTTGCCGTGGCTATGGGGCACTCCGTGCGGCGAGCGACCGCATCGGCATTTCGGTGCATCTCATTTTCGGTCTGCCCGGAGAGAATGACACCGACATGCTCCAAACCGTGCGCGACGTGGCAGCGCTATGCCCCGACCAGGTCAAGCTGCATCTTTTGCACGTGCTGCGCGGAACGCGTTTGGCAGAGTGGTATGAGGCAGGGGACTATGAGCCGCTCACGCGTGAGCGCTATATCACGCTCGTTGCCGATGCGCTTGAGCTGCTCCCGCCCGACACCGTGATCGCTCGTCTCACAGGTGACGGCAAGGGTGAGGACCTGCTCGCCCCCGATTGGAGCCGACGAAAGACCACCGTGATCAACGATGTTGACAAGCTCCTTTATGCGCGCGACTCCTATCAGGGGAAGAAATATGGATATATTTGATGCGACTTGAAAACGTATCGAAGTTTTTTCTCCGCACATGAAAGGATTCTCTCAAACACTGGAATAGATTTGCAAGATTTGGAATTAGATACGGTTTTGTGTATATCAAATTGGAATTTAAGAAACTAGGATAAGGAGAAGATTATGAACCCATTAGATTTAGTTATGGACTTGTTATTAGATTTGCTATCCCCTATAAAAAACGCCTTTGCAAGAAATTGTTTAAAGCTGGTGTCAATGGTGGTGCTACTCGTAATATACATTGTCCTGTTTACTAAAGTCGCAGGGCTTATTCCTTTGTTTGTGAAAAACAGGTATATTGTTGTGATCATAGATGTTTTTTTGCTTGTTTTTATCGCAGCATTTCTCTACTTGGTTTTGTTCCTGTTATCCTTTATTATGAGAAAATGATGTTTTTAATTGTGAGAATTGATGACTTGTTTCATTAGACTATTTCTTCGTTCCGCCCCCAGCGTAGATTCCTCGGAATCTGCGTTGGTGGCGGATTCTTTTTGAAATAATCAATATCTATTGCCCAACCATAAAAAGTTTATTATCCTTGAAAAGCGCTTTGCCCCTTGACTTTTTTGAGAAAATGTGGTATCATTAAATCATGAAAACAGGCGGTGTTGCCGCTTTTGTATGGCTTGAAAGGAGCATGGATATGAGTAACAAGCTCAGAGTTGTGGTTTGGAACGAGTTTCGCCACGAAAAAACAAAGGAATCTGTAAAGGCAATCTATCCCAACGGTTTGCACGCAACGATCAAGGAATTTTTGGACCTGAATGACGATATGGAGGTCACTTTGGCGGCGCTCGACGATCCCGATCAGGGTCTGCCCGATGAGGTGCTGGAGAACACCGACGTTTTGATCTGGTGGGGGCACATGGCACATGCAGAGGTTGACGATGCTCTGGTTGCAAAGATCCAGAAGCGCGTTTATGAGGGCAAGATGGGCTTTGTTCCGCTCCATTCGGGACACCACTCCAAGCCCTTCCGCAAGATCATCGGCACCAACGGCAATCTCAGTTGGGGCAGAAACCAAAAGGAGATCATGTGGACGCTCATGCCCGCGCACGACATCGCGGCAGGCATTCCCGACCATTTCCTGATCGACGAGGAGGAGCTTTACAGCGAGCCCTTCTACATTCCGCAGCCCGACGAGCTGGTGTTCGGTGCGTGGTTTGAGGACGGTCACATCATGCGTGCAGGAGCATGCTTCTATCGCGGCGCAGGAAAGGTATTCTATTTCCAGCCCGGTCACGAGACCTGCAAATCCTTCTTCAATCCCTACGTGCAACGCATCATCACCAACGCGGTTCGTTGGGCGGCACCCAACAAGGAGCGTTTCGAGATCCCCGAGGGTTGTGTTCACGTTAAGACCAAAACCGTTGACGAGTTCAACGCATAAAATCAATCCGTCCAATCGGGCATCGTGCTCGGTTGGACGGATTTTTATTTCATTATTTTCATTATGCGATTACTGCTTCGCTCCATCAGCATCTCATAGACCTCTGTGAGATGCTCGGTCATGGCGCTTGCGGTGTAGTGTGCTGCAAAGCGTGCTTTGGCGGCAACACGCAAGGAGTTCTCCAGCTCGCGCGAGGAGGCGATTGCACAGATTGCGTTGGCAAAAGCATACGGATCGTGCGGAGGGCAGAGAAAGCCTGCAACACCACTTTCCCCAAGCATAGCGGGATTTCCGCCGTAAGAGCTGACCACCATCGGAAGCCCCACGCTCATGCCCTCGGAGAGTGCCAAGCAGGAGGTTTCGGTTCCATGCGAGCAGTTGACGTTCACGCGCAGGATATGCCAAACGGGTGCCATGTCGCTCACAAAGCCCAAAAAACGAACGGCATCGGAAAGCCCGAGCGACCGCGCAAGTGCTTCCAGCTCCTCGCGTTCTTCGCCGTCCCCAACAATGAGAAAGCGAAAGGGAATGTGCGGCATGCGTTCGATCACCTCGCGCGCGGCAAGCAGAAAGGTTCTATGTCCCTTGCATTCAACGAGACGGGCAACGATTCCAACCGTAAAATCATTGGGAGAAAGCCCCAACCGTGCACGCAAACATGCCGTTTCCTCATCACTCACGTCTCTTACAGGTTCGGACCCGTTGATGATGCAGGTGATCCGCTGCATGGGAATTCCAAGCGTCTGCAAATCAAGGGCGGCGGCATCTGCCGTTGCGATTACGTGATCCGATAGCGCACGGTTCCAGACTCCGCCAAGCCTGCGCACGGGAGAAAGACGCCAGATTCCATCGGGCGGAAAGCAGCAATGTCGGGTGTGGAGCACGCCCACACGGCAGAGCCTTCCCGCCAATCGCGCCGAGAGTGCGGCATTTGCATGCACGAGATCGGTGTGAGTGGTGTGAATGAGACGCGTAAGCTCGCCAACCGATCGGGCGGAGAGACGGTCGGGGAGATGTGCAAGCGGCAGAATCGGCACGCCGATCGGCTCCAAGCGCTCGATGAGACGACTGCCGCGGGGGAGTGCAACGATGCTCTGCACGCGGCTGCGGTCGAAGTTTTTGAGCAGAGAGGTGAGCAGAACTCCCGCTCCTCCAACGTTTGTGTCGCTGATCACGTGTAAAACCCGCATTTCCCATTCCTCCGAAAAAGAAAAAATCCGTGCAGTTAGTTTGTACGGATTTTTTCTTTTTATAATCTTTTCGTCGAATTGGTGCAATCACGTCGCATGCCAAAAGCCAATCAAATCGCCGAGCGGGTCATATCCAACCGCGATCAGCAGAACGTTGCGCAAAATTCCGTAAGCGAGTGCCACCGCCATGAGCGTGATCCACACCCACGTGGGGAGCGCGAAGATGCGTTGGCGACCGCGCAGAAGTCGGATTAGTGCCAGAATATCCCACGCGACCAGCAGAGCAAGCAGAAGCGTGACGAATGGATTGTAGGAGAACGCGGCGAGAAAATCTCCCGATAGGATTGCTCCGATCGCACGTGTGCCGCCGCAAAGAGGGCAGTAGAGGTGAAAGCGATCGTGGAGCACGCAGCTCGAGAGCACAAGCGTGGCAAGCTCTGCAATGCGTCGGTAAAGAGGAAAAAGCAAAATTGCGATCACCGCCGCTACGTGTACGCCGATCCAGATAAGCGCCGATCTGCGATGAATTTTCAAGGGAATTCCTCCTCTCCTTTCGTTTTCTCTGCGTTTATTGTACCATATAAATGTAAATAATTCAAGAAAAAGATTGTATTTTCCGAGGAAATGTGATATAATGAAAAACAACAAGGGTGCTTATGAGGAAAGGATGACTTTGCATGCCGCGATTGCATGGCAAAGCAGAGGTGTTGGATATGAACAATCAGGATTATACGCCGGGGCAGGATAGCTTTTTCTTTGAGTCCTCCACGCCGGAGGATATGCGCGCACCCGAGGGTGGACACGCAAAGGGCTATGCCATTGCTGCACTTTGGCTTGGTATTGTGGGGCTTTTTCTGTGCTTTTGCTGCTGCTGCCTTTATTATTTAGCCCTGCCGCTCGGCATCATCGGCATCGTGCTGGCGTGTCTCTCCCGACGCGACAACGGCGGCGTGATGACAGGCATGGCAACCGTTGGCTTGATTTTGTGTATCCTTGCCATCCTGATTTGCCTGGTGTTCCTGGTAACCGAGATTACCATGATCGCAACGATTCCCGAGGAGGAATGGCGGCAGATCATCGAGGACTATTGCATGGATAACTTTGGCATGACCTTTGAGGAATATTTCAAAACCGAGATCATGCCCGAGGCGATCGAATAAAAAGTAAAAACAGTGAGCTGGATGCAATTGCAACCGACTCACTGTTTTTTGATCACGCAAATCCGAGAACGGAGGAGGCGATGGTGAAATAGAGATAGATAATCACGGTGTCCACGATGGTGGTGATAAAGGGGCTGGCGACCACGGCGGGGTCAAGCCCGATTTTTTTTGCTCCGAGTGGGAGCAGAGTGCCAACCAGCTTGGCAATCGGGATCGCAAGAAAAACAGTGGCAGCGACTACAAGTGCAATGTGTAGGTTGTTTTGCACGAGTCCGTTCTCCGAAATACTCTGCAGCTGAAGACGAAAATCAATCAGCATTACCTTGAGAAAGGTGACAACTGAAAGTGTCAGACTGCACAGAAGTGCCACGCAGAGCTCCTTGCGCAGAACACGCCAGACGTCGCGCGGCTCAATCTCTCCGAGCGAGAGTCCACGAATGACCGTAACGGAGGTCTGTCCGCCCGCATTACCGCCCGTGTCCATGAGCATGGGAAAGAATGCGGTCAGAATGGCGTAGGTTCCAATCGCAGCCTCGTAGTGCGAGATGATCGCGCCCGTAAAGGTTGCCGAGAGCATGAGCAGCAGAAGCCACGGAATGCGCTTTTTCCAGGTCTCAAACACTCCCGTTCGCATGTAGGGTTTGTCGGTGGGCAGGATCGCCGCCATTTTTTCGATGTCCTCGGTCACCTCGTCTTGGAGCACGTCGAGTGCATCGTCGACCGTAACCAGACCCACAAGCCTGCGCTCCTTGTCCACGATCGGAAGCGCGAGAATATCATAGTGCGAGATCAGCTGTGCAACGCTTTCGCGGTCATCGTGCGTGTAGCCGTAGATCACGTTTTTATCCATGATTTCGCCAATTTGATCGTTTGGGGAGGCAAAAAGCAGCTTTTTGAGTGGTACAACCCCCTCCAGCACGCGTGCACGGTCGGTGACGTACGCCACGTAGACCGTTTCCTTGTCAAGACCGATCCGACGGATGTGTGTCACTGCCTCGGCACAGGTCATGCTTTTTTTCAGGTCGATGAATTCGCTGGTCATCACGCTTCCCGCGCTGCCAACGGGGTAATCGAGAAATCGGTTGATCTCAGCGCGCGTTTCGGGCGTTGCGACGCGCATAATGCGTGTGACCACGCCTGCGGGCATTTCCTCGAGCATGTCCACGGCGTCATCCACAAAGAGCTCGTCAAGCATGTGAGAGATTTCACTGTCGGTCATGCCGCCGATGATGCGCTCCTGCCACTCGCTGTCAAGCTCGGCAAAGATCGCGGCTGCGGTGTCTTTTTTGAGCAGACGGAAGACCACGGGAATGCGTGAGTCGGGAAGATCCGATAGAAACTCGGCGGCGTCGATCGGGAGCATCTCGTCAAAGCGACGCATCAGCTCGGAATATCGCCGTCCGTCGAGCAGGGCAAGCAGCTCTGCGGCATCATAGCGTGCGGTTTCATTGGTCATATCAAGTCACCTCCGAGAGGATTTTTAGAAAAAAACACACGGGAGCCAATGCTTTTGCTTTACCCCCGTGTTGTTTTTCATGTTTGTCTGTATTTGTTAAGATTAATTATGCCTTTGCGAGCTCGTTGAGCGTTTCCTGATATGCCGCGCATTTCTGCTTTGCATCGGCAAGATCGGCTCCCTCGAGCATATAGTAGAACTTGATCTTCGGCTCGGTGCCGGACGGACGGATGCAAAGCCATGCGTTGTCGTTCATGTCGTAATAGAGCACATTGGAGGACGGCAGG
>CAJKPX010000015.1 GCA_905201895.1 uncultured Eubacteriales bacterium | reverse complement strand
CCTTTGCCATCTCGTGAACGGTGTCGTGGATCGCGTCGAGGTTGAGCGCCTTTGCCATCTTAGCCAGCTCAAACTTGCCTGCGGTCGCGCCGTTCTCTGCCTCCACGCGAACCGTGAGGTTCTGCTTGGTGGAATCAAACACGCACTCGCCGAGGAGCTCTGCAAACTTTGCTGCATGCTCTGCTTCCTCAAGTGCTGCTTCCTTCCAATAGAGCGCGATCTCGGGGTAGCCCTCTCTTGCAGCCACGCGGGACATTGCCAGATACATACCAACCTCGGTGCACTCGCCCTGGAAGTTTGCGCGCAGACCTTCGATGATCTCGGCGGGAGCATCCTTTGCGATGCCAACGACGTGCTCGGTTGCCCAGCTCATCGTGCCGTTCTCAACGATCTCCTCAAACTTCTCGCCCGATGCCTTGCAAAGGGGGCACTGGTCGGGACGAACGTCCGACTCAACGATTTCTCCGCAGATGGTGCATCTCCACTTTTTCATAACTGTAAATCTCCTTTTATGTTAAAAAAATTTTTTTATTTGATAACGTCGGTGATATCATCGAAGGAAACGCTCTCATCATTGAGCATTCGCACCGTGATACGCCCGAGGCTATTAACAAGATTTCGGTTGAGCGCTGCAAAGGCAACGTGCATCTTGCAGCATGCCTTGTTGGGGTTGCGTGTGCAATCGTAGTCGCACTCGAGGCATTTGGAAAGCCGGAGCGGACCCTCGATCGCCTCTATGAGGTCGAGAATTTTGATCTCTGTGGCGTCTGCGTTCAAAACGTATCCGCCGCGCGCCCCCTTATAAGACCTCACAATTCCAACGTCGGTGAGCTTTCCGAGAATTTTAAGCGCGAAGCGTTGCGTAATTCCAGCCCGTTCGGCAATTTCGGAAGCTCCCGATTTTTTACCAAGCAGATCAAGCACGGCACAAATTCGGATGGCGTAGTCGGCTTCCTGTGTGATTCGCATTGCTGACTCCTCCGATCCTTGCTTGAATGTACACTAACTTGGTACACATTGATTATAGCATAAAGCAAATCACTTGTCAATAGGTTTTTGCAAAAAAAATAAAAAAATTTTTTTTGTAAATCTTTTTGCAACTCTATTGACATACTCTGTCTTTTCGGTTACAATTTCATTGTAGGAAAAAAGCAGAACAAATCGCAGAATTCTGGTAGTATTCTCGAAAGGAAAGTGGACCGTTGAACACAAGCAAAACACCCCCAAAAAACGTCAGGCAGGGCAGGCATGAGGAGATCTTTTGCCTTTGCATGCTTGCTTTTATTATAATAGAAGTCTTTTTGCTCACCGCGCTGCTGATCAGCACGCTCACACCGCCCGTCTCGGCAAACCCGCCGAGTGATGGGGAGGGGGGCGAGAGTACGAGCGAGTCTACCGAGGTGACCGACCCGATCGACCCCGATGATCAAAAGGTATTCTCGGGTGGGGTGCTTTTGCAAAGACCTGCCGTTGAATCAAGCACAGCGACCGTGACGGGAATCGCCTCGCAGCACGCCATTCTGGTTGACGCCTCGAGCGGAGCCGTGATCGCAGCATCCGACCCCAACACACGCTTCGAGCCTGCATCGCTCACCAAAGTGATGACGCTGATCGTTGCCTGCGAATATTTCAAGGTCTCTGACCTTGAACGCAAACTCACCGTCACCGAGGAGGCGTGGGATTATGCGCGCTCGGGTGCATATACAGGAGCCAGCGTTGCGGGACACGACGTTGGCGACGAGCTTTTGATCCGTGATCTGCTCTATGGCATTGGCATGGAATCGGCGGCAGACTGTACCGTGATGATCGTGGACGAGATCGCAGGGAGCGAGGAGGCGTTTGTTGCCATGATGAACGCGAAGGCGACGTCGCTTGGGCTGACCGACACGCATTTTGACAATGCCATCGGGCACGAGAGCGCCGACAACTACACCACTGCCACCGAGATGGCAATGATCATGTCCTATGCGATGCAATGTCCGCTGATCGTGGACATTCTCGGTCAAACCCAGCACGCCTTTCAAATGTGGTACTACAACGATGCGGCGGAGTACACCGAGTTCCGCTTCACCTATTACAGCACGCTTTTCCGCGGACGTATGGAAACCTATGAAAACAACGCGAAAAAGCCGTTTTCACTTTCCACCGCAGTGTTGAAGGCAGGAAAGACAGGCTCGTTCATCACCTCCGCAAGCCTTGCCTGCACCGCACGCGCAAAGACCGGGGGAACGGAATACATCCTGATTTTGGGAGAAGCGGAAAAGACCGACACACAATCCGCCGCGTATCTGACGATGTGCGACATGAAAACCGTGTTTGATACCTACGTTGAATAAAGAGAAAATGAGGAAGGACCGAGCGCCGTGTGGCGTTCGGTCCTTTTTTTACATATACTGATTATAGCTGATGTAAAAGGGGGAAATGATCAGATGCTACTTACCAAGCCCTACAATCGCGAGCGAGCCGTGGAATACGCGCGGCGTTGGGCGCTCGACCGCAACCCGCTGTTTGTGGATTTCACGGGGATCGGGGGGAATTGCACCAATTTTGTTTCGCAATCCGTTCTTGCCGGGAGCTGCACCATGAACTATACGCCCGACTTCGGGTGGTACTACATCTCTGCAGAGGATCGCGCACCCGCATGGAGCAGCGTGGAATATTTTTACGATTTTCTCACGCAACGCCCCGAGTTCCGCTCCCGAAACGGCGGTGTGGGACCCTTTGCAGTCGAGATCCCGCGCGAATCGGTGATGATTGGGGACGTGGTTCAGCTTGCCAATCGAAGCGGCGATTGGTATCATACGCTCATTGTCAGCGCTCTGCGTGACGGGGAGGTGCTGGTTTGCGCCCAATCCGACGATGCGCTCGACCGTCCGCTTTCCACCTATCGAAATGCCGCCGATTTTCGTTTTCTGCATATCAACGGCGTCAATATCGAGATCAACGACGATCTCTGCTTTGAAACACTGCTCGCGGGGGCATTGCCGGAGGCGCCGACCGGCGAGTCCGAATGAGCGGTTATTTGCGATCGCCCGCGTTGCTGTCCGAAAAAAATCCCTGCAAATAGGCGGCAATCGACTTGGTAAATGGAAGGAGGCAGCCGATCAGCATGCAGGCAAAGCCGAAAAAGATCAGGCTGCTGTCAGCGAGGAGCGAGCACCCCGCCAAAATTGCTCCTGCGATGAGAAAAGCGGCGGCAAGAATGCAGAGCTTGAGCTGCTTCATGCAATCAAGCCTCCCCGTGGTCGGTGATCAGACGGTTGATCTGCGGAATTTTGAGCAGCACCACCGCGCCGATTACCGTGAGGATCAGCTCGGGGAGCATAAAGGAGCCGTTGTAAACGATCGAATAAAGCACGGGGCGGTTGACCCATTCCCGACCGAATGCCACGAATTGCTCCAGATTTGCCCACAGGATCACGCCCGAGAGAAAATGCGAGAGAAAGCGCAGAGCGCTGATCAGCACCACGCCTGCGATCATGCCGCCAAAGCCGTGCTTACGGAATACGCCTGCAAAGCCGATCACGGTGAAGGCAAGCACGTAGTCGAGCAGAAGCGAGCCGATGAGCATGATCGGGGTGAGTCCCCAGCCGAACACGCCACCCTGCAAAATCTGGAACCAGGAATAGCAGAACGCTGTGCCGAGCCCCCATTTGATGCCGTGCTTGAAGGAGATCAGGCAGAGCGGGAGCATGGAAAAGAGGGTAACCGAGCCGCCCCAGGGGAGCTTGTAGATCTGAATGAAGCTCAAAACCACCGAAAGGGCGAGAAGAATCGCACATTCACACAGTGCGCGCGTTTTTGTGTGTCGCATAATGACACCTCCTAAATAGAAAATTGACCGCACGAAATCTCCGTGCGGTCAATTCGCTTTATCAAAGAGTGTATCCCCTTGATCTATGGAAATCTCCCTACGCCGGTATTATCCGTATCAGGTAAAAGGGTTCGGCATTGCCATCTCAGCCGTCCTCATGGGACAGCACCCCCGATTTTATGCGGTTCGGGTGTATTATAGCACACCCAAATTGCTTTGTCAAGCGTGTTTTGATACTTTTTTGAATTTTTTTGAAACAGGGACGCGATCAATAATAGTAATTCACGCCAACCGCTTTCATGGTGGGCGCGGTTGCATACACCTTGTCGATCAGCACGATGTCGCCGTAATGCTCGGCACACTTGGCGGAAAAGAGCTCCTCAATCAAACCCGAATGGAAATCTGCGAACCATTGCTCATTCGCTTCGTTATCGTACGCCTTGTCGGAATGCGGATATTTTTTGATGATGTGGTATCCAAAGGCGGAGGTAATCATGCGCACCTCGCCGTCCTCCATCTCCGCGAGTGCCTTTGCGATATCGTCGAGGTAGGCGTATTGCTCGCCTGTTTCGGCGTAATCCAAGCGTTTGTCCAGGTAATAGCCGTCATCAAACTCGTTCACCTCTGCGGTATCGTTGCTGTGGTCGGTGAGTGCCTGCTCAAATTCGGCAAAGGTGGAGTCCTCAAGCTCGGCAAAGAGCCCCTCTGCCTTCACCTTCACGGCGGCAAGCTCCTCGGCAGTCATGGGCTTGGTTTTGTAGTCCGATCCGTCCTCGGTGAGCGCATTGATGCGCACGCCGAGCGTGTTGTAAGCGATTTTCTTGTTGTTCGTTCCGGGCACGAAAAAGATCACGTCGCCCTGCTCGTCAAGCAGGGGGTTACCTTTTTGATCGTAGCCAATCTCGCCGTTGTAGATATCGTAGTAGATATGCCCCTTCTTTTCTCCGTCGGGGTAGTAGTAGATATCATCGCCGTTCTTGTCGGTTTCATAAACGTAGTGATAGGAGGTGAGGAACACCTGACGGAAATGCTCGTAGTTCTTCTCCAGATATTCCTTTTTGATCTCGGTTCCGAGCTTGGATGCCTTCTCGCCGTAGAGATGGTTCTGAAGCTCGGTGATCTTTGCCTCGATGACGTAGACCTCGCGCAGGATGTCGTAGTTGACCCCGTAAGCGGCGAGCACCGCATTGAGCTTGGTTTTGGAGCCGCCGCCGTCGGAGAGGACGAGCTCACGCAGCTTTTCGTTGATCTTTGCCTCCGCGGCTGCCGAGAGCGCGAGTCCCTCGCGCTCAAAGAGATAGAGTGCCACGAGGAAGGTCTTGCAGTTGCCGAGAATCTGGTTGCGGTAATATTCGTCGATGGTTTGCAGGTCGGTGCCGTTGAACTTGTCGGTGTAATCCCAGAATGCGTCGCTCGTGGCGTTCACGCCGTTGGCGGTGTAGCCGTAGAAGGCGAGCGTGCCCTTCATGCGGGAGAGCAGAAGCTCATAGACGTTAACCGAAATGCTGACCTTGATGCCGTCCTTCTCAAGCGTGAGCATCGGTTTTCCCGTTCTGCTCGCACAGGACACTGTGGAGAGGAGCAGCAGAACCGCGACAAGGAGAAGCGCGGCGAGGCGCAAAAGTCTGTTTTTCATGCGAGGATTCCTTTCTTTTTGCAGTCAGAATCAATAGATACCTATATTTTAGTGGAGAGATATGGATTTATCTATCATTTTTGATTGCGGATTTCTATATATTTTTCAAACATTTTGTGAATGAGTGCGAGCGCGTCGTCGCCCTTTTGCAGACGCAGGCAAACGTGGGGGTCCCCCGACATGAGCACGCGAAGCCTGCCAAACTGATCCGAGAGCTGCATCCAAACGTCAAGATCGAGCGCGCGCGGATAGATGTGGACCTCTGTGCCGTCCTGTCGGAGAGCGGTCATTCCGCAGCGAACGGCGAGCGAATGGATCAGAGCGATCTGCAGAAGATTGCGCGCAGGGAGCGGCGGCTCACCGAAGCGGTCAACCAGCTCGTCGGTCACGTCGGAGAGATCGTCCATGCTTGAAATCAGAGCAATCTTTTTGTAGAGCGCCATGCGCTGTGCGGGGAAGGGGACGTATTTCTCGGGCAGGAAGGCGTCGAAATTGAGCGAAACCGTGCATTCGACCTCGGGCTCTGCTACCACGCCCTTTTCCTCAAGCACCGCCTGATTGAGCAGCTTGATATAGAGATCGTAGCCGATGGCGTCGAGGTGTCCGTGCTGCTCGGCACCGAGCAGATTGCCCGCACCGCGAAGCTCCATGTCGCGCAACGCGATCTTGAAGCCCGCACCGAATTCGGCGTATTCACGCACCGCCTCCAACCGCTTTTGTGCCACCTCGGAGATGGCGCGGAAGGCGGGAAAGGTAAAGTAGGCGTAGGCGCGGCGCGAGGAGCGACCGATGCGTCCGCGAATCTGATGAAGCTGGGAGAGCCCGAGCTTGTGCGCGTTTGAGACGATCAGGGTGTTGGCGTTCGGGATATCCACACCTGTTTCGATGATGGTGGTGCAGACCAGAATGTCGATCTCGCCCGCGAGCATCTGCTCCCAGATGCGCTCCAGCTCATCCTTATCCATTTTGCCATGCGCAACCGTCACGCGAGCCTCGGGGATCGCGGCGGAGACCTTTGCGGCGAGCGTGTTGATCGTTTCCACCGAGTTGTGCAGATAGAATACCTGACCTCCTCGGCGCAGCTCGCGTCGGATCGCCTCCTCCACGATGAGTCCGTCCTCCTCGAGCACGTAGGTCTGGATCGGGAGGCGGTTGAGGGGGGCGTCATCAAGAATGGAAATGTCGCGGATGCCGCCCATTGCCATGTTGAGCGTGCGCGGGATGGGAGTTGCCGAGAGAGAGAGCACGTCAACGCCCTCGGAGAGCTGCTTGAGCTTTTCCTTTTGTGCCACGCCGAAGCGCTGCTCCTCGTCGACGATCAGAAGCCCCAGATCGTGGAAGGCTACGTCCTTGGAGAGCAGGCGGTGCGTGCCAACGATCACGTCGACCTCACCGCGTGCCAGACGGCGCAGGGTTTTTGCTTGCTGCTTTGACGTGCGGAATCGCGAGAGCATATCCACGTTGACCGCAAAGGCACGCATGCGGCTCACGATGGTCTGATAGTGCTGGAGGGCGAGGAGGGTGGTGGGGACCAGGATCGCCACCTGCTTACCGCCGAGTACTGCCTTGTATGCGGCGCGGAGAGCCACCTCGGTCTTGCCGTAGCCCACGTCGCCACAAAGCAAGCGATCCATCGGGACTGCTTGCATCATATCCTTTTTGATCTCGTCGATCGCGGTCAACTGGCTATCGGTCTCCTCGTATTCAAAAGCCTCCTCAAAGGCTTTTTGGTAGTTGTCATCTGCGGGGAAGGCGTGACCCGGGCGGCGCATGCGCTCGGCATAGAGCTTGATGAGCTCCTTTGCCATATCCTTTGCCGCGCCCTTTGCGCGCGCCTTCGATTTCTTCCAGGAGTCGCTCCCCATTTTGGAGAGCTTCACCATGCCGTCGTCCGAATGAGCACCGATATATTTGGAAACCTTGTCGAGCTTTTCCACAGGCAGGAAGAGCTTGTCGCTGCCCGCATAGCGGATGCCGATATAGTCGCGCGTTACGCCGTCGCAGGTCAGGGTTTCGATGCCGGTATACTGACCGATACCGTAGGTTTCGTGAACTACGAAATCGCCAACGTCGAGCTCGGCATAGGAGAGGATGCTCTTGGATTTTGCTTTCTTTTTACGCAGTGGTGAGCGTGCCGAGAGCGAAAGCCCGCCAACGCGCGCGTCGGGAAGAAGTGAGAGCACAGCGATCTTGGAAACGATCAGCTCAAAGCCGGGGAGGGCATCGCGGCAGAGAACCGTGACACATCCGCGGTCGAGCTCGGCAACCGAGGTCGGCTCGTCACATACCACGAAGCCGCGCTCGCGTAGAAGCGTGCGTGTGCGCTCTGCCTCGGGCTCATTTTCGGTGAGTACGATGCAGCGGTAGCCGCCGCGCGTGTATTGATCGAGGTCCTCGAGAAAGAGCACCTCGTTGTCGCAGTAGCAAACCGTTTGCCGTGTGCGGAAGCCGAACAGACCCGCCAGATGCTGATCGGTGACGTTATAGGCGATCGAATCGAGGTGAAGCGTGACGTTCTGCCCCAGAAAGAGGCGGAGTGCCGAATCAGGCTTGGCATATTCGGCGTATTTTGGCGCCAGCGTGCCGCCCTCGAGCAGCTCGACCACGGTTTGATCGAGATGCCATTGCGCTGCCTTGAGCCGATCCTCGATGGCGTTGGTTCCGCGCATCAGAACAAGGCGCTTGCCGCCAAAATAATCGAGCAGGGAGGCGCGCTCGGGATAGATCAAGGTGATATATTTGTCGAGAAATCCGATCTCGCCCTCGCCGCCGAGTGCACGGTCGACCGCCGCACATTCGCGGAGCAGCTCGTCGCAAACGCGCTCGTCGCTCGCAGCACGGAACTGTGCCGAGACCGCTTTTTTCAGCTTTTCAAGCCCATCGCGGTCGGGGAGCAGCTCACGGGCAGGCGGAAACGCCGCCTCGGTGATGTTTTCGGTCATGCGTTGGGTTTCGGGATCAAAGAGCCCCATGCGGTCGATCTCGTCGCCGAAAAGCTCAATGCGGAGCGCATGTGCGCCGCGCTTTTCGCCGCCGTCAAGATCGGAAAAGCATCCGTAGGGAGGGTAGATGTCCACGATGCCGCCGCGGAGCGCAAACTGTCCGGGACTGTCCACGAGGTCCACTCGCACGTAGCCCGCATCGGTCAGACGTCTTGCAAACACCTTGGTGTCGAGCACGTCGATCTCGCTCACGCGGATTGTGTTCTTGGCGAGCGCGTCGGGGGGGACGGTGTAGCCGAGTGCCGCGTCGGGCGTGGTAATCACAACGTCATAGCTGCCGCCGAGCAGCCCCGACAACACGCGAAGCCTCTCATGCTCATACTCATGGGAGGCGGTGATGTTATAAAAGGTGAGGTCGCGCGCCATGAAGAAGGCGGCGCGGATGCCATATCGCTCCAGCATCCCCGAGACACGGATACAATCCTTTTCCTCGGGGCAGAGGAGCAGGGCAGCACCTCCCCGATAGGGCGCAGAGTCGGTCAGGAGCGAGACGAGAAAGGCGTCGGCGGCACCGTCACAAAGTCCCGAGGCAAGGATCGGCAGGGGACTGAGACGAAAATCGCGCTCGAGCACGTGCAGGAGCTGCTGATATTCGGTGTCGCGACGGATCGCATCTGTCAGAATACTCATAAATTTTATACCTGTGGCTTGTAGGAGTTGCAGATCTGCACGGCGCCGTCGGGGTCACCCGAGAGCAGCTTACCAATGCCGCTCCATGCCGTGTCAAAGGTTGCGCGGAGCAGGTCCAGCTCGGCGGGGGAAAAATTGGAGAGCACCCAATCGGCAAGATCAAAGTCGGGGTGCGGTTTAGCCCCCACACCCATGCGCAGACGTGGGAAAACGTCGGTTCCCATGCAGCGGATGATGTCGCCCAGACCCTTTTGTCCGCCTGCGCTACCCTTTTGGCGCATGCGCATCCTGCCGGGCTCCTGCGCGATATCGTCCGAAATGACGAGAATGTGATCGGGCGCGATTTTATAGAATGCTGCCGCCTCCTGTACCGCTGTACCCGAGGCGTTCATCAGCGTTTGCGGCTTCATGAGCAGCACGCGATGGCCGCTCACGGTTGCCTCACCGCAGAGGGCGTGGAAGCGGAGACGGTCGATGCGTGCACCGCATCTCTCCGCGATCGAGTCGATCGTCAGAAATCCCGCATTATGGCGCGTGAGGCGGTATTTTTCACCCGGGTTTCCAAGCCCCACGATCAGCCACGAGATCGGCTCGGCGGACACGGGCTCTTTCTTTTCAATTTTACGGAACAGGTCAAAAATATCTGCCATTCTTTCTCCTCGCTTCCATGCAACGCAAAATGCGCCCGATCCGAGGGACCGACCGCTTTTGAAATGTAACTACCATATTATACAATAAATTGCCCCGAATGTCAAACCGATTTCACATTTTTGTCTGTCGTTCATAAAATGTTTACAAAGTGATTTTGGGTTTATATGAGAAAAAGTATGGAAAAATGGAAAAAAATGTGGTATAATAACCTGTACTGTGGTGCACAAGGGCAATTTACGGCTTTTTGTTGTGCCACAATCCAATCGTCAAAAATATATTCATATATGGAGGATTACCAAACATGGCAAAGAAGTATTGCTATCTGTTTTCCGAAGGCGACGCATCCATGCGTGAGCTGCTCGGCGGTAAGGGTGCAAACCTTGCTGAAATGACCAAGATCGGACTCCCTGTTCCTCAGGGCTTCACGATTTCCACCGAGGCGTGCACGCAGTATTACGAGGACGGCAAGCAGATCAACGATGGCATCATGGCAGAGATCATGGAGTATATCGTGAAGATGGAGGAGGTTACCGGCAAGAAGTTCGGCGATCTCGAGAATCCGCTTCTCGTTTCGGTTCGTTCCGGTGCTCGTGCATCCATGCCCGGTATGATGGATACCATCCTCAACCTCGGTCTGAATGAGCAGGTTGTTGAGGTTATGGCAAAGAAGTCCGGCAATGCACGTTGGGCTTACGACTGCTACAGAAGATTTATCCAGATGTATTCCGACGTCGTTATGGAAGTTGGAAAGAAGTATTTTGAGGAGCTCATCGACGAGATGAAGAAGGTGAAGGGCGTTGTTTATGACGTTGACCTCACCGCTGAGGATCTCAAGGAGCTCGCAGAGCAGTTCAAGGCTGAGTACAAGGCAAAGATCGGCTCTGATTTCCCCTCCGATCCTAAGGAGCAGCTCATCGGCGCAGTAAAGGCAGTGTTCCGTTCTTGGGACAACCCCCGCGCAAACGTTTACAGACGTGACAACGATATTCCCTATTCTTGGGGTACCGCTGTTAACGTACAGGCAATGGCATTCGGTAACATGGGTGACGACTGCGGCACCGGTGTTGCATTCACTCGCGATCCCGCAACCGGCGAGAAGAAGCTCATGGGTGAGTTCCTTGTGAACGCACAGGGTGAGGACGTTGTTGCAGGTGTTCGTACGCCTATGCCCATCGCACAGATGGCAGAGAAGTTCCCCGAGGCATTTGCACAGTTCCAGAAGGTTTGCGCAATCCTTGAGGACCACTACCGCGACATGCAGGATATGGAGTTCACCGTTGAGAACAAGAAGCTCTACATGCTCCAGACCCGTAACGGTAAGAGAACCGCACAGGCAGCTCTGAAGATTGCTTGCGACCTCGTTGACGAGGGCATGATCGACGAGAAGAAGGCAGTTCTCATGATCGACCCCAGAAACCTCGACACGCTGCTTCACCCGCAGTTTGACGCAAAGGCTCTCAAGGCGGCTAACCCCGTTGGTAAGGGTCTGGGCGCATCTCCCGGTGCAGCTTGCGGACAGATTGTGTTCACCGCTGAGGATGCAGAGGCATGGAAGGCAGCCGGCAAGAAGGTTGTGCTTGTTCGTCTTGAGACCTCTCCCGAGGATATCACCGGTATGAAGGCATCCCAGGGTATCCTGACTGTTCGTGGCGGTATGACCTCTCACGCAGCCGTTGTTGCTCGCGGAATGGGTACCTGCTGTGTATCCGGATGTGGCGATATCGCTATGGATGAGGAGAACAAGCAGTTCACTCTGGCAGGCAAGACCTACCACGAGGGTGACTATATCTCGATCGACGGCTCCAACGGTAACATCTACGACGGTATCATTCCCACCGTTGACGCTACCATTGCAGGCGAGTTCGGCAGAATCATGGAGTGGGCTGACAAGTACAGAGTGCTCAAGGTTCGCACCAATGCCGACACTCCCAAGGATGCTGCAAAGGCTCGCGAGCTGGGTGCTGAGGGTATCGGTCTGTGCCGTACCGAGCACATGTTCTTCGAGGCAGACAGAATCGCTGCATTCCGCGAAATGATTTGCTCCGACACCGCAGCAGAGAGAGAAGCAGCTCTTGCTAAGATCCTGCCTTACCAGCAGGGCGACTTCGAGAAGCTCTATGAGGCTCTCGAGGGCAACCCCGTTTGCATCCGTTTCCTTGACCCGCCTCTCCACGAGTTCGTTCCCACCACCGAGGAGGACATCGCAGCTCTCGCAGCAGCACAGGGCAAGACGGTTGAGCAGATTAAGACGATCATCGCATCTCTCCATGAGTTCAACCCCATGATGGGTCACCGTGGATGCCGTCTGGCAGTCACCTATCCCGAGATCGCAAAGATGCAGACCACCGCTGTGATCCGCGCTGCGATCAACGTAAAGAAGGCTCACGCTGACTGGAACGTTAAGCCCGAGATCATGATCCCGCTGGTTGGCGACGTGAAGGAGCTCAAGTACGTGAAGAGCGTTGTGGTTGCAACCGCTGATGCTGAGATCGCTGCTGCAGGCGTAGAGCTCGACTATGAGGTTGGTACGATGATCGAGATTCCTCGTGCGTGCCTGACCGCAGATGAGATCGCTGCAAACGCAGACTTCTTCTGCTTCGGTACCAACGACCTCACCCAGATGACCTACGGCTTCTCCCGTGACGACGCAGGTAAGTTCCTCGGCGCATACTACGATGCAAAGATCTTCGAGAACGATCCCTTCGCAAAGCTCGACCAGACCGGTGTTGGTAAGCTGATGAACATGGCAGTTACCCTTGGCAGACCTGTTAACAAGAATCTGCACGTTGGTATCTGCGGTGAGCACGGCGGTGACCCCACGTCCGTTGAGTTCTGCCACGCGATCGGCCTGGATTACGTATCCTGCTCGCCCTTCCGTGTTCCGATCGCTCGCCTCGCTGCAGCTCAGGCAGCTCTCAAGGGCTAATTCGGATACTTGACAGATCCTAACAGTCAATAAAAGGGGGTGAGTCAAATGCATTTTTTGCGTTTGACTCACCCCCCATTTTATATTTATGGATCAACCTTTTTTATCAGCATAACAGAATTTTCCGGCATTGTAAAGAAAGCCTTCCCATTCTGAACGGTGACGTGTGACTCCTCCATCGTTCTCGTCTCATCCAGAAAATATACCTGCCATTCGCCGTTTGCGTCTTCGTCCTCGAAATGCATAGCAACTGTTTTTTCGGGCACGTTCTTCTCCGGCGAGTAGTGGACGACCATAACGGCAGAGGCATTCTCATTCGAAGCTGCTACGCAGTAGATATTTTCATCGTCTACGTTACATTTGCAGCTGTTTTTTAATTCATAAAGCTCCGAGTACATATAAAAAGGATAGTAGCCCTTCAGAGGTCGAAACGTGTAATAATCAAACATTCCGTTCATCGTGCAGGGTCTTGCGTCATAATACATCAGCATATTCACCCCACTGTTCTGACAACCGAGCATATTTGCCGCGCAGTATGCCGCGCCACGCATGCCGATCATGGCAAGAATACTGCTTGTCCAAAGATCACTCCAACCCTCCACGTAGTTCCATTCGTCAAGGATGCTTTCGGTTTCCGTATAGCCGTAACGGTCGAGAAGCTCACGGGCGATCTTGACGCGACTGACGTTTTTCTCAATCTCAATGCCGTAATAATGCCACGAAAAAAAGTCGAGGGGGACTCGCCTGCCGTTGCTTGTCAATGCGGAAAGAAATCCTTCCGTCCATTCCAACCGACGAAGGCTTGATACACCGGGACCTCCAACCTTGATATCGGGGAAGCATCTTTTCAGGTGTGTTGCGGCTTCTATATAAAGATCATAGAACTGTTGAGGGGTTCCGCTCCAGTTGGGCTGATCTCCATTGGCTTTGACACCGTCGGGCTCGTTCCATATTTCCCAATAGATAATATTGTGATGAAACCCATTTGCCCATCCCTCGTTATAGTGGCGAATGATGTGCTCACAGATCACTGCCCACTTGTGAAAGTCCGCCGGCACTATCGTCCCGTATTTTTTTCTCCAATGCTCGATCTTGGTTCCCAAGCGGTAAAAGATCTCTGTTCCCGCATCCTTGATATTTTGCAGATATTCGTCGGTCAGCTGGAAGTCGTAGGAGGTCGGGTCATAGGGATTGGCGTTGAAATTCGGAAAGATCGCCTGAATATCCACGGTATGCTCCCCTCCGTAAAGAGAGTAGAAGGATGCGTCGTGTGTACGTGCGTAGGGGATGCGCGCCGCGCGATAGGTCTCAAAATTATCGTCTCGTCCCGTATCCACCTTATATTGTCTGACAGGACCGTTATTGACGGCATGCATTGGCTTGATCACGCCATTTATTTCATTGAAACGAACAGAAATTGTTGCCATGAAAACTCTCCTTTTTGGATTTACAGTGTGATTTTATTATAACACATGCTGACGATATTCGGTAGAATAGAACTATCAAAATGTTGGACAAAAATAAAAAAACAGTGTCAAAAGCATTGACGAAAATCAAAAAATGCGATATACTGTGGGAGGATTCTCAATAAAGGAGGGAAGGGATGTATTATTTTTCCGATCAGCAAGACTATTCAAAGGTAACCATGAATCTCAACTGCGAGGTCTTTCGCTACGATGGTTCATGCGCGCCCTCCACCGGTCCAAAGCTTGCCTTTCATCATCATTTTCATGAGTCGATAGAGATTCTTGCGGTAAAAAAGGGAACGGTGCAGATCACCGTGGACGACCGTCGGTATTCCCTCGGGGCGGGTGAGGTAATTCTCATAAATCCTTTTCGCCTGCATTCCGGTATTTGGAGTGCTACCGGAGAGGAGACCGAATATATTTGTATCACCTTTCTTCTCAAAAAATGGCTTGATTTTCATGATTCGGTTCTCCTTCACGAAAAAAATAGCCTGAATGAGGGAAAAAAATGCTTTGACGAATTTTATGATAAAGAGCGGCAACCGGGTATATGGTCGATCATTGAAACCATCTCGGATGTTTTCTCTAAAAAAGATGAGGCAAGCGAATGTTATCTTGCTTCTGCGGTGTACAGACTTTTGGCAGAGCTTTTTTTCGAGCATTACCACCCGACTGAAGCAGAAAATGCCAATCACGGTAACGTGCGTTTTATGACTGAAGTATCAAGATACCTTTCCGCGCATTATACCGAAAGCATTTCCACCGCCGATATCGCAAGCACTCTCTATATGTCGGTTCCTTCGTTTTGTTATCAATTTAAAAAGAATTTTGCTACAACCTTTTTGCATTATTTGGCGCAGTATCGTATCACACGGGCAACCGAGCTTTATCAAGAAAAGCCAAGACCGCTTCAGGAGCTGTCTGCGATCGTTGGATTTTACGATTACTGTTATTTTTCAAGACTCTTTCGCAGGTATATGGGGACCTCCCCATCTGAATACTTCAAAAAATAAAAAAGCAAATATTCTTCGGAGGTGTGGTTCGCTTTGAAATATAATCTTTCTTTTTTGGACAAACGCGAATGTGAGCGTGTGTTGCCGCTCCTTTTCGATATTTTGCACCAAAATATGAGCGTGATCGCGCCTACGGGAGCATCCTATGAGGAGGATCGCACTGAGTGGCTTGGTGCCGTTTTGCCTGCTATGCAAAAGGAACCGCGGCAGATTATTTTAATGCGCAACGGAGCAGATCTGGCGGGATATTTTCAGTATTACGTTCATAACGGCGTGTTTATGGTGGAGGAGATTCAGATCAAGCCTGTCTATCAACGCACGGCACTGCTTCTTCGTCTTTGCCGATTTTTATGTGACGTGATCCCCCGTGATACACAATGTATTGAGGCATATGCCCATAAGAAGAACCGCAATTCTCAATCGGTGATTGGAGCGCTTGGCATGGCTTGCATCGGAGAGAATAAAAACGGAAATTCGTGGCATTACAGAGGCGAACTTGCTCCGCTGCTTGTGCGATTTGGGAAGAAATAACCGACATAATAAAAAGGATTTCGACAAGATATATGCCTTGTCGAAATCCTTTTTTATTAACTTATTCTCCCTTGAAATATTGCCGCGTGCGAATATTCTCGCCCGGACGGATCAGCTCTGCCACGCGGTCATTTCCGGCACCAAAGCGTGTCATGTAGATCACGTTTTCCTTGATCGACATCACATCAAATGCAATCTCGGGGTAGTCCTCATAGTAACGCTTGCGGGGTGGGGTGCTGGGCGCCCATCTGCCGCGGAATGCAGAGAGGGTGGTGATGGTGGGAAGATCGTCGTCATAATGGATATTATCGTAGTGCACGTGTCCCGCGATCATCGCAACCACGTTTTTGCATTGCTTCATGTGATAGTACATGCGCGGACCGTTCAAGAGATCGTCATAGGGCTTGATCGCCTCGGGGAGCCCATCGCTCCCGAAAATTCCGCTGTTGTTGATGGGGGAGTGCGCAAACACCAAAATCTTGCGATCGGTGTTGAGCACCTCTCCCTCAAACCATTCGGCTTGCTTGTTTGAAATCTCAAGTCGCCAGCCCGAGAGCGGGTATTGCCCACTTTGGTCTGCCAAAAAGGGCTTGTCGGAGGTGTTCACAAAAGCAAAGCGATAGCGCGCATCGGCGGCATCCACGTCGATGTAGTAGTAATTCTCGGACGTTGGATTGTATTTCATGCAGAGCGCGTGCATTTCATCGGGGAGGATGCCGTTTCGCGTGTCCCACCCATGGTCGATGCAATTGCCGATGTAATCGTCATGATTCCCGATGCAGCAATGCACGGGGACCGACAGGCGATAGAGCGAGTCCATCACCTCGTGCATAGATTTTCGGAAGGCATCGGGGTTGGGGTCGTAATCATTTCCAATGTCTCCGCCGCAGATCACAAATCTGATTTCGGGACATTTGTCGAGCACGTATTGGATTGTGTCGATCCCCTCGATCACCGTGTGGCGGAAACGGTGATGCGTATCGGTGATAAACAAGAAATTAAGCGGTGCGTCAATCGCCTTGATCTGCGCGATCTTTTCATCATAGCCGTTGATCGGGTAAACGTATTCCATTTCAGATGTCTCCAATCCTTTTGTTAAGATTTTTTACGGCGCCCTGCGAACGAGCGCGTTTATGCGTTTTCCTTTTGCGAGCCGACGGGGTTGACAATACTGTAACCAATATTGATCAGGTGGTCGGCAACACGCTCCAGCCCGAGCACAAGAGAGGAATAATAGGGGCTGACGTCAATGTTGCAATTGCCCTCGGCGAGACGGTCGAAGTGACTTGCGATCAGGTTGGTCTTTTTCTCGTCCACGTGCTCCTCCAACTCGGTCAGCATGGGGAGGCGCTCGATGTGGAGCTTCTCAAAGGCATCCTTGGAGATTTCAAACATCTGCATGATATCACTGCGCATATCCGCGATCTCATCATGCGCGTGCTGCGAGAAGGAAATCTTCTTTTGCATCATTTCCAAGCCGATCTCGTGGAAGTTTTCAGCATGGTCGCCGATACGCTCCAGATCGTTGAGCACGTGAAAATAGGAACCGATGATCCGCTCGTCGCTCTGCTCCAAGGAAACCGCCAATTCGATCAGGAACTTTGTCAGCTCGCTGTTGGTAAAGTCGATCACAGCCTCGTTTTGGGTGATCCGATCATTGTGCTCTGCCGATGCCGAGTCGATTGAAACGAAGGAGAGCGTAACGTTTTCCTCAACCAAACTCAACATATAGTCGATTTCCTTTTTTACCTGCATCAAGGCAACGGCAGGCATCGAAAGCAATCGCTTGTCCACGTATTTGAGCGCGAGTACCTCGCCCGCAGGCTTTTTGTCCTTGATCACCAGGCAGGAATACTTGACGAGCTGGTCGACGAAGGGAAGCAGGAGAGCAGTTGTGGTCACGTTGAAGATCACGTGGAATACCGACACACGCATCTGCAGCGCCATCGGGTCTTCGCCGGGGAACATCGAAACAAGAAGGTTGACCGTTGGCTGGCGGAAGATCCAAACGAGAGCGGAGAACACGATCGTTCCGATCACGTTGAAGGTGAAATGAATCAGCGCCACGCGCTTGGAGTTTACCGATGCCCCGATCGTTGCCAGAAGGGCAGTTACACAGGTGCCGATATTTGCACCGAGAATGATGAACAGGGCAAGATCAAGCGGCAGAATTCCCGAGCCAACCATTGTGATCACGATACCCGTGGCAGCGGAGGAGCTTTGGATCAGCGCCGTGAAAACGGTGCCGACCAGGATCAGCAGCAGCGGGAAATTGAGAGATGCAAAGATATTGGTGAATAGCTCCTCGACGGCGGGGCTTCCAAACGCTTCCTCGCTGCTCATGATGTTCAGTCCCACAAAGATCAACCCGAGACCGCAGCAGAGATTGCCCGCGATCTTGAAGCGCTCGCGCTTGAAAAAGCCCATCATCACGCCCGCAAAGGCGAGAAAATACATCGCCATGTTGAAATAGTTGTTCTTCAGCGCAACCAGCACACCCGTCACAGTCGTACCGATATTGGCACCCATGATGATCGGCGTTGCCTGCGTGAGTGTCATGACCCCTGCGTTTACCAAACCGATCACCATCACCGAGGTTGCCGAGGAACTCTGAATCAGCGCCGTAACGCCCGCACCGATACCAACACCCGAGAAGCGGTTGTTGCTGATCTTTTCAAGCAGCTTTTTCGTACCGTTTCCCGCGCTTTTTTCAAGCGCATCGCTCAAAAAATTCATGCCGACGATAAAGATTCCAACTCCCGCAAGTAACCAAATCAAGCTTTCGAGTAGCATCCGTCGATCCTCCTTTGTGTTGTCATTCTTATTATAGCATACCCAACAGAGAAAAATCAATGGCAATCGTATACAAAAATATCCGATTATTTTTTTGACAAAATGCAAAAGCTGTAAAGCCGCATTCAAAAAGCCCAACAGATTCCTCAGCATCTGTTGGGCTTTTCGGTTTTTATCTGAATTCAGTTACACCGTCAGCGAGGTAGACGTGCGTGCGTAGGATTGTGTAGGCTTCCTTGGTGGGGTCACCGGAGAGGATGCCGAGGTGCTCCCGTGCCGCCTTGATGAGAAATTCAGGATTGAGGTGCTCTGCGCTGCCCGCCGAGAGGATCGCGCTGATGCGAATCTCGCAGGGGTGTGCGTCATTGTAGACCACCTTCACGCGGCGGATCAGAGGGATGATGTCGATCTCCTTGTCGCCTGCTTTGGTCTTTTTCACCATGTTGAGCGGCGAGGTCTCATAGAGCGCTTGCATCCGCGCGGCAAGCGCAGCGTCGGCATGCTCAAGAGAGAGACACATCTCGTATTTTGCCCATGCGACGTCCTGGAATTTTGAGGTCGGCTCATAAGCCTCGAGAATCTGCATCTCGTCGGTCAGCTCACGGTTGAGTCGCTCCTTGACCTCTGCGGGCGAGATGTCTCGGTCGATGCGCAGATCAATAAATTCGCATTCGCTCTCGGTTCCAACCGACAGAGGGAGACCGAAAATCACCTTTGCGTGCGGATTGAAGCCCTGCGTATACCACATTGGAATCTTAGCACGCACGAGCACGCGCGCAAGGGTGCGTTGCAGATCGAGGTGCGAGATGTATTGCAGATCGCCCACCTTGCGGAACTTAATGCGCACGGTCTTTGGCGTTTCGAGCTTATCCCAAAGCTTCACCGTGTCGAGCTCGAAGGGCTCGGAAACGGGAGCGGAGCTACCCTTGCAGCCGGGGCAGACCGCACGCTCGCCACCGAGGGCGTTTGCGCCGCAGCCGCTGCATTTTTCGCGGCAGTTGGGGGTAGTGGATGCTTCATATGCCTTGGCGCGCTCACGCAGGAAGAATTCCTTGGTCACGCCGCAGTCGATGATATCCCACGGCAGAACCTCGTCAAGACCGAATTGGCGGTTGGCGTAGAAGGACGGGTCAATGCCCGTGCGTGCAAAGACGTCGAGCCAACGATCGTAGTCGAAATATTCGTCCCACGCATCGAACTTGAAGCCCTCACGGCAGGCAAGCTCAAGTGGGTCGGAGAGTCGACGGTCACCGCGTGCCAGCACCGCTTCGATGCGAGAGACCTTTGCATCGTGGTGCTGATAGCGCACGTGGCGGTTGGTGATCTTGGATTTGAGATACGCCTGTTTTTCTGCAAGCATTTCCATGGTGTCCTGCGCCTCCCACTGGAAGGGTGTGAAGGGCTTGGGAATGAAACAGGCAACGCTGATGGTCACCTGTACCTGACGCGAGCGATTGCGGTTGGGATTTTGGTAATATGCCTCTGCCACCTTGCCTGCAAGCGCAGCAATGCCGTCGAGGTCCTCGAGCGTTTCAGTGGGCAGGCCGTTCATGAAATAGAGCTTAACGGCGTTCTTTTTTGCGTCAAAGGCGATCTGCACGGCGCGGAGTAGGTCCTCCTCGCGCACGTTTTTGTTGATTACGTCACGCAGACGTTGCGTTCCTGCCTCTGGCGCAAAGGTGATCGAGGAGGAGCGCACCGACTCCACGCGTTCCATCAGCTCGCGGCTGAAGCTGTCCACGCGCAGAGAGGGGAGCGAGAGCGAGACCATGTTATCGTTGGTCCAGGAGAGCAGCTTTTCGCAAAGCGGCTCGAGCTCGGTGTAGTCGCTGATCGAGAGCGAGGAGAGCGAAATTTCTTCGTATCCCGTGGAATCAAAGAGCTTTTTCGCCTGCTCATTGAGCACCGCGTGGCTCTTTTCGCGCACGGGGCGGTAGATCATACCTGCTTGGCAGAAGCGGCATCCGCGAATGCAACCGCGATAGACCTCGAGCATGATGCGATCGTGCACCGTTTCGATGTAGGGCATAACCACCTTGTCGGGAAAATAGACCTGATCGAGGTCCTTGATGATCTGCTTTTGAACTCTGCGCGGAATGTCGTCGTAGATCGGTGTGTAAGCCTCGATCGTGCCGTCTGTCTTGTAGGTCACCTCATAGAGCGAGGGAACGTAAACGCCGGGAATGGTTTTTGCCGCCTCATGCAGAAATGCGGCGCGTGTGTAGCGGCCCTCGTCCTTCATGCGGATATAGAGGCGCACGATTGAGGGGAGCATATCCTCGCCTTCACCGATGTTAAAGAGGTCGAAGAAGTCTGCCACGGGCTCGGCGTTGTAGGCGCAGGGGCCGCCGCCGATCACGAGCGGTGCATCCTCGCCGCGATCGCGGCTGCGCAGGGGGATGCCTGCAAGATCAAGCATATTGAGCACGTTTGTGTAGCTCATTTCGTATTGCAGGGTGAACGCCACGAAGTCAAACACGGCAAGCGGATCGCCGCTCTCGAGCGTTGTCAGGGGGAGCTTGTGCGCACGCATTTGCTCCTGCATGTCAACCCACGGATCATACGCGCGCTCACACCAGATATCCTCGTGCTCGTTGAGCGAGCCGTAGAGCAGGCGTACGCCGAGGTTGGACATACCGATTTCATAGGTGTCGGGAAAGCAGAAGGCAAAGCGCGCCTTGACACGGGATTTATCCTTGATGATTTGACCGTACTCTCCGCCTGCATATCTGCCGGGCTTGGAGACCGATTTGAGAACGGTGCTGCACGGACGGTTTTGTTTTGTCATAATCGTATCCTTTTTCTATGGTGTTTTGTCAGAATATTCTGTCAGATGCGGAGATTTTTCCGATTGATCTCACAGTGTGTTGCAATGAACGAAAGGAGCAACCAGAATGCCTGATATGCTGCAATCGGGAGCATGCCAAAGGTGTTTGCCCGACCCAGAAAGGCGAGCCAAAGCACACCAACCGCACCGATCAGCGAGCCAATCAGCTGCATGCGCAATCCGAACCTGCGCACGTTGGAGATCAACTTGGCGGCATGGAGCACGGATACGGTGTCAAGCGCGTCACCTGTTGCAACCGCAACCGCATCCACAAGCTCCTGCGGTCGGTCCTCCTCAAACCTGCCCGGCTTGATCACGCGCACGGGCTCCACGTCCTCGCCTCTGCACTTTTGCAGGAAGGCGTCGTTGAGGTTGGGATCGTAGGTGTGAACGGCAATCGAAGTGTTGCTGTCTGCAAGCGCGCGGAGCATGTCCTCAAGACCCTCGTTGGCGGAATATTCCACCTCGTAGCTGAACTTGAGCACGCCGTTGATCGCAACGTACATCATGGAAACGTTTTCGGGACGCGAGAGGGCAACGTCGCTGCTCTCTCGCGGCACGCGGATTCCACCGCGCTTCATAAAATCGAGATTTCCGAGCAGAAGGTGATTGCTGTGATCCACCATCGCCTCAATTCCACCGTCCTGAATGCGAACGATCGAAACAGGCGGGTCCTCACGTGTGGAGTGCGAGCCGTTGTTGATCTGCTCCGCAGTTCCGCCGAGCTTACGCAACAGACTGCTCACAAGACGCAGATCGGTGCGGAAATCGTCGCCTGTGCGGATCGAAAGTTGCGTGCTCTTTTGTGCTGTAAAGAGCTTTTGATCGGGGAAGATCACGGTTTTGTGCACGCCGAGCTCATCCACCGATTCCTCGCCGATGAGTGTGCAGCTGCGCTTTGCAAGCAGGCGGTTTGCACGGCAGAGGGGGTAGACATAGGTGAGGATCGCCGAGGTGGGCGTTGCCACGAGGAGCACCGACGCAAAGGTGGAAAGCGTGGCAGAGAGGCTGGAGGTGCGAACCGAGCAGACCAATGCAAACGCCGTTGCGAGCGAGAGCATCACTGTGATCAGCACCGTGAAGGGGCGTGCGGCAGAGGTGAGATTGTTGGAGCGACGGAAGAAGCCGACGGTGCGGATTCCGGACCTGACCTGATAGAGATTTTCTCCGAGATCGTCGTTGATGATCTTCACGATCTTGTCCCCACTGCGGAGCTTCTTTTTGCGAGGCGTTGCTGCCGAGAGCATATGCTTGGGGCCCTCGGAGGAGACGATGCGCAGCGTTTGCAGCTCGGAGCAGAGTCGCAAAAGGTCACACAGCGCCGTTACGAGAAAAACGAGCGATGCGGCAAAGTTTGCGCTTGGCATCGGAGCGTGTGCAAAGAACGTGAGCAGATCATAGCCCAACACGAGGATCGGCAGAAGTGCCGACGCCGAATAGGGCGTGGGAGCGAAGCGGAAGATCGCACGCAGCCCCGACTCGATTTGAGTGAGCGAGAGCAGCGACACGCAGATAAAGAGCAGCATGCCAACGATCGGCAAAAGCAACGGTCTGGATGCAGTAATTGCAAGCAGAGGTGTGCCGATCAGCTGCGGCATCTCAACGAAAAAGAGAAGGAGCGAGAGCAGAACGGTCAGGATCAGACGTGTGAGCACGCGCTTGCGGTCGTGAACGTAGGATGCCAGAACGGCATCACGGTGATTGCCCGTCCATTCCTCGCCTCGATATCCGAATGCGGTGCGGTAGTGATGTGCCGAGTGGCGCTCCACCTGGCGCAGGTGCTCGGTCTTGAGGCGCTTGAGCGTTTCGTATCCAACCAGACGCCCGAGCTCGTTTTCATATCCGAGCTCAAAGATCATGGCGATATCGTCGGCGGTCAAGCCGCTTCTTTTGCAGATCAGATCAAGCGTGGAGAGCTTCTCCTCCTCGCGCTCCTCGCGGCGCTTTTGCCGACGCTGAAAGAGCGACATTTTCTGGGGCGGAAGAGCAGGCTCCTCGGGCTCGTCCACGGGAATCTCCTCGGCAATCGGCTCGCCGATCAGATTTTCGTCCAGGACCTCCTCAAAGCGCTCGTCTGCGGTTTCGTCGGAAGCAGAGGGCGCGGAGGGCTTTTTCTTCATCGCTGCCTTTTTCTTGGCAGCGGCGGTATGCGGCAGGGTCACACTCGGACGCGCTGCCTTTTTTGGGGGTGTCGCCGTTGCGGATGTCTCGGGGGCTTCCGTTGCCGAGGGCTCGCGCGTTGCGCGTCGGATTGCCGACATCGAGGGCGGCTTCTTCTCGGATGGCGCAACAGGCGTACTGTCGAGTTCCGAGGTGATGGGGGTTTTATCCTTTTTCATATTCGGTGCTTGCTCGTCCGAATCCGACCGCAGGGTCTGTGGCTCGGAGACGGGCAAGGATTCCTTTCCGATTTTGATGGGGGCAGTCTCATGCCGTTCTTCAATCGGCTGTGGCACGGGACGCGCCTCTGTTGTTTGCCTCGGGCGGATCACGATCGTTTCTGTCTCGATCCGATTTGCGGCAGAGGGGCGGATCACAATCGCATCGGGGGCGGTGCGATCGGTCGGTGCGCTTGCGCGCGTGGGAGCAGGGGCTTTGATGGTGATCGGCTGTGCAGACGTTCCCTTGATGGACTTGCTTACATGCGATGCAGGCTTGTCTGCGGTGCGTGCCTTTTTCTCGGGCGTGACCGCGGTTGCCGAGGGTTTGACAGATGCTGCCTCGCACGGTGTCAACTGCGATCTTACCGATGGCTCCAGGAGAGTCTTTTTCGCCGTCCGTTCGGTGGCTTCCGCCTTTGGTGTGTGCTCCTGCGGCGTTGCAGGCTCGGCGATTGGCTCGTTTGCAGATGTATCGCTTACAACTGTTTCATCAGTCTGCGCGTCGGTAGTTGCATCTTCCTTGGGAGTAGGCTCAGACGAACTCTTTTCCGCAGAATTTTCTTCAAAAGCTGATTCCTCAACCGGCGCCTCATCAAGGTGTGCTTCCTCAACGGACGCTATCTCAACGGGGATATCTGCCACGGAACCTTCTTCCTCGGAAGCAGGCACGGTAGCATCGGGATCCTCTATCGGAACGATCAAATCCAGCGGATGACGAACCTTTGCAGGTTCAGGCTCAATTTCAGGCTCAATTTCAGGCTCAATTTCAGGCTCGGACTCGGATACGGCAGGGTCTGTCTCCATTGCATCAACGGACTCGACGAGTGCAACGGGCGTGACGTCATCTTCGCTTTCCTCGGGGTCATCAGCAACCGATTGCGCAAGTGCTTCGGCTTTTTCCAAGGTCGCATCGTGCGCCTTTGTTGCAGGCTCTGTATCAACGGGGGGGAGCATCTCGGATTTCACACCGTCCGTAGCTGCCTGTACCGTTTTTTTCTTTTTTTTCGGTGCGGATGCGCTTTTTTTCTTCTTCTCCTGTGTGGCAGGGGAAGGGCGAGGCGTTTGTGTGTCGGCATGAACAACCGATTCCGTCGGCTTGTCTGCTTCAACAACAGCCTCAACGGCTTCAACAACCTCAACCTCATCCTCGGGATCGTCGGTTAAAAGCTCGGGAGGCGGCGACGTGTCCTTCTTTTTCTGCGGAGGGCGCGACAGGCGTTCCAAAAGCGCGGCAAGCTTGTTGCGAAATGCGCGATCGTCCTCGTCCATTTTCGGGCTTTGTTTTTTCTTTCCGCTCTTATCCTCGGAGAGAAAGGTCGCCTGTAATTTTTGAACGAGACTGTTCACGTCACTTTGATCGTATTGCTTCTGCTTCTTCATCACAGGTCTCCTTTCTTCCAAATTCGGTGATTATTCGTGGTGACGGCGTGCAGCCTCAGCAAGCAGGATCGCTGCGGCGGTGGACACGTTGAAGGAATTAACCTGACCGTACATCGGGATCGAAACGATGGCGTCACAGGTCTTTTGCACGATCTGCGACACGCCGTTGCCCTCGCTGCCGAGCACGATTGCGCAGGGACCGCTCAGATTGGTGCTGTAAACGCTCTCGCCACCTGCCTCGGCGGCATAGGTCCAAACGCCGTTCTTCTTGAGCTGCTCCACAGTGGCAGCAATATTTGCAACCTTAGCGATTGCAAGATGCTCCACAGCACCTGCCGATGCCTTGGTGACAAGCGGCGTCAGACCCACCGCGCGACGCTTGGGAATGATCAGCCCGTGAGCTCCGCAGCATTCGGCGCAGCGAATGATCGCGCCGAGATTATAGGGGTCGGTGATGCCGTCGCAGATCACGATCAAAGGATCCTCGCCGCGGTCGCGAGCGATCTGCAGGATATCCTCAACCGTGCAATATTCTTTTTCGGCGGCAAGCGCGATTACGCCCTGATGAGGAGCAAAGCCCGCCATTTGGTCGAGCTTGCTTTTTTCCACCTCGATTACGGGGATGCCGCGCTCAATTGCCTGCGCAACCAGCACCACGATCGAGCCGTTGCGGTCGCCGCGCTGCACCATCAGCTTGTCGATCGGACGCTCGGCACGCAAAAGCTCCCGCACGGCGTTTCTGCCGATCACGGCACCGTTTTCATATTCGCCGTGGATTCCGTTCTCCGTATCGTTTTCCGCTACGGCGTCGAGCGCTTCCTCGCGTCTGGGAGCAGGCTCCTTTTTCAGGTCAAAGCGTGCGCTTGCTTTGGGCTGCCACACGCGCTTTTCATTTCGCTTGTCGCCGTTGCGTCCCGTGCTTCGGCGGGATGTCTTTTTTTCAACGGTCGAGCTGCTTTTCTTTTGCTTTGTATCCATGATGTAGGTAAAGATCCTTTCCTTGTTCGAGCATATATTACCTATATTATAACATGAAATTCTTTTTTTGTATAGATGGTTTTTAAAAAATATACGCCAAAAAGCATTTTTTCGTTCGACCTTCTATGACAAAATTTCCATTTTTGCAGTATCATTCCGAAAAAAGACTTTACAAGCTGATTTTTTTGTGATATAATGGATCAAATCCGTTTAGGATAATCAACTGCTCAAAAGGAGAAATATTTATGGTAGCATGGAAAAGAACACTTGCACTTCTGTTGGTTTTTGTCTGCGTTTTTGCCCTGGCAGCGTGCAACGGCGGTCCAACCGATGAGAGTATGAACAATCTTGAAGCAATTAAGGCAAGATTGACGGATAAAGGGTACAATGTGAAGATCACCGACGGCACGGAGATCACCATCGAGCGTCAGCTGGAAGCAACCAACAAGGATAACAAAACCGTGTTCGTCACGCTTTTCAAAACCGAGGAGGCGGCAAAGCTCTACTACGATCTCATGGAGCTTCAAACCCGAACCTTCATCGAGCAGAACGAGGCGGAGGAGAGATACTACCGCTATATGCTCGACACCTTCCGCAACGACATGGAAACGCTGGAGGTAACGCAAATTCAAACCAATCTGAACTATATCGTCGGACGCTTGGAATCTGCGAGAGGAACGGTTTGCGTGCAGCACGGCAGAGCAGTGGTTCTGGCACCCAACGAGGCATTGTATCGCGATTGCCAGTAAGGCGGTTGCGCACGCTCCGGCAAGCATACGCTTGCGGAGTTCTTCATCGTATCATTCTTCGCCACAACAAAAGGGCATCACCGATTGGTGATGCCCTTGTTTTTGAAAGAGAGATTCAGAACTCAAGCGTGCGCTGAATTGCAATTGCAACTGTGCATTCCTCCTGTGCGCACGCTCCGGCAAGCATACGCTTGCGGAGTTCTTCATTATATCGTTCTTCGGCACAACAAAAGGGCATCACCGATTGGTGATGCCCTTGTTTTTGAAAGCGAGATTCAGAACTCAAGCGTGCGCTGAACTGCAATCGAAACTGCACATTTTCTGTGCGCACGCTCCGGCAAGCATACGCTTGCGGAGTTCTTCATCGTGTCATTCTTCGGCACAACAAAAGGGCATCACCGATTGGTGATGCCCTTTTGTTGTGGCTTAAACGTGATAAAAGGTGTCTGAATATAGGTAATTGCGAACAAAAGGTGTCCCAATTATTAGATGCCCTGTTTCTTTTTATCCAACCAGCGATATGCTTTTTTAAGCCTTTGTATAATAAGGTCACATAATTTGTCATATGTTTCAGAATTGAATTTTTTAAGTCTGATGCCGATTGGCTTCTTGGAATCGGGATTTACGCCAACAATTCCTCGCCCCAACGCCAAATAAACATCGCCGTAATGGAAAGCCTCTCCAAAATTTCCTTTTAAGTAAAATTTTTCACGGCAAACATCAGTGCTGATTTTTTTGAAGTCGCCATCATTAAATTCATTGAAAAATACATAATCGATATTCGTTATTTCACTTGGGACATCAAGAAAAGCAATAGAAGCAGAAATTCTGACAAATGATTCGTATTTGTCTTGCGCAATCTGGATAATTTCGATGTAGGAATCATTTTTTCTGTGGAAAACCATCCACTTTTTTGATGAATCGGCGATAAAGAAACCGTTACGATTCAATTCATATCCGACTTTTTCTAAAATTTTATCCCGCAACTCTTTCTTCACTTTATGCTCTCCTTCAAGGTTTTGCAACTCGCAATCAACATTCGTCTGATACGACCGCAAAGATTTCTGTAGTTTTTATATGTTTCTTCGTCAATACCATTTGTGTTGAACAGCAATTGTAGCCAACCTTCTGTCTCGCTACATTCTTTGAGAGCTATTTCAAATTTTGAAAGCATATCCGCTTTACTCTGCCCGTAATTAGCCTCGCGTATATTTGCGTACACACTACTTGAACTTTTGCGGATTTGAAAAAGAGTGTTAGAAGGAGCTTTTATATTTTGACAAAGCAATTCTATATCGGTCGCAAGCTGTTCTGAATATATCAATAAATAGTTTTTAGCCATACAATCACTCCCTTCGAGGGTATTATATCATATCTTGCAAGGCAATTCAAGAGTTTTCCGCAATCTCGCGTCCAAATCACGGCGTAGCCGTGGATATCATCCGCAACTTGTTGCGGTATATCATCAGACCGAAGGTCTGGATATCATCAAGCCGCAGGTATATGCACGCTGGCGCGTGATGAGATACAAGGGCGCGATGCGCCCTTGATGATATGCATCGCACGTCGTGCGGCGATGATATGCCAAGCCTGCGGCTTGGATAAACAAAAACAGAACATTTGTCGGCAGACAAATGTTCTGTTTTTGTTGGCGGAGAGAGAGAGATTCGAACTCTCGGTACGGGATTACCGCACACACGATTTCCAGTTGTAGGCGGTTGAATTTGTAAAATGAAAATTTGAAGGAAATAAACCGAGACGTTTCGGTTTTTGATTTTTTCTAAAGTCGGTTTTGCGGTCAAGAAAAATACCGAAACGTTTCGGTATTTGCGGCTTGACAAAAGAAAAGGACCGTGCTATAATAAACACGGTCGAAAGACCCCGTAGGGTTCATCATGAATGGTGGCGGTTGCTTCCTGAAAACAAGGGAGCGTAAAATTTTCTTTTGCCTTCCTTGAGAGAGGAAGGTGATGCCAATGTTTATTACATGGGATCAAGCATTGCAATTAGGGTTACTTATTGTTGCCGTTATCGCATTGTTCACAAAAAGAAGATAACCGTCTGCCCCTGAGAAGATAGACGGTTATCTGTCTGATATTCGAGGGAGCGACCGTCATCGGTGCGCCCTACGGTTATATTATACAGCAGAGCTTGGGATTTGTCAAGAGCTTTGCTGTTTTTTTATTTTCAAAAACCGAAACGTTTCGGTTTTATTGTTGGGATTCGTATTCATCGATATATTGTCTAATTGTTTCGTACGGCACACAATAGCTTGATCTTTTGTGACATATTCCAGCGAGTGTGTTTCCGTAGTCTATGAGTATTCCTGTTATATTTTTTGTTGAATCGTCATATTGTTCAGTGATACAAAAACCGTCTTGATTCATTGCTTCGCAAAATGTTAAGCCGTATGTTCCTTCGGAGTTTATGCAAATTAAGGGTTCATTGATATTAGGTAATTTTGTTGATGACGACTGCTTTATCGGTTCAATTGGTAGCGGACTGGCTTCATAAGTTAGTATAGCTAATTGTATGTTTGAAGAATTCCTTTCGATTTTTGCTTTGTATGAGTTGTTTGATTTATCTTTTATATAAATTTTTCCAGCTACATTTCCATTGTCGTCAAATAAACTCTCAAAATGGCATATGACAATTATTTTTGGTGGTCCTGATATTTTTAGTTGTACGGAAACGATTACTCCTATAGATGTAAATTGTTTTGAATTACCATTATAGCAAGTGATTTGTACAATAGATTTTTCTATTTCTTTTTTAGTCTCAACGATATCTTTGTTGAAATAATGTTTTATATTATCTCTGATTTCTTCTTGTGACAATGTTTCTTTTTCCGTTGTCGCTTCTTTTTCTGTTTCTTGTTGCTGATCTTTTTGTGTATTACATGCGTTTAGTGCTAATAGAAGTGCGAGTGTGAGAATTAGGCAGATGATTTTTTTCATGATTTTACTCCTTTGATGTAAAAAGTATTTTTAATAAAGCTGGGTCTATATTGTGTCCGAGGGCAATCTGCTCCCGGACTTTTTTTATGACGTCTGCTTTACCTGGTTCTGCGTCTCCTTGGCGAGCTCCTCGGCCTTGACGCACAAGGCTGCCTTGCGAGGACCGTCGCAGAGGTCGAAGCATTCGGTGATCCGATCGAGCATTTCCTGATCGGTTAGGCTACGCTTGGTTTCTGTTTCTCCTATGAGAAAGTTAATGTTAATATTTAAGTATTTTGCTATTTTCATGAGTGTGTATATGTCGGGGGCTTCGCCTTTGTCTTCCCAGCGTTTAAGTTGGTTAATTCCAAAGCCGATTGCTTCTGACAATTCTTTTTTTGAGATTTTTTTCTCTGTCATTACTTGTAAAATTCTTTTTATTACCATAATTCCTCCATAAAATCACCAAAAAGGTGATATTGAATTTGTTTATCTATACAAAAATCACTTTTTTAGTGAATTTATGTTTGACAAATCACCTTTTTGGTGATAGAATTGTGTTGTAGTTAAAAAAAATCGACAGAAAGGGCGGCAGGAAATGAAGTTTATAGTCGACTTTACTTCGGATGCATTCCTTAGCGGATGGTTTACATGCCTGATTGTTACGTTCTTGGTAGATATTTCTGTTTTTCTCCGGTTGTATATCGGTGAAAAAATGACCAATCGTGAAAGGGAAGATTAGAAATAATGTTTAACTATATTATCGGTATGATAGTTGGCCTTTTTTTGGGAATGTTAATCGGTGGTCTTGCGGTGATTGCTGGGAAAAGCGATTGGAAATGATATCGATGCTTTGCATGATTTGAACGAACCGTTGGAGGGTGAGAAGAAATGAAAACACCTTTTGATAATATGTCTCTATTTGAAATTGAATGTTGCGTTCGGCACTTGCGGTATAAGGTTTCGCTTTTGTGCGCAAAAAGGTTTAAGACTCGAGGCGGTGCAGTTCGCTGTGCGGCTGAAATTGAGAGCTTTTGCAAGCTTGCGGCTTGTCTTCTTGCTTTCTATTGTTTTCGTTCGTCTCATAACCATGATTTCTTTTTGGAGCATAAACGTTGGTTTACTGATGCTCTGGAAGATTTGAATGAACCGTTGGAGGGGGAGCAGAAATGAAAATCATAATGCTTACTACCGAAACGTCTCGGGTTTGATTTTTTGGTGCACCTGGTTTGTTACCCCAATCTTCGGGTTCCTCGCGTTGGCGACCGTGGATATATTCTTTATTGGTCGCCCGATGAAGGTTGGGTATTTGAGAAGGATGAAGTGACCTCGATTCATGCTTGCGGTCGAGGTTTGGTGATTGCTCTGAAGGAACGAGGCTTATATACGTTTTCCTGTTTTGTCGAGAATTTCTTTGAAAGCTACGATGAAGCGGAACGGGAAATGTATGCACGAGATTTGATGGATGAGGAGATGGAACCTGTATGAACGAAATTCTTGAATATCTCCGTTGGCGGATTGAGTCTTTGGAGAAGGCGCTTGATGGTATTCCGAACACAAAGAGCTTGTCCTGGCGTCAAAGGCGGTTAGGTCGGATGTTTTTTGAAATTCGCCTCGCGGAATGTCGGGAGATTTTAGGAGTTGTCGAGAGAATGGTTGATGATCTCTACAAGGATTGCCAACTGCCGTTTGACAGTTCTCCCGAGCCCGAGCCCGATGCTCATTCCTGCCGGGAATATGCCGATGCATACGGTTATTGTCAAGTCTGCGGCGCGGTCGTTCATGGATCGCTCGCTGATTATGAAATACACGGGTATGATCCACCCGGGACGTATTGAAAGGAGATAAATCATGAAAGAGGTTGCAAACTTTGTCCGCCAGCGCATGGTTATGCTTGAGGAATACCGGGCCGGCTTTGATCGGGTTGCGAAGGAAACCGGCATGAGCCGGAAGGAACGAAAAGACGGGATTAAATATTACGACGTTCGTATTGAGGAATGTCGATCAATCTTGACGTTCGTTGAGTCAAGGTAGGGATTGATATATCATTAAAAACATTGTTTCTCCTGTTTATTCACATATAAAACGGCGGAAAAACGCATTTGGGCATAGTTATGGCGCTGTAAATAGTTAGTGGTATTTCTATTTTAGCACAATACTTGCCCGATGTCAAGAAAAAATGAAAGGTGGTGTAAGACTTGACAGAGCGATACGGGACCGAGCTGACGGCGCGGCAGCGTGTGAAGATCGAGCTCGACATGCACGGCCTGACGTCGAAATGGTTGCTCCGACGGCTCCAGGGCAGAGGCATGAATATTTCTGCAAGCACGTTGTCGGTTGCGATCAGCGGCTCGCGTTCCGGAAAGGGCTATGAGGATATTATAGCGGCATGCTTGCAGGAGCTCCGCATATACCGAGAAAGGATGTGCGACAATGGCAATGCTTGACACGAACGAATACAGCGCATATCGCTGTGAGTTCTTCCGATGTCGCTATTTCAGAACGAGCTCGATTGATTGCTTGCAGCATCTCTGCGAGAAATGCAGGTTTGGTCATTTGTGCGTGCACTGTGGTTATCACGATACGTGCCCGGATGAAGACGAGCGTGTAAAAAAACAGTTACCGAGGAGGGAAGGTGATGTACAAAAGTCTGTTGACGGTGAAGGTCAAGAAATTTCGCGACAACGAGCCACCGGAGACGATCGAGAGGGAAATGAACGAGCTGTTTCTTCAGCTCGAGAAGGACCCGAAGGTCCAGGATTATTGGGTAAAGGTGAGCCATACGCAGTATCTTCTGATCTACGATGTGTTCATAAACGTGAAGCCGTAAAGGCATTTATCTATCTTTCCGAGTTTGTCGGAAGGGGAGAAGATAAGGAGGAACGTTGGTATTACGTTCCTGCCGGTGATCTTCATAAGTTGGATGAACACGGTGACGGAAGGCTTTACGGACGGCGTTTCTTGAATAACACTTTGGCCTATATTTATCGCTTGACGGTTTACCGTTTTCGCGTAATAGCGGCAAAGCTGGTGCGTGACTCCGGGCTTTGCCGGGAGCTGCTTGAGCAGTGGGAGAATTAAAAACCGAAACGTTTCGGTATTTTGAAAGGAATGAAAAATATGAAAGCGTTGCTGAAAAGGGCATGGAGCGCCTTAAAGAACGTTGCATGGTGCGTACATATCGAGTTGACGTGGATTACGTCAAGGCGCGTGCTGGACGCGATCAATGCAGGACTGCCGGATAATCAGATCGAGGCAATTGTTGAAGATGAAGCGAGGAGGGAAGTGGCATGGCTGAAAAGAAAGCGTGCAGAGTGATCGAGCTGCCACCCGATCAGATGGCGATCGTGGAGCAGGCAGTTGCGAAATTGGAGAATAAGGATCGGGGCAAACCGTTGGGCTCATATGCAAAAGCGGTATATTCTTCGGTTGTAAAGACTCTTGTAGACTTTTGCTATCAGTCGCCTGATTTGGCACAAGTGATCCTTGATAGCGATAAGAGCGTAGTTGACTGTTGCGAAGCGATCATGAAGAACGTTGGAAATTGTATCAGCGATCTTGAGGTTTACCGTCGCGCGGTTCAGTTCTTCTGCCCGAAATCGCAGATCGACATGCAAATGCGCGTGATCCTTTCGGATCAGAAACCGAGTCAGGATGCTCCAAAGGTAAAGCCTGCGGTAATCTTGAATCTGTTGGATTTGTGAGGTGATCAGAAGATGAGCTACAATCCTGCGTATGCCTCCGAGCTCTTTGATTCTATGCCGAAGCTGACCGATCAGATGGTTAATGCGGCGCGGTATACGTATTTTCAGCATTATGTTTTTTACAAAAACGTGACACGCAATAAGCGCAGCGGCATCTGCTCCTGCTGCGGGCATGAGTTCTTCGCGCGCCGTTTGATCACAAACGAGCTTGCCGGTGATGATTTTCTTTGGACCGCCAAGTACGGTGCAAAGACCATTTGCCCGCATTGTGAGGCTCCTGTGGAGTTCCGTCCTGCAAACATTTATCATGGCATGTATAGCTTGACTCGCTATGAAAACGTAATTTTTATCTTTCCCGATGAAAATTCGGAATGTAAAAACGGGCTGTTTCAGCGTGTCTATGCGCGAGCTTACTCGATCTTGTTTGAACCGCATCCGGATCGGCGTGCCGATCTCGTCTTTGTGGAAAAAGCAAGCTATTGCTTCGAGCCCGGTGCTTGGTATGCTCGGTGGCGGTCCACGCGGATGTATTCCGTGTGGTATTGGGATTATCTGGAGGTTGCAAACGGCAAATATACCGGTCATCTCGGGTATTGGTTGCAATGTAAAAGTCCTCGCGAGCCATGGCAAAAGATGTTCTATAACATGCCCTTTTATTGGACGGTCGGAACGTCGACGCTTTCCGAAACATTTTTGAAGTATTGTTGCCTGGATCAGTATATGGAGCAGAAGATCGTGAGACGCTTTCCGATGCGATATTTGTGCCGATACGTTGAGAGGCCAAGTGCGGAGCTCTTTGCCCGGACGGGCTGTATGGACACGCTGAACAAGTATGTCGAGAGCGGCGTGAAGGATATTCGGTTGAATTGGAAGGCAAAGGATCCTTTGAATTTTTTTGGCCTTTCCAAGCACGAATGGAACGTTCTTTGCAAGAACAAAATTCCGTTGGATCAATACGTGTTCGATCTCAAGCACCTTGTGCGATCCGATAAAGAGTTTGCGCAAGTCGTTGACTTCCTTGTGTGTAATCGTGGTTTTGCGAAGTCTTCAAACATTACGTATTGGGCGAGCTGCTTGCTTCGCGCATCACATTTAACGGGTTATTCGTTTGAAAAAACGCGCAATTACATGGAACGTCATAAGGATCAATATTACACCTATAAGGATTACGTTCAAATGGCGCAGGAGTGTGGATATGATCTCACTGAGCATAACGTAGCTTTTCCGAAGAATTTGACACAGGCACATGATAGTGCGATGAAGGTTTCCCAAACGCTCAAGCAGGTGCGAAAGGAAAAGCTTAAGGCAATGCGGTTGAAATCGCGAAAACGGTTTTATGAGTATTCCGACGGTGAGTTTTTGATTCGACTGCCGAAGAACGGTGACGAGATCATTGCCGAAGGCAAAGCATTGCATCATTGTGTCGGGACGTATGTCGATCGGTATATGTCTGGCGATACAACGATCCTTTTTATGCGATCTTGCGAGAATCCTGAAAAACCGCTATATACGATCGAGATGCATGATGCAGATCTACGGCAGGTACATGGTGCGAATAATAAAGCAATTCGTACTCCCAAGCAACGTGCTTTCTTTGACGGCTGGATCAGATGGTTGCAGAACGGTGGCGGTGCAACGCAACCGCAACCGAAGCAGAGTAAAGCAAAAATAATAACAGCGTGAGGTGAATATGCAAGAAAATATGGATTTGATACGATCTCCGGAGGTGATAGCCCGGGAGATCAATCAGATAAAAACCGAAACGTTTCGGTTTTTGCAGATGGCGCATGCCTCTGCATCACGATCGGCGCGAGAGATTGGACGGCTCCTGATCGAGGCGAAGGAAACGGTCGAGGCGGGCCAATGGGGAACCTGGCTCAAGGAGAACGTGGATTATTCGGAGGACACCGCGCAGAATCTGATGCGTATATACCGTGAGTTTGACCCCGCGAAGGTTCCCGTATTTGCCGATCTGAATTACAGTCAGATGGTTGCGCTCTTTCCTCTCCCTCCTGGTGAACGTGAGACGCTTGTGAATGAGACTGACGTCACCAAAATGTCGGCGCGTGAGATCAAGCGTCTTGTGAAGGAGCGCGACGATGCCCGTAAGAAGGCGGAGGAGCTCGAGCAGGCAATTGCAAGCCAAGAGGATGTGCGATCGCTTGAGAAAAGGCTTGCGGCGGTCTCCGATACTGTTAATAAGGCGAAAATGCGTGCCACCGAGCAGGAACGTCGTGCAGATAAGCTCCAGGGCGAGCTTGACGAGCTGAAGGAGCATCCGCAGGTAGTCGAGAAGATCGTGAATGCACCGACTGCCGAGGAGCTGGAGCGCATCGAAAAGGATGCATATTCAAAAGCCCGGGAGGAATTTCAAAACAAGCTTGAGACCGAGCTTACGGCCAGGGTAGAGAAGCTTTCTGCTGATAACGCCAAAAAAGAAAAGTCGGAGGATCCTCGCGTGATTCAGGTGAACATCCTGCTTTCGCAGATGCAATTTCTGTTTGACGTTCTGGATGAGAACATGACGGGATTGCAGGTGCAGGATCAGGAGCTTGGTTCTCTGGTTTTTGAAAAGCTTGGCGTTTACTTTCGGCAGAATCTTGAGCGATTCGGTATTTCCGCAAAGGTGAAAAAGTGATGTCGGATTTTCTTGTTAAAGCAGCAAGTGAATGTAAGGCGCCTGAAATGTTCTTTATGAAACCGGAGGCGTGTTACATGACGGAAGGGCAGACCGTGGATGCTCGACGTGCTAAAGAGATTCTGGAAGCGCGTAGACATGGCATTTGCGATCGTTGTATGGTGATGCACGATTTGCGCATGCGTCAGCTTCACCGATTTGATCGACTCGATAAACGTCACGTGATCCCTCGCACGCACTCGGACGATCCTTGTCTTTATAAAAGGGTCCTCGTGCTCGATGCCGAGGCGATCGAGAGGAACCGTGGAAACGGGTTTTATCTTCCGATCGAGCAGCAGCTCGTTGTAGCGATCGGCGGTCCCGGATGCTGGAAGGAGGATGCGCATGCTTCGCTCGACTGCCTTTCGGTGTCCGATTCCCCGGAATTTTTGGCCGATGAAGATATTTGGTTTACCGTTTATCGGTCGGAGGTCCTGGGTGTTGCAAACCTTGACGCGATTCTTTATTATGTGAAGTCTTACGTTTATCACAATTATAAGGACGCGTTTGTAAACGAGCTCTGCCGATTGCAGAGTAATATCATCAAGCTTGGAGGTGATGTGTCTTGCTTGCCGTTTGTTGATCTGATCAAGTACAAAAGTGATTTCCAAGACTTTTTCCAGGTAGTGAAATAACAAAAAATATTTTTAAGAAAGGATTTTTCAAAATGAAAAACGAAAAAGAAACCATGATTACCCCCGAGGCAGAGGAAGCTGCCAAAAAGCTTGTTGCAGATATCGCGAACGATCCTGCACCCGTAACCGACGCTGAGCTCGATGATGCGTTTGCCTTTGAGGCGGGCGACGTAGAGAGCGACGATGAAGCTGCGGAGGTGTCGCAGGGTAAATGGAAATTTCCGGGCGTCAGAGTACAGAGAACTCCTTTTGTAAGTAAAGGAAAGCGCATGTATTCTTATGAGACGCAGATGAAGATTGGCCTTGGTGTTAAGGATGCGGACGGGAACGAACGTAAGCATATTCTTCGTGCGGAATTCCGTGTTGCTGACAAGAAGAACCGTGATGCATATGAAGCTCTCGATCTTCTTTTCCTCGATCTTCCGAAAGATCAGAATTATCTGCTGCTCGGTTTTCAGTATCAGGAATACTCCAAGAGCTATAACTACTGTGTGCAGCGTGTTTTCAATGACATTCCGATGATCGTATCCCTTGTCCCTCGTGACGTGCTTTCGCAGAATGCGCTGACTTCGATGATTGCTTATCTTCAGCGCAGGGGGCTTCTTTGATCGTAAATGCTACCCTCGGAGAGCTGCTCCAAGCGTCTTGAATGTCCCGTTTGCGGGAAATTCCTGCTAAACTGTTCGCCCGATACAACGGGCCGGATCGAGATCTATTGCCGCAGATGTCGGCGGATCAGAGTCCTGCCCGTTGTCCCGGACAGTAACATAAAATTAGAGCCTTTGAGCCAATAGGCCACCCGGTTTGCGGGCGGTTTGTTGGCTCTTTGCTTTTTTTAAGGTGGTGGTGATATATATGACCCGAACGAGCTTGCTTTTGTAAAATCTTTTCGGCATTTTTTTCTAAAAACAAATAAACAAAATTCAGACAAGAAAGGAAAAAATATCATGTCTAAAAACAATCAAACCCGTAGCCGTCGCCGTTTGCCCGGATGGGCGCGGATGCTCCTGATCGCTCTTGCCGTAGGCCTTGGCTTTACTTTGCTCGGCGTGATCGCTGTTGACAACGCGAATTGGAAGTTTCGCAATGATGAAAACCTGATCACCGTCGGTGATAACTATATCAAGTCCCAGAAGCTCCAGAACGGTCTTTCCGTCAACGTTGACGATGATGGCGTGATTCAGCTCCGCGGTGAATGCGACGAGGATTGGAGCGCGACCGTTACGACCAAGACGCTTCCTGCGGGCACTTACACACTTGGCGGTTGGACTTGCGACGAAGATTCTGATGTGATCTTGGTTGCCCAGGTTGGCGGTATGGACTACTATGCCGGCTCGGATGACGAGGAATTCGGTGCAACCTTTACGCTTACTGATACTGCAGTCGTGACGTTCACGATTAAGGTGAAGGAAGACACTAATCTTTTGATCGCAAAGACGATTCGTCCCACGCTCGCCGATGGTAAGGAAGAGATCGAATTTTATAAATAATTTGCATGGGAACCGGGGGCGTGTTGTCCTCGGTTCCCCCGAAAGGAGAAAAACATGTTAAAACAATCGGTGTTTATTAAACCGCTTTTGCTCCTTCTCGTTCTTTGTCTTTCCGTTACTTTGATTTCGGTTGCTGTTACCAAGGGTAGGACCGGATCAAGCGAAAAAGTGAATATTCCAACCGAAACCGATACAATGGCTGTTGAGACCGAAACCGGCGAGGCGGAAACGCTCCCGGATCATTCGGGTGACGTTGTTGCTACGAATCATGACGCGACGGTGATGTGTCGGCGCAGGGAGGATACCGGTATGATTCAATTTATGTTCGGAGTGGATGGGCTTGAGCCTAATACCACGTATGAACTGAGTTGGATCATTGGTAGCGGTATTGATACGCCGTACTATGGGATTCATCCCGCGTTTTGCTATTATACCGGATCTGATTTTTCGACAACGTATCTCTTGAACCGTGGCAATCTTTATTCGAATAAAGTGATTTTTAAGACGCCGGATTACACCGACGGCTTTACGCTTTATTTCATCGTTGCACAAGGCGATTGGGAGAATTGCTCCGAATCGTATGAGACAATGAAGGTTCTTGTGGCGCAGGAGGTTGTCTTCACGCTTGCTCAAAAGTGAGGTGACACAAATGAAAAAACGTTTCTTAACGTCTCGGATCGTTTGTTTGGTTCTTGTGATCCTGTGCGTCCTTCCTACCTTGTTTGGCTTTTCGGCGTCGGCGGCAACTGTGACGGGAAAATACGTTGATCTCGATTCGTCTTACGTGGTCGATGATCTTGAGGAGCTTTTGGATAAGGATGAGTTTGATGCACTGATCCTGGACGAAACGATGCGGACTGACGATGGCAGCCAATACCTCTCTTTGATTCGATTGATCGAATTTGGTTTTGATGCCAAGAAGGAAGTCTGGGATTATTATGGACTGTATGTCTATATTTATAATCCTTCCGGCGTTCCCTTGACCTCAACCACGAATAATCGGATTGGGCTGCAGGTGAAGCGATCGAATGGAACAAAGTCGGAGGTTGCAAAATATCCGCTGAAGCTTGTGAGCTTTTCGAATGATCATACGCTTTATAAGTATAAGGTCAATTTTGCGTCAACCGATTTTGCCCTTTTGAAAGCGATGAGTTCTAATGAGCGTGTGTATTACACGACCGGGATCGAGATGCAGTTTCAAGGAAAAACGTCTCCGAAAGAGTATGATATTTCCACTTGGTTTGCGTTTCAAGGCTTTAATGCCGGTTTTAATGCAAAGCGAGATCAATCCAATGACTCATTGAAAATGAGATACGAACGCTTTGAAACGATCCCGATCGAGCTGCATCCAACGAGCTGGCTGAGTGATACAAGCGACAAGGGCGAGGGCTGGAAGTACGAAATCAGCGGCGTTTACTTCGCGATCCCGAATTACTATCTCAAAAAGTATGGCAATTGGGATGGCGACGAGGACCTCCGAGGCCTCTATTCCGTAAAGGGCTCTTACAATGAGTACAAGCTTAACGGCATTGTGACGGACAGTGATGAGGTTTATCAGACTGTTAATGGAGAAATTAAGAAAAATGGTTATTTGTATCATAGTCCAATTGCTACAAGTACAAGTAATTTGGAATTCTCTTTTATTTCCCAGAATGTTGCTATTGAACGGGCTGATCATTTCTTTGGCGAAACACATGTCACTTACTATGCTGATTACGGTTTTGGTTTGGACTTTTTTGTGTCTGGAGCTGACGGAACTAAGGGAACTATTTCTATTGATAGAGATATTCGGTATTCCGCCGCTTTGTTTGAATCTTCTTTAGAAGGCATCGCTGCGAGTGATATTCTCACTTTCTTTGATGAAAATAAAGCGGGCTGCATGTCTGTTTCTTCGAAACTTGGAGCAGATTCCGGTCGCATACTTGGCTACAATCCTTACGAAATTACCGCAGGCGAGAAGCCTATGCAATTCACCCGATACGATTATTCGCAGGTGCATCCTTTCCTTGGTTGGTTCCTGAAAGACTCTCGTGACGAGATCGCTAACGTTGAATGGCTCCAACGTGTGGATCCGTCTTTCTTTGAAAGCTTTGGGTCAAACCTTGATGCAATCGAGGAAACTGCGATTGCAAACAAGTATTATGTTGGAGTGAAGGAAGCGGACGCGCTTTTGAAGTATGCCACCAGCGAGAATATCAAAACCGACTTGACGAATGGTGTTGTAGGCTCGACGGTGTATTTGATGCATTTTGCAAAGACGGATTATTTTACTGATCCGATTATCTGTTATGATGGACCGAATGTTCTAAGTAATATAAAATATTCGGGCAATCACTATTACTTCGAGCGTACGATCTTTGACGACTTTGATATCCTGGAGTTTACCTTCCGAGATATGCAAGGTACGATGAAATCGGTTTCTGCGATCTGCTCGCCTGTTGACATCACGGGAGATTTGCCACCCGCAGATCACCCTGATTCAAAGCCCGGGCTTCCCGAAAATCCGGATGACGGCCTTGGTTGGGATTCTCTCAAAGGTTGGGCGAAGGCTCTTATGATCGTTGGTGGCCTGCTTGTCGCAGCGTTTTTGTTCTCTCTTGCGGCTCCGATCCTTGGTCCTCTGTTTGGTTGGGTCTTTGGAATACTTGGTAAGATCTTCGGCGGTATCACGAAGGGCATTTCGAGCATCTTTTCTGCCCGGGAAAAGTCTTATGACCGCAAACGAAAGCGCGAGGTTGATCGGCAGCGTGATGCAGATCGTGAATCTACGAATCGCGAAAGGGAATATGATTCTGGTCGCAAGCGTGTAGTGGATAATCAACATGATGAGGATCGGAATTATGATCGTACTCGTAGAAGAGTTACTGACAGACAACACGACGAAGATCGCGAAGCAACTTGGTTCTTGAAAGCTCGTGAAGAAAAACGAAAGGATCGAGAAGAAAAACGAAAGGATCGAGAAGAAAAACGACGCGATGAAGATCGTACGCTTTCCTGGGAGCTGAAAATTCGTGATGAAGATCGAAAATCTCGTGATGAGTCGAGACGTGCGGAAACTTACGAATTTACAAAGAAAGAGCGAGCTCATGATGCGAATCGAAAACGTGAGGTTGAACGTCAACGCGATTCGGATCGCAAATTGAGTAATAAGCTCAGAAAACGTGTTGATGAACGTCAAGAGAATGCTGCTAAACGCAAGGATGCAGAGGAGGCTCGTCGAGCTGAAGATCACGAGCGTAAGCATCGGGCAGCTCGCGAAGCGGATCGTAAAAAACGTGAAATGGATGATCTTCTTAATGCCGCTCTTGAGCGAACCTACCGCGAAACGGGTGTGAAGCCTGCTTCTGCAAAGAAAGGAGAAAAGAAATGACTCCAAAAATCACAAAGCTTATTCTTGCGATCCTCGCTTTGAGCGTATTGCTCACATTTGCGCTTGTTTTTTATCATGAAGATGCAGGCGGAACGATTTTTTCGAGTGAGCAGATGACCGAGAGTGAGGATGCAACGGATGCGGCAACAGATGCGCGAACGGACGCACCTGTTGTACTTGGTCGATTTACAATTGAGGGACAGGAATTCTTCTTTGAGATCGGTATGACCTGGGAGGAATTCATGCGCTCTAAGTATTACACAAGTAATTGCATCGTGATCAATCCTGCTTCGGATGGCTCTCAAATCGACGATCTCATGTATTATGGTATTCCGATCCGTCACCCAGAGACGAATCTTGGCTTTACGGTGTATGATCTGATTGAAGACGGATGCGACTATACGGTCGCATGACAAACAAACAAAAAAAGAAAGGAAAAAGATATGTCAAAATTTGTTAAATTTCTGGTGATTTTTTTCGCATCCTGCCTGATCTTGACGCTGGTTGTGGAAATTGTCGGCCCCAAAAAGAACACTTCCGAAAAGGAAGATAACACGATCGAAGCAGAAACAACCGGATCGGATGAAACAACCGGATCGGATGAAACGGAAACCGATGAACCTGTTGAGGGCGTTGTGATCAACGGCAAGAAATATGCCTGCGATACGTCCTTGACTTGGTCGGAGGTAGTTGATGCCGGTACGATCCCCAATCTCACAAAGGATGAATACTATGTGTATTTTGACGGAGTTGCTATTTGTGATTCTGTAAACGACGAGCCTGTTCATGTGACAACTTTGGTGTCGCAGGATATTGAGTATTTATATTATCTTTCCTCGTTTGAGTTTGCAGGTAAGATCTATAACTTTGATGGTTCCATTTATCGAGGTGCGGGCGTTTGGGATAGTTATCTTGAAACCTCACTTGCAACGGGATCTCCTTTTTCGTGTGGAAAGGCATCCGATGAATGCTATTACGTTAAGGTTGGCGTTTGCTATCTGATGCTGAATGGGGAAAAAGTTGTATACGGCGATACCATCGTTGACGGCGGCGTTTACTATGCCGGTGACGTATTCGATGCTTATGAAGGGACGGAAGACATCATGACTACGATCTATATTGACGGTATTATGTTGGTCGGCAATTTTACTTCCTGGGATGACGTTCCCGGCTGTTCGCATGTTTACTATTACGTTGTTTATAACAACAGAATCGTAAAGGGTGCAGATTTTGATGATGCTCCTGAGAATGGTAAGAGCTATGCCACGATTTCTTCCGATATTTCGTTTACGATCGACGGTGCTTCCTTTACCTGCAAGGCATGGTTGAGCTTCGAGGATTTTGTCTTTGGGTATGATCCGGACGGTCTTACGATCGACGGTGGGGATCTTCTTTATCAGAATAAGCGCTTTTATGATACCGACGGAAACGTTGTGACTTATGGATCACTGCCTGTTGCCGGCATGGCGTATACCACAACCAAACCGATTCAGACAGCAACCTTTACTTGCGAAGGTGCTACCTTCACGTTCGAGGTTGGTATGACTTGGGCAAAGTTCGTTGCATCCGATTATAACGTTGATGATCAGTTTACATCTTCTGCTGTTGAAGGCGGCACGTATTCTGAATATGTGTTCTATCAAGGTGCTGAGCTGCGTCTGTCGGACGGTAGCACGTCTGTACCGCCTACCGCAATGATCGAAGCGGGTCATGCTTATACGCAGCAGTGAAAAAGCAATACGTCGTCGAGATTATCTGCGCAGTTTTTTGCGTGTTGATTGTTCTCTACGTGGGCTACACGTGGACGCACTTGTGAAATGAAAGGGGGTGCCGGGTTGGAAGGCACGAAAAAGAAAATAGATTATCGACACTACGTTCTGATCGGCTTGTGCCTTGTCTCCCTGGCACTCCTGATCTTCCGATACCGATACAGCGTAGAGCGAGCTTGGCAGAGCCTGCAGGAGCTTTGGGACAGCCTCAAGCTCTGGTTCGGAAATACTTTTCCCGAGATTCTCGATCATTTTGGATGGGAGCTTGAGGTCGGCACGGGGATATTGACACCGATCGACAATGGCTGGCGCGAGGTGGTCACCTTCGATTTTGATTCGTTCTATGAGAAGGTGATTGCGCTCGGTCTTGCCATGATCGACGCAGAGAATGCGCAGATGTTCATGCTCTGGCTTTGTGACGGATTGTTTAATATCTCGCGCATCCTCCTGATCGCGTTGCCGCTGGTTTACATCATCAAGCTCCTGGGTGAGTCGATTATCTTTTCACCGAACAAACGTGCCCCCGGGTATGATACGCTTTCCGTTAGAGGCTTGAAAGCCCTCTATCGGTACGCCTTGTACCCTGTGTGGAGCTTTCTGTGCTCTCTGTGGGTGTTTGGCCGTGAAAAGCGCAATCGCGCCTACAAATGGATTCTCGCGGCTCTCTGGCTGTGTAATCTTAATGTTGTGACTCTTGTGGTCGAGCTTGTAGCGGTTTACTACTATTTTCTTGCGCTGTTCTTCCTGGACCCGACAACCTTCTTCTCGCCGGAGCTGCTGCAGATCCTGGTCAAGCTTGTGATCGACTTTGCCGTGATGCTCTCGGGAGCGCCTGCGGTGTTCTGGATTGGTCTGTTTTGGTATTGGTTTGACCGTAGCCGCCAGAGAAAGGGCCTGGACGAGCTTCGGCATCGCGAGGCGATGAACTGCGGCTTTGCAAAGCTGCTGCCCTTGGTGCTGCTTATTTGCGGCCCTATGGGTACCAAGAAAACGACGATGCTTACGGACCTCGCGCTTTCTATGGTCAATGTCTATCGCCGGGAGGCTTTGAAGATCCTTTTTCGTCAAGACCTTTTATTTCCGAATTTTCCGATCCAGCGCTTTGAAAAGGCACTCAATGAGCAGATCGAGGCTCATGTGATTTATAACAATCCCTCGATCGACCTTTGGATCAATGAGCTGGAAAAGGACGGGGAGCTTTTCGGTTATGACGTCAAGACCTTTGGCGCGGACCGTTGTGACGAGCTCAAGGTTGTTTCGATCTATGACACCCTTCGTACATACGGAAAGGCTTATTTTGTCTATATAACAGCACAGTATATTGTTTCAAACTATGCGATCCGCACCGATGATCGGATCAAGGGCGAGAAGGATTGCTTTCCTCTTTGGGATTCGGATTTCTTTGAGCGCGATCCCCGTAAGCAGAAGGAGTATGAAAAATACTCTCATATCCTGGACCAGGATATTATGCGACTCGGCAAGACGATCGTCAAGGATAACCGCAACGCGGGCTCCTTCGGCTTCGGTATCTATATTGATACCGAGAAGGGCAAGTCCCGGCCGAATCAACACGGTACAGAGGGCATGAAGCGAGATGCCAAGGAATGTAACCAAAAGAACGATAACTATGCCTATTCAGACATGATGTGCCGTCATGCACAGACTATGGTTGATAACGTGCCGTTTATCCGCAAATGGTCGGATGAGCAACGGCCCGAGAAGGTTCCCGCCGAGCTCCGCGATAACATGGACATTCTCACGATCGCGGAATGTTCCTCGCTCGAGCTTGTGATGCCAAACTTTGTGATTTCCGATATGATCTATGATTGGGTCTATGAGCCGATGATGGATTGGCATTACAAGGTTCGTAATGTGCGCAAGGATAATTTTCTTTTGATCTTCCTGGTGCGAAATGCTGTCTCGCTGCTCTCGCGCTATTATTGGAAATATTACAACCGATATGGCGTGTTCACACTGACGATTGAGAAGCAGTCTGGGCGTAACTTCGGCCAGAATGCTAGCGCGACTGCTGGGGTCGAGCTGCATGAATATTATCTTGCGACAAAGAAAATCTATGCAAATCGGTTTTCGACCGATTGCTATTCAGATTTCTTCCGGCGCCGTCAGTTGGAGACTAACGTCGGTATCAATGACTATCCCTGCTATGCGGGCTTGCGCATGAGCGATAACGAGATGCTCATGCAGAACGATTACTTTGTGATTGATCTGCATCGGATGTTCTCGGAGCGTGTTGCACCGGACAAGCATGAAGAGTTTGTTCGAGATGTCGAGGATCTCCTCGACAAGTATAAGGACGCCGATTTTGACGATACAGGATCGGGTTCATTTCCTGTGGAGGATGACGATCCGTTTGCTTTTTGAAAGGAAAAATGATATGGAATTGTTGATGAAGGTGACCTGCAAGAACGGTCAGTATGTTGGGCGTGAGATTCCGCTTGAGCCTGAGGAGTCCCCAACGAAAGTGAAGAAGAAGCCAAGGGCTCCTCGATCCCCGGAGAAAAAACTTTTTGATCAAGCTTTTGAGGAGGTGTCCTCTCGTGGGCTCCTCGGCGACGAGCTGCGTGAGAATGTCCAATTGCTTTTGATGAACGATGCCCGATTTGAGGCACTTGCCGAGACCGCTGTTGACGCGCTTTGGATTGATGAGGAGTGTCGGCGCTGTGAGTTCAATCGTTTTCAACGTCAGAAGCGCTTCAAGAAGAAAGCGTATATGAACGGCTATAATTATCTTGTAACGTTTACTTATGACGATAAGAAGACCTCCAGGAATGCCTTTGAAAAGGGTATTAAGAAGGCGCTTGAAAACCTGACGTATACGTATGGCTGGCGCTATCAAGGATGCCCTGAGGAGGGCGAGGAAGGCGGTCGCTTGCATTATCACTATCTTGTTAAGATTCCCAAGAGAGCAAGCGGAATGGCTATGCCAGGGTATTTTTATGCGCGGGCTCAATATTCCAAGAAACGACGTCGGCGTGAGATCCTTACCAGCAATAGCTTCTTCGACAAGTGGGGGAATAATGAATTCAAGGCGATCGAGCCGGGTGGTCAGGACTATACTCACGCGGTCGGATATATCAGCAAATATCTTGGAAAAGGCGGACATAGAGCAATCTACAGCAGAAATATTGCGGATGAGTGCGCGATGATAGTCGATACCGAGACAGATGTGATGTTCTGCCGTGCGGATATGGGCAAGACCTACCTGCTATACGGTTGCTTGTTTCATGGGTCCCAAACGCAGGATGATGATGCTTTTACAATTGAGATCGACGGGCCGATTGATTGGTCATTTGTTGACCCGCCGTATTTTTGGAAACGTAGCGACGAGCTCGCCTTTCTATGCGACGTTGTCGGAGCTGCATAGCTTCTTTACAATCGAATAAAATTTTGGCTTGCCCCGCATTTTGAAATCAAAAATGCCGTAGGGGCTTTTCGGCGTTTCGGGAAAAAAGGTAAAAAAAGAAAAAAGACGCAAAAAAAAAGGCAGGTTCGCCTGATTGCGGCGTCTTTTGATCTTGTTCCCGCGCCGCCGCGCAGCGGCGG
>CAJKPX010000014.1 GCA_905201895.1 uncultured Eubacteriales bacterium | reverse complement strand
GGAGACGATGCCGCGGTTGGTTTCAACCTTCCATTTGAGCGAGCCGAATTTCTCACTGCACTCGAGCAGGGCGGTGATCTGCGGGATCATGTAGTATTCGTTGAAGCAATCGAGCAGAACGCGCTCGGACTCCTCGTCGACCTCCTCGAGGTCACGAACGAACGCCACCTCGCGCTCATCCCGATCGAGCAGGGTGATGAACATCGACTCGTTGGTCACGGGGAACAGGCGGCGCGGCTCGAGGTCCTCGATCACGGTGCCGTCGCGCAGGATCAGGCGAACGAGGTAGACGTCGGTGCGCTCGAGTCGACCCGTATATTTATCCACGTAAATTCTTCCCATCAGAGCGTCCTCCTTAGTCAAAGTTTTCGGCACGGCGCGATTCGGTCACCTTGTCCGACATCGACTGAATCTGCACCAGGCGATAGTATTTGCCCTTGAGCTCCATGAGCTCCTCGGGGGTTCCGCATTCGATGATCGAGCCGTTGTCAACGACCACGATCTTGTTTGCCTTGGAGAGGGTTGAGAGACGGTGCGCGATCATAAGCGTGGTGCGTCCGCTGATCAGGTGCTCGATCGCCTCCTGGATCAGGTGCTCGGTTTCGGAGTCGACCGATGCGGTCGCCTCGTCAAACACCAGCATTTTAGGGTTGCGGAGCATGGCGCGCGCGATCGAAATTCTCTGTCGCTCACCGCCCGAGAGACCCACGCCGCGCTCACCGAGCATCGAATCGTAGCCGTCGGGCTGACGCACGATAAATTCATGCGCGTTTGCAATATCTGCGGCGTTGATTACCTCGTCCACCGAGAAGCTTTCGTCGCCATAGGCAATGTTGTTGTAGATGGTATCGTGGAACATCATCGGCTCCTGCTGCACGTAGCCGATATGCGAGCGGTAATACTGCATGTCGATCTTGCGGATGTCCACGCCGCCAACCGTGATCTCGCCCTCGTAGTGATCGTAGTAGCGCAAAAGGAGGTTGATCAGGGTGGATTTTCCCGAGCCCGTGGTGCCAACGATACCCACGATGTCACCCGGCTCGATCACCAGATTGATGTTCTTGAGCACTTTTTTGGTGCGGTCGAAGGAGAAGTTGACGTTCTTGAACTCGATTCTGCCGCCGATATCGGCATCGGTGTTGCCCTTGCCGAAGTCATGCTCGGGCTCGGCGTCGAGAATGTCCATGATGCGCTCTGCCGAGGCGAGTGCGTTCTGTGCGGAGTCCGAGAGGTTTGCAAAGAAGTTCACGGGCTCGTAGAACATGTTGGCGTAGGTGATAAAGGAAACGAGCAGACCCACCGAGATGGTGCCCACGCTCTGGGTCTGAATTCCGCCGATAACCATCTGACCGCCGAGTGCCCAGATCACCACGCTGCCGCAGGAGATCATGATGTTCACGATCTGCGGGTAAATGCTCAAAATCTTGCCCGCCTTGGTGTCGGTTATGCGCCATTCGTCCACGCAGGCGGCAAAGCGGTCAACCGTTTTCTTTTCATTGGTGAAGGACTTGATCACGCGAATGCCGGGAATGGTATCGGTGAGCACCGAGGTCACCGCCGAGGAGCGTCTCCAGATGCGACGGTAGAAGGGCGCGATCTTTTTGCGGAAGATGCGCGAGCCGATCACAACGATCGGAACGGGAACGAGCGAGAAAAGGGTGAGCTTCCAGTTCATGCAGAGCATCACCACCACAATTCCGATCATGCGGAAGAAATAAACCAGCACGTCCTGCGTGATGCGGAGCATAAAGGCTTGCAGGGTTGCGGTGTCGCTGCTGATGCGGTTGATCACGGCACCCGTGGAGGTCTTATCGTAAAAGCGCATGGGGAGGTGCTGCGCCTTCTCGTAAACGTCGCAGCGGATGGCGGCAACGATGCGGTTGCCCGCGACGCGTCCAATATAGCCGCGGAGAGCCGAGAAAAGGAAGCGTGCGATGTAAACGCCGACGAGAGTCGCCGACACGATATAGAGCAAATTCAGCCGGCTGTTTGGCAGAATATCGTCAACCAGCTGTTTTGTGAGCATGGGAGGCGTGAGCGCCAGACCCGTGGTGAGGAAGGAGAGCAGGATTGAGACGAGAATGATAGGGAGCTCGGGCTTGAGGTAGCCGCCGAGCTTTTGGATCAGGCGTCCCTTGCCCATGCAGTTGATGCAGGGAACACCGGGGGCGGAGAGCGTGCGACCGCATTTTGGGCAGACCGAGAGATGCTTCTCATAGGTTCCCTTGATTGCCTCAAACGCCTCCTCGGGTGTTGCGGTGCCGTCGCGGATTTCGCTCACGTAGGTCAGAACCGCGTCGCAGATCGCCGTCACCGTAAAGGTGAAGCGAAAGATCTCGCGCGTGGTGCCGTCCTTCATGCGGGCACGCATGAGCGCGTTACCGTACATGCGCTTGTTAAAGATTTCCTCAATATCGGCAAACGCGATGCGCTCCGAGCAGGAGTCGGCGCCGAAATCATAGGTAAACAGGCAGGAGCGGGTAACTAACAAAACGTTTGGACTGTAATGGGCTCGTTTGGAAATTTCGCCGACCACCGCAAAGAGGATCGGGTCGTCTTTGTCGGATAAACCGACAATGGTTTGGATCTGCTTCTCATCCAACATCTGGTTGGTTAAAAAGGTGGTTTCCATGTCAGCACGCAACCACAAGGGTTGCTCTCCTTTGTTTTGTGTCCAAAAATTATAGCACCCTTTCGGGGAATTGTCAACCCCTTTTTCAATAATTTTTTTGTAGATTTTTCACATTTTTTAACCTGTTAAAAAAAGCGAATTTAGAAGAAATATATTTTCGCGTTTTCGCTTGACAATGAAAAATAATTATACTATAATAGATGTATTACACGCGTGCGCACGCACGTAAGCAATTTCAACCGTGCGCCAATGAAAGGAGAAAATAAATGAAGCTTTCATTTCCGATCGGATATCTGCGCGAACGGTATGGTCTTGAGCGCGCATTTGGGATGGTGAAGGAGGCAGGCTTTGACGCGATAGATTTTGATCTGTGCATGATGGAAAAGCCCGAATCGGTGTTCAACGGTCCTGATTGGCAGGAGCATGCCGCCGAGGTTCGCCGCCTTGCCGATGCCTACGGAGTGCCGATCAATCAAACGCATGCGCCCTTCCATTTTAAGCCCGAGCAATGGGAGGACCGCCCCTTTGTGCTCGACATGTTTGAGCGTTATCTTGCAATCACGGGCATTCTCGGTGCCGAGGTTGGCGTGGTGCACCCATTGCATTATTTTTCCTATGAGGGACATGTTGAGGAGATTTTTGAGAAGAACATGCGCTACTATGGCGATCTTATCCCTGCGGCAAAGCGGGCTGGCGTGAAGATCGGTGTGGAGAACATGTGGCAGCGGGATCTGCGCCGCAAGTGCCCGTCCTATGACGTTTGCTCGGAGGCTGCCGAGTTTGTGCGATATATCGACACGCTGAATAGCGACGCGATCGTTGCCTGCCTCGATATCGGTCACGTGGGTCTGGTGCCGCAGCGTGACGAGGCATGGGACGTGATCCGTGCCCTGGGACATGACCGACTCCACTCGCTTCATGTGCACGATAACGATTATTGCGGTGACCAGCATATGGTGCCCTACACAGGCAAGATTGATTGGGCAGAGGTCACGCGTGCGCTCGGTGAGATCGACTACGACGGCGACTTTACCTACGAGACCTCCAAGGCGCTGCTGCACAACATGGATGATCGCATTCTGCCAACCGGACTGAAATTTATGGTGGACGTCGGACGGCATCTGATGACGCTGGTCGACGAGAGCCGTCCCAAATAAATCAAACAAGAACAGACAAAATTTTAAGTAAGGAAAGGAATATTACAATGAAAATTTCTGCAAACGGCGGTTATCTGATCGGTCGCTATGGCCACGAAAAGGCATTTTACCTGATCAAGGAAGCAGGCTTCGACGCGGTTGACGTGAGCTTGGGTGATATGACACGCGATGAGTCTCCCTACAATCTGGCGGGCTATCAGGAATACGCACAGCAGGTGCGCGATTTTGCCGATGCGGTTGGGCTGGAGATCAACCAGACCCATGCTCCCTTCAAATATCCGCTCGATATCTGGGAAAACCGCCCGGACCTGATGGATATTCTGCGCCGCACACTCGAAATTTCGGGCATTTTCGGCGCGAAGGTTGACGTTATCCACCCCTGGCATCACCCCGTGTTCCACGGCCACGAGGACGAGATTTTTGAAAAGAATATGGAATATTACGGCGAGCTTCTGCCCACGGCAAAGGCATGCGGCGTCAAGATCGGTGTGGAGAACATGTTTCAGGTTGACCCCCGTCGCAAGCATATCGTGGATGACACCTGCTCGCGCGCCGACGATTTCATCCGCTATATCGACACGCTGAACAGCGAGTTTGCGGTTGCATGCCTTGACATCGGTCACGTTGGCGTGATTCTGCGCGACGACGAGCCCTGGGATATGGTGCGTGCGCTGGGACACAATCGCTTGCATTCGCTCCACGTGCATGACAACGATTATCGCGGCGACCAGCATCTGCTCCCCTATGCGGGCAAGATCAATTGGCAGGAGGTTACGCGCGCCCTGGGTGAGATCGACTATGACGGCGACTTTACCTATGAGACAAACGGAAATCAGGGAACGATGGACGATCTGGCAATGCCCCTGCACCTGAAGTATATGGCAGACCTTGCGCGTTTCCTCACGGCACAGATCGACGCAAATCGCCCCAAATAAAAAAGAGAAACAGGACGAAAAAAATGAGAAAAATCGGAATTTGCATGGGCTGCTACGGCGATGCGCTTTCTCTCGAGGAGCAGCTCCAATATATGCTGGAAAACGGCTTTGAGACCACCTTTATGGGCTCGGCATCGCCCCTGCTCGACACGTTTGTGCCCACCCTGCGCCGCGCGGGGGTCGAATGCGAAAACTGCCATGCCCCCTTCGACAAGATCAACGATATCTGGTTTGCGGGTGAGGCGGGCGAGGCGATGCTTGCACGCCTGATCCAAAGCGTGGAGGCATGCGCGAGGAACGAGATTCCCACGCTGGTGGTGCACCTTTCCTCGGGTGAGCAGGCTCCGCGCATCAACGATATCGGCAGCGAGCGTTTTGACCGTCTCATGGAGGCAGCGAAGCGTTGTGGCGTGACGATTGCATACGAAAATCAGAGAAAGCTTGCCAATCTCTCGATGGTGATGGAGCAATATCCCGAGGCGGGCTTTTGCTGGGACGTGGGGCACGAGGCGTGCTTCACCGGCGGCAGGGAATATATGCCGCTTTTCGGCTCGCGCATGGCGGCGCTTCACCTGCAGGACAACCACTGTGAATACAACAAGGATGAGCATCTGCTCCCCTACGATGGCTCGATCGACATGGAGCTCGCCGCGCGTCGCATTGCCGAAGCAGGATACAAGGGCTCGATCATGCTCGAGGTGATCCGCAAAAATTCCAATCTTTACGATGATCTCACTCCTGCCGAATATTTCCGCCGTGCGGCAGATGCCGCACGCAGATTTGCGGCGGCTGTTGAGGCGGCGGAGCGATAAAGCTTGTTTGTTATCCGCTTGTACTCGTCTTTTGATGGCAAAAGTCAAATAACTTACAGATTGAAACAAAAAAGTGATAGGAATTGAACCGCTTGTGTGTTAGAATGATTGCAAATCTTGAATGAGGAGCCTGTAACATGAGTAGCATGGAAAGAAATTTGTTTTTGACAGACGGTGAGCTCTCGGTGAATTTCGAGCGCGGCTGCATCACCTCACTCCGCTTGGGCGGCAAGGAGCTTCTGGCACACGAGTCTGCACTGTTCCGCCTGCGTCTTTTAGGGCGCGACGGTGAGGGCAGGGTGCTGACTGCATATGACGCGACCTCCTGTGAGGTGGTTGGCAACACCGCACGCTACGGCGGTTTTCCGGAGGATATTTCGGTCCTGGTCGAATGTAGCGGCAGCGATGCCTGCGAGTGGCGCATTTCGGTGGAAAACCGCACTGCGCTTGCCGTGGAGTGGGTTTCCTTCCCCGAGGTCACGCTCAAGCCGCTTGCCAAAAACGGCGGCGATGCCGAAATTCTGTTCCCCTATAACGAGGGCGCGCTGGTAGACGATGCCGAGCTGCGACAGAGCACGGTGTTCTGCTCGCAGGAGCCGCTCTATCCCTCGCGCGGCTCCTATGCGATCTTTCCCAATATGATCTGCTCGCAGTTTCAATGCTACATCAGCGGGGGTATGGGACTCTACATGGGCGCGCACGATGCACGTCGCGGCGTCAAGGCGATCGACTTTGCCCCCGACGGCAACGGCGTTGCCATGTGGATCCGCACCTATTGCGGTGGGGATTTCGGCGCCTCCTGGGCGGCGGATTTCCCGATCGTTTGGCGTACCTTCCGCGGCGCTTGGCAGGACGGAGCCGAGATCTATCGGGAATGGCTTGAGAGAAACCTGCCCGACGGCATGAAAAAGATCACCGAGAACGGCGCAATTCCTTCGTGGTATACCGACTCCCCTCTGATCGTTACCTATCCCGTGCGCGGACTGCACGACACCGATGAGATGACCCCCAACGCGCTCTTTCCCTACATCAATGCCATGCCGCTCGTCGAGGAGCTGGCAGAGCGAACGGGAAGCCGCATCATGGTGCTGCTTATGCATTGGGAGGGAACTGCTCCCTGGGCGCCGCCCTACGTTTGGCCGCCCTTCGGTGGAGAGCAGGCGCTGGACGAGTTCTGCCGCGCGCTGCATGCCGAGGGACATCTGCTCGGCGTTTATTGCTCGGGCTTTGGCTGGACAGAGCAGAGCAACCTCATCGCGTCCTACAACTGCGCCGAGCGTTTCGCCCGCGAGGGGCTGGAGGCGGCAATGTGTGCGGGAGAGGACGGCGTTGTTCAAAAAAGCCGCATCTGCAGAGCGCAACGCTCGGGCTACGATATTTGCGTGGGCAGTGAGCGCGGACGCGAAATTCTGAACGATGCCTACGCGCCGCTCTTTGCGTCCGATCTTGACTACGTGCAGATTCTCGACCAGAACCACGGCGGCAGCCAATATTTCTGTTACAGCCGCGACCACGGGCATCCCCCCACGCCGGGTGCATGGATGACCGAGACGATGCAAACGTTTTTGAACGAATGGAACGGCAAGGCTCCCGGCAAGCTCTTTGGATGTGAGTCGGCGGCGGCAGAGCCGTTTATTCCGAATTTGCTTTTCTCGGACAACCGATATGAGCTCAATTGGTATTTCGGTACCCCCGTTCCGCTTTATTCTTATCTCTACCACGAATATCTGCGCAATTTCATGGGCAATCAGGTCTCCTGCGGCATCGACCACACCGCCGATTCGCTCTGTGCGCGTCTGGCGTATTCCTTCACTGCGGGCGATTGCATGACCATCGTGCCCTCGCCCTCGGGTGAGCTTCGCTCCAATTGGGGACGCTCGGCGGTGGAATCGAAGGTGGATCGCGACCGTGCGCTCACCTTCATCGGCAATCTGACAAGGCTCTATCGCGAGTCGGCAAGCGCTTATCTTGCCTCGGGCAGAATGTGCCGCCCGATCTGCTATCGCTGCGAGTGCGTGACCTTCCCGAGACGCCACGGCGGTGAGGTTGAGCTGCCAAGCGTTTTCTCCACCGCGTGGGAGCGTGCAGACGGCTCACGCGTGCAGATTTTCGTCAACCACACCGACCAAGCGGTGCGTGTGGAGATCGACGATGGCAGAGTCCTCACGGTTCCGCCTCTTGACGGCGTGAGCGTGTCGATCTGACCGAAAAATAAATTTTACAATAGAATTTACAAAATACGAAAGGAACCAAGAACAATGGCAAAACTGATCAAGGTTGGTATCATCGGATGCGGCGGTATTGCAAACGGCAAGCACATGCCCGCACTCAAAAAGGTTGAGGATTGCGAAATGGTTGCATTCTGCGACATCGTGATCGAGAAGGCAGAGAAGGCTGCAAAGGCTTACGGCACGCCCGACGCAAAGGTCTACGCCGACTACAAGGAGCTCCTGGCAGACCCCGAAATCGACGTGGTGCACGTTTGTACCCCCAACCGCTCGCATAGCTTTATCACGGTTGACGCCCTCGAGGCAGGCAAGCACGTGATGTGCGAAAAGCCGATGGCGATCAACTCCACCGAGGCAAAGAAGATGCTCGATGCGGCAAAGCGCACCGGCAAGAAGCTCTCGATCGGATACCAGAGCCGCTTCCGCGACGATGCACAGTATATGAAGGCAGAGGCTGAAGCAGGCACGTTCGGCGATATCTACTACGCAAAGGCAACCGCACTCCGTCGTCGCGCCGTTCCCACCTGGGGCGTGTTCCTCAACGAATACGAGCAGGGTGGAGGTCCTCTGATCGACATCGGAACGCACGCGCTTGACCTCACGCTCTGGATGATGAACAACTACAAGCCCAAGTATTGCGTCGGTACCTCTTATCACAAGCTCAACAAGGACACCGACCAGGGCAACATGTGGGGCAATTGGGACCCCGAAAAGTTCACGGTTGAGGATTCGGCGTTCGGCTTTGTGGTCATGGAAAACGGCGCCACCATCGTGCTCGAGTCGGCATGGGCGCTCAACACGCTCGACGTGCGCGAGGCTGTCACCTCTGTTTGCGGAACGCTGGCAGGCGCTGACATGAACGTCAAGGGCTCGCTCCGCATCAACGGCGTGCGCAACGGACGCCAATACGTACTCGAGCCCAACTTCAAGGTTGGCGGCGTAGCATTTAACGACGGAGCGGCAAGCGAGAGCGCAGCAGACCGCGAGGAGCGTCTCTGGATCGAGGCGGTTCGCAACGGCACCGATCCGATCACCCTGCCCGAGCAGGCATACTGCGTCACGCGCATTCTCGAGGGTATCTACGAGTCGGCAAAAACCGGCGATATCTATCGCTTCAACTAAAATCGAATACGTGTGGGCGTATCCGCGTCCTGCAACAAAAATCCCCCGTGCGACACGGCTTTCCGCATCGCACGGGGGCGATTTTTTCGATTGTAAAATTTTAATGGTACCCCGTAAAGCCGTCATCGCGCTCGGTGGGAGCGGCGGTGGTGGACTCGGCGGTATCGTTCCCGATCGGCGCCGTGGTCTCGGCGGTGGAGTCGGCGGTGGTTTCGGTAGACGTGTCCGAGGTGGAGGGCACGCTCTCGGCGGTGGTCTCGGCAGACGGGAAATCCTCGCCGTCGGGGGCAGGGACGTAGTAAACGCACCCCCAAAGCATCAAAAGCAAGAGCCAGAGGGTAGCCGCGCAAAACAGAATTTTTTTGTTCATCGGCGTATCCTTTTCTTCTTTTTTTGATATTATAACACAGAAAGCGCCACCTGTCAAGGCGGAGTTTTGTTGGGACGATGCAATTTGGAAGGGAGTGTTTTCCGCTTTTGCTTGACAAAACCGACGAAATATGGTATGATGTAACAACAAAAGCACGATCGGGCTTTGTTCAATCCAATTAGAAATTGAGGATTTTTTATGCGAATTCTGGCTCTTGGCGACGTGGTTGGTACACGGACGGTTGATTTTTTGCGTGATCGGCTCTGGTCGCTCCGAGCACGCGAACGCATTGATTTTGTAATCGCCAACGGTGAGAACGTCACCGACATCAAGGGAATTTCCGCACGCGACGCCGACGCCCTGCTTGACACGGGGATCGACGTGATCACGCTCGGCAATCATACCTACGGCATGCGCGATATTTACGCCTACCTCGAGGGCAGCACGCGCGTGATCCGCCCCGCAAACTATCCGCCCACAGCACCCGGGTGCGGCTATACGGTTTGTAACGTGGACGGCTGGCGACTGCTTTGCATCAACGTGTGCGGACGCGTCTTTCTCGATCCGCTTGCCTCCCCCTTTGACACGGTTGACCGCATTTTGGAGCGCGAGCGCGGGGGCTATGATGTCGCCCTGCTCGATATCCACGCCGAGGCGACCAGCGAAAAGCTTGCTCTGGCGCATTATTTCGACGGACGCGTGCAGGTGATGTTCGGCACGCACACCCACGTGCCCACCGCCGACGAGCGTATTCTGCCGCGCGGCTCGGGCTATATCACCGATCTCGGCATGTGCGGTCCCACCGGAGGCGTGCTCGGAACCGACCGAGACTGCGTGATCGAGCGTTTCCGCAGCATGATGCCGGTTCGCTTTGAGGTGGCGCGCGGTGAGATTTGCGGCAACGGCGCGATCTTTGAGCTGGACGGCGATCGCGTGCGCAGCGTGCGTCGCATCACGTTTTGATTGATCTGATCCCAAAGGACTGCTTCGGGCTTGCATCCCCCGAGGCGGTCTTTTTTGTTTGTCTGCAAAATTTGGAAAAAAAGAACTGCATAACAAAACCGATCCGATGCATACTAAACACGACCGGAGAAATGCTCCGAGATATGACCGACCGTGCATGCGCGATCGGCTCGGAAAGGAGTTTTGAGCATGATTATGGATCGAATTGCGCTGATTCTCACAATTGTCGGCGCACTCAACTGGGGCAGCATCGGCTTGTTCCAATTTGACATTGTTGCATGGATCTGCGGCGGACAATCCTCTTTGCTCAGCCGTATCATCTATACGGTGGTGGCACTCGCCGGTGTTTGGTGTATTTCGCTGATCTTTCGCGCACGTGATGCGTTTGACAGGATCGAGGAGTAAGAGATAGGACGTTTTTGTGGGGAAGACCTCCTTCGGGATGCCTTCCCCACGCTTTTTTTGTAGGATTATGATGTGTTTTTGCAGGGGGAACTTCTCGAGAGAAGTTCCCCCTGCACCCCTTCAAGAGCTTTCCCGAAGGTGGATCAAGGTGTCAAGGGGATGTCTTTTGACTCCGGGCACAGGCACTGCCGTATGCGTGGCGATATCAAGCACTTGTGCCTCCAGTCGGTAGCAACGGAATGTTGCAATTTCTCAACGAGAAGCTCCCCCTGCAGGTATACATCATTTATTTTCTATCCCGTTTCTTTTTACGGGTAAGGAATGGAGCGAGGAAAATGAGACACACAGCAGGTGCCGTGATCGAGCCCATGCATCCGCCGCCCGAGGAGCCGTTTCCGCCCGAGTCCCCACCACCCTCGTTGGGCTTGTTGGGATTTTCGGGATTATTGGGATTGTTCGGATTGTTCGGGTTGTTGGGCGGTGTATCGTCGATCGCAGTCTCGGAGCCCCCGCACACGGTGCAGGTGCGGATCATTTCCCGGTCATTGTTGGGGTTCACAGTCCATTCGCTCCACTCGTGAGGGAGGAAGACGGTGTTGTAGCAGTCCTTACAGGTGAAGAAATGCTCGGCTTCACCGGCACTGCTAAAGATCGCACCCTCCGTGGAATGGACGTCGGAAAGCTCGCCGTCATGGAATACCGCGGTGTCATGTGCACCGCAAACGCAGCTGACGTAGTAGGCGTTGGGGTGGGTGCAGGTTGCGTGCTCTGCCAGGGTGTCATCGCTCACCACAAACTGATCGAAGGTATGCTCGGGGGTCTTTTCGATCGTTTCGGTTTTTTTGTGGTGGCATCCGGCGCAAGTGATCTCACAGACGCCCTCCTGCGTGTGGGTAGCCTGCGTGATGATCTGGGGTGCCATCCATTTGTGTGCCCCCTGTGAGGTTGCACCGCAGGCGCAAACGAGGGTATGGTTGTGATCGTCGATCGACTGATCGGGACGGTAGAGATGTCCCTCGCGCACGCAACGGAATTCACGCACGTAGACCGCGTTGGCGGTGATCCAGGTGGTGGAGGTTGCGGGCAGGGGATCCGCGATACCGTCACCGTTGATGTCAAATCCCGCGAAAATGTAGCGGTAAATCTCATCGGTGTAGGAATCCACCCAAGGCTGACGAATGACCTGTGCCGAGGAAAAGGGCGCACTGCTCACCAGCCGTCCGTCCTCAACGTAGAAGCTGACGAATACCCAGCGCGAGCCGTAGAGCACGGTGTTTCCGTTGCTCCAACCGGGGAAGTTTTCGTCCCATTTGAGGTCCTTTTCCTCGCCTTGGACGTAAATATGCACACCTTCTACACCCGCCATGAGCCATTGTGCCGAATCGGCGGTCATTTGAGCCGAATCAAGCAGAACAATGTTTTTGAGCGTGAGCGGGATCGAATAGAAGTATTCCCCGAGAGGCTGTACGAGACGGTTGGAAAGCACGAGCGTTTCGAGGTTGGAGAGCGGTGCGAGCAGCTGCCAGCCGCTGTAATCTCCGCGCATGGTCAACCGGCGAAGCTTGTAGCAGCCTTCAAAGGCGGTTTCCGAAACAGAGCGGATGCTCTCGGGGACGGTGACGTACTCACAATCGGGCGAAACCGCGATCAGATGGTTGCCGACGAGCAGCAGGCCTTCGTCATTCCAATTTTCGGCGTTGTGGAAGTATCGGCTGCCGGAGATCACGTTTCCTCCAAGCGTGGTTACCGAATCGGGGATATTGATCGTGCGCAGGTTGGGGCAATAGGTAAACGCCGCCGTGCCGATCGCGGTGACCCCGTTGGGGATCGAGACGCTTTGGAGCGTGGCGGAGAAGGAGAACGCGTGGCTTCTGATCTCGGAAAATCCGCTTGGAATAATGAGATGCTTGATGCCCTGAACCGAATCGGGCTCGTAGGTGTGACCGTCAAGGGTGAGCGGCAGCGTGACCGTGTCCGCGTCTCCCAGATACGACTTCAGATAGTATTTTCCGTTTTGTCTGACGTAGAGAAAATCATCGTCGGTGACGTAGATCGCATAATCCTCTGCACCGTGGATGCTGGTGCGATTTCCGTTTTTGTCCACGAAGCATCTTGCATTGGCGTAGGTTCCAACGACCGAGCTGCCGGGAGCGCGCAGAGGCAGATCGCTGTTGTTGTAAACGATGCCGAGCTCCAGGTTTGCAAATGCGTGCTCACCCATTGAAACGAGCGAGGAGGGAAGCGTAACCGATGCGAGATAATTCATACCAAATGCGTGATCGGGAATATGGGTCACGCCCTCCGGAATCTCAATCTCACCCGACAGACCCTTCGGAACAAGACGGATTTCGGTTTGGGACTTGTTATACAGAATACCGTCGCAGACGCTGAAATGTTGGTTTGCGGGGTCCACCGTGATCTTGCGCAGTGCGCTGCATTCGTCAAACGCGTAGTCCGCGATTTCGGAGAGCGCGGCGGGAAGATGAAGCTCCTCCAGCGTGGCACAGCGCGTGAAGGCACGGTCTCCGATCCGCTCAAGCGTAGACGGAAGGGTGACGCTTTCAATGGTGAGCAGCGCGAAGGCATCGGAGGGGATTTCGGTCATGCCCTCGGGAATCACCACGTCCACAAGTCGGGTATCACCAAGATAGAGGTCGACGGTTTTTGTGCTGTTGGTGTATCCGCGGTTCAGATTGAGCCACTGAGACAGTGTGCCGCCGTAGCGGATGGTGTTGAGCGTGTCGATGCAGAGCGAGTCGCTGCCCAGCGTTTCGAGCGAGGCGGGCAGATAGATCTCGGTGAGCGAGGTGCCCTCAAAGGCGCAGTAGCCGATCGAGCGCAGACCGTCGGGAATTTCAACCGCGGTGACCGAACTCATGCCCGAAAACGCAGTGTCGGGAATGGTGAGCAGTGTGTCGGGGAGATCGACTCTGCCGCTGACCGAGGGAAGCACGTAGACCATCTCGGTTTGCGTGTTGTTATAAATGATGCCGCCTTCTTCCACAAAATGGCGGTTGCCCTCGGCGATCTCAAGACGGTCGAGTGATTCGCAGAATTCAAAGGAACTCTCCCCGATGGTAGTCAGGCTTGCAGGGAAGGTGATCGACTCCAATCGTGTGCAGTAGCGGAAAACGCCCGCACCGATCTCCTCCACGCCCTCTGGAAGCTCAAGAGAGACTAGTCCAACGGAGTCAAACGCTCCATTTCCAATGCTCTTGAGCGTGGATGGCAGCTTCAGCTCGGTGATGGGACCACACATAGAAAAGGCATTTGAACCGATTCTTTCGAGTCCCTCGGGAAGGGTGACCGACCGAAGGGCGTAGCAGCAGGAGAAGGCGCTGTCGCCAAGCTCGGTGATGCCCTCCTCGAGCACAATGCTCTCGAGCGTATGGTTATCGGTGAAGGCGATCGAAAGATCACCGAGTGTTCCGGGGACCGTGATGTGCTTGCCGCCGGTCATGCGTTCGATGCGGTAGGATTGACCGCGCACCTTCTCGGGCAGGCGGATATGCTCCTCGTCTCCGAGATATGCAATCAGCGTGTATTCGCCGCCGAGCAGCTTGACAAAGTGGAAGCCGTCCTCGGTTTGGTAGTATTCGTTTCCGTCGCCGCCGTGAACGAATTGGATCGAGCCGTCGGCATTGAGAATGGTTCTTGCAAAATATGCCACCTCGCCGTGCTCCTCCGAATTGAAGTTGAGCAAGAGCGAGCTGTTATTTTGGATGACGAAGAGCGAGAGGCAGGCGGTGAAGGCGTCTTCCTCGATCGTTTGGAGAGTGGAGGGCAGGGTGAGCTTGGTCAGGTTGGTAGCTCCCGCAAAGGCACGCGACTCGATCGTGACCACACCCTCGGGAATGATCAGCTCCGTGAGCTTGTTACAGTTGCTGAATGCTTCCGCTCTCACGGTGGTGAGGGTGGAGGGGAGGGTGACACAGCCCTTGATGCCGCCGGGAACAACCGCGATCGCGTCGCACGCCTTGTTATAAAGCACACCATTGAGCGAGGTGAAATACGGATTTTCGGACGAGACCTCAATGAATTCCATACGTTGGTTCATGGTCATCGTTTGTGCCTCCACGTAGTTGAGCGATGCCGGGAGGTAGAGACCGCTGATGCCGTCGATGGCGATCTCGATGCGCTCGAGTCCCTCTGCCAGACGGAGCGTACCCTTCATACCGTATCCGAAATACTGATGGAAGACGTCAATCGTGTCGGAATCCAGCGAGATCGTGTTGGTCAGCTCGTAGGTTGCATGGCAATAGTAGAAGGCATAGTTTCCGAGCGATACGATGCTGTGCGGCAGATTGATCTCGCGAACCGCATCCAGATCGAGATTGTAGAAGGCATAGCTGCCGATATGGGTCAAGCCCTCCGAGATCGTTACGCTGTCGAGCGACGCAGGGATATATACGCTGCTTGCCTCGTAGCTGCCCGCTCCGAAAAGATAGGAGAACCAGGTGATCTCGTTATCCTCGAAGGAGGCACCGAGGAAGGGGATATTGACCGACGTGACCGAATTACAGTCGCGCAGAACACCGATGCCGAGCAGGAGCTGTTGGGCGTTGGTGTTGGGAATGGTGAAGGAGGTGATCTTGGTGCCGCTGAAGGCGTAGTCGCCGATGTCGATCAAGCCCTCGGGGGTGATCAGCTCCTCGCACAAACCCGTGTATGCCATGGCATAGCTGTAAATGCCTCGGAGCTGCGAGCTTTGGGAGATCGGGACGCGCGTGAGAGAGGCACAGCCGTAGAAGGCGAAGTCCGAGATTTCGATCACGCCGTCGGGAACCGTGATATCCGAGAGCTTGACGCATCCGAGGAAGGCGCCCTCGTAGATACCCGTCAGACTGCTGCCATCGGCGTAGGTCACCGTTTGGAGTGCGCTGCATTCTGCAAAGGCATAGTAGTCGATTGCAACCACGCTGCCGGGGATTTCGATGGAGGTGAGCCCCTTGCAGCCGTAGAAGGCGCGGTAGCCGAGCGAGAGGATGTTTGAATTTTCGGCGAAGGTGACCTCCGTGAGCGCGGAGCCCTCAAACGCGCCGAAGCCGATGACCTCGATGCCCGCGGGAATTGCAATTGCTCCCGTGCGTCCGGCGGGGGCGGCGATCAGCTTTCTGCCGTCCTTGGAGCAGAGCAGACCGTCGATCGCGGTGTAGTGGGGATTATCTGCCTCCACCTGAAATTGTGTGAGGTTCGGGAGTGCTACAAAGGCATATTCTCCGATATAGGAGACGTTTGCGGGAACGGTGAGAGAGCGGAGACCCGAACGGTAGAAAACGTTGCTCATAATCATCAGATCCTCGGCAGAGCCAAAGGTCACGCTTGCCAGAGCTGCCGTCTCGCGGAAGGCGTTGTGATTGAGGAGACTAACCGAGTCGGGGATTGTGAGCGAGGTGATCGCCGTGTAGGCAAACGCTCCCTCGGGAATCTCGGTGAGCTGAATTCCGCTTGCAAAATTCAGCTCGGTAATGCCGCTGCCCTGGAATGCGGAGCGTCCGAGCGTGGTCAGCGAGGCGGGCAGAGTGACCGACCGCAGGCTCTCGGTGCTCTCAAACGCCGATTGCTCAATGACCGAGAGCGCCGCGTTCTCGGGAATCGTGAGTGTCTCGATGGGGGTGTAGGCAAATGCATCGCGCCCGATAAAGGTGAGCGATGCGGGGAGCGTGAGCGATTTGAGATTTGCGTGGTAGAATGCGAAGGATTGAATCGTGAGCAGGGTGTCGGGGAGCGTGATCTGCTCCAGCTCGCTGTAATAGAACGCCTTGCCGCCGATCGTGATGATCGGACCGCCGAGGTTGAGGGTGTTCAGATCGAGTGTTTTTTCGGTTCCGCTATATTCGATCAGAGCCACGCTGCCGTCGGAGAGCATTGCGTAGGTGAAGTCTCCGCTCGTGTCGATTTCGGAAACGCCGAGGTAGTAGCCCGCGATGCCGTGATCCCAATCGGATTGCAGCGCTGTGGGCAGGGTGTTTGCCGCAAAGTAGAGGTTGACGTTTTCGGTGCCGAGGAAGGCAAAACGACCGATATACTCCACGCTCGCGGGGATCGCAACGGTTTGGAGCGAGCGGCAGCCGTAGAAGGCGTAGCGTCCGATGTAGGTGACGCCGTCGGGAATTCCGAACGCCGAGAGGCTCTCGCAGAAACGGAAGGCGAAGTTATCAATATTGGTCAGCTTGGCGTCTCCGAAATCAATCGAGATCAGGTTGCGCATACCCTCAAGCGCGTGTGCCTGCAGCGAGGTCAGCTTGCTGCCCGGCTCAAAGGAAATGCTTGAGAGGTTGACGCAGCCGTCAAACATATACGCCGAAATACGCTCCAGCTCACTGCTTTGGGCAAACGTCACCGACCGCAGGCTTGTGCAGCCCTCAAAGGCGCCCTGTGCGATCGAGGATACGCTCGCGGGAATGCGGAGATCGCTGATGCCGCAGTAGGCAAAGGCTGCGTATCCGATGCGTGCGAGCTTGTTGTCTTCGTCAAAGGTGAGCGTAGAGAGATTCCAACACTCGGAAAAAGCATAGCCGCTGAGCTGAGTCAGATTTTCGGGAATATGGAAGGTGTAGAGCGCGCTGTTTTTCGCGAACGCATAGCGTCCGATCTCGGTCAGCGTGTCGGGAAGCGTATAGCCGGTGACAGCAGAGCAGCCGTAGAAGGCGTATTCCGACACCTTCGTGAGGCTTTGATTGGAGAGCGAAATGCTGCAAAGCGTTTCTGCACCCTGGAATGCATGCGCGCCGATCTCGGTAACACCGACGGGGAGCGTATATTCGGTGCGCGGATTTCCTGCGGGGTAAGCGATCAGGGTCGCACGGGCACTGTCAAAGAGGATGCCGTCCACCGATGCGTAGACCGTGCTCTCGGGAGCAATGAGAATTTCGGTCAGAGCTCCGCAGTTGGCAAACGCACCCTCACCGAGCGATTGCAGGGCGGTGGGGAGGGTGACCGAGCGAAGCCCCGTGTTTTGGAAGGCAAACGCGCCGATGCTATTCAGAGCGCTCGGAAGCGCGATTTCGGTCAGACCGTAGTTTTGGGAAAAGGCGTATTCACCGATTGATTGGAGCGCACCGTCCGGATCAATCCGAATTTCCTTGAGGGCGCAGCCCGAAAATGCGCTGTCCCCGATGCTTTGGAGTGTGGAGGGGAGGATCAGCGTCTCGATTGAGTTGCCCGAAAACGCCGTTTTGCCGATCGTTTGCAGGCAACTGCCCGACGCAAAGGTCAGGTCGGTGAGCGATTCGATTCCTGCAAACGCATTTTCCTCGATGGCGCGCACGCAGGCGGGAATTTCAACCGTTTGGAGCTGCTGGCAAAGATAGAATGCCGAGGAGGGAATCTCGGAGAGTCCCGCGCCGAGCGTGAGGCTTTGGAGCGAGGCGCAGAACGAGAACGCGCCCGATCCCAAGAGCGTGACGCTGTCGGGGATCGTGACGGAGGTGAGTCGGCTATATGCAAAGGCGTTGTTGCCGATCACGGATACCGATCCGAGCGAGATGCTCTGGAGCTTGGAATAAGCAAATGCCGCGGAGCCGACCGTTCTGACCGATGCGGGCAGGGTGTACGCCTGCGTCACACCTGCGGGGTATGCCACCAGCGTTTGTCTGTCGGTGGTGAGGAGAACGCCGCCCTCCGCCGTGAAGGCGGTGTTTCCGTTTTGTACCGAATAGGCTGTCATCGAAACGGTACCTTGGAACGCCGTGCCGTCAACCGAGGTCAGCGACGCGGGGAGCGTGATCGCACGCAGACGTGCGCAATTCAAAAATGCGTTTTGACCGATTGAGACGAGCCGACTGCCCGTGCCAAAGCCAACGTAGGCGAGACGGACGTTATTGGAGAACGCGCCCTCACCGATCTCGGTGACGCAGTCGGGAATTTCGATGCCAACAAGGTTTGAGCAGCCGCGGAAGGCACCGGGACAGATACGAACGAGGTTTTTGGGAAGATTGACCTGACGCAGACGTGACTGACCCGCAAAGGCATCGCGACCGATCGACGAAACGGTCTTTCCCTCAATGGTGGTAGGGATCGTGATGTAGCGACGGTGACCCGTGTAGGAGCGGATCTCGATCGTGCCGTCCTCCAGCTCCACGTACGTATAGGGGATGCCGTCCTCCTCGTTGACCCAATGCGCGTAGAGCGTGAGGTCGCTGGAGAATTCGTCAACGTACCAATCGTATTCCTCGGTGCATTGCGGATCATAGTACCATCCGTCGAACACGGCGTAGAGACGCTCGGGCTCGGGGATGCACTGCAGGGTGTGGTTGCGGATAAAGACCTGCTCGGTGTTGTCCAGCTCGTCGGTCATCATGTTAAAGGTCACGCAGCCGCGATCCTCAAGCAGCAACGCGTTGATATCCAGCGCGCCGTAGCCGAAGTACCAATCGTGGCCGAGATCGCCCAGATCATAGCAGGCGGCGTAGAGCAGCTCGCACATTGCTCCAAATTCCACGTAGTGATCGGTGGAAGCCTAGAGAGCGACCGCACCCGCCACAACGGGAGCGGCAAGAGATGTGCCTTGGGTGACCGAATAGCCGCCGCCCATCTTGGCGGTGTAGGTGGTGCCGGGTGCCACCATATCCACGTTGTCACCGAAGTTGGAGTAGGGGGCAAGACCCCATCCGCCGTTCTCAAGCGCGCCCACACCGACCACGTTGGGGTCGCACGCGGGATAGTTGACGTCGGCGGTCGTGTCGTTGCCTGCTGCGGCAATACAAATGACGTCGCTATCCACGGCAAGGCGGGTTGCCTCGGCAAACGCGTTTTCCGTGCTTTGCGAGCCAAAGGACATATTCACCACCTTCGCATCACATTCGATCGCGTAGTAAAGACCGAACACGAGGTCGGAGGTGCGCTTGAAGGAGCCGGAGGGGGTGCATTCCGCCTTGATAACAAGAAGGCTGACGTTGGGCGCAACGCCCACGATTCCGCCGTTGTCCATCGGTGCGCCGAGAACGCCCGCCACCGAGGTTCCGTGTCCCTGCTCATCCTCGATCAGGGACCAATCGTAGTCGCCATCCTCGGTGAGGTAGTCCTTCACGATCTTATCCTCGGTTGCGTTGTAGGAATATTCGCTGATCCGACCGACAAACTCCGGGTGGTCGGTATCAATTCCCGTATCAATCACGGCAACCAGAACACCGCTGCCGCTTGAATGATACCACGCGTCGCGGAGATTGACGTAATCGAGATAGCTCTGCTGTCCGTATCCGTCATCCGAGACCGCGAATTGCGGACGCATGGGCTGGGGAAGCGAGTCCTCGCTCTCCTCGACCCAATCACTCACGCGCGCCTCGTAGTCGATCGACATGCACGGAAGATCGGCAAGGTAGGTGTCATCGAGGCAAACGTCGAGAAAGGTTTTTCCCTCGGGGAGCGTCAGGGTGGCAAAGCTGCCGTCGCTCGAGATGCGGAGCGTGGCGCCGAGCTTTTGCGCGAGTGCGGTTGCCGCGCCGCGGGAGGTGTCGGCAAGCACGATGCTTCGCTCGTCATATTCTCCGCGTCGGTTGGTCAGGTCGGCGATCAGCGCGTCGCGGTCGGCGTATAGCTGCTGCTGTCGGCGCAGATGCAGGATCGCAAAAAGTGCTCCGACGAGGACCAGGACTGCACAGACCGTGATGATCGCGCAGAGGAGCTTCCTCCGACGGGAGCCTTGGTACTTCGGTTTGGGTTGGACTGTCATTTCCATCCGCCTCCTTTGATTTGTTTCACTACATTGTTTATTATAGTCTCTTTGCGCCGAAAAGTCAAGGTGTGCATCTTTTTTTCTTGACTTTTTTGGTGTGTCGGTTGACTTTTTCGAGGGACGGGGGTATAATGAGAGTGACCGCAAAATCGAAAAGAAACAAAAAAGCTCAAAAAAGACCGAAAAAGAGGAGACCGCCATGCTTTATCGCTACGAAACCCACCTGCACACCTTTCCTGTGAGCAAATGTGCACGCGCCACCGTGCGCGAGTCGCTCGACTTTTACCGCATTCTCGGTTATGCGGGTGTGTTTATCACCAATCATTTCATCGACGGCAATATGCAGCAGAGTGCCGATATGTCCTATGAGGAGCGCATCTGCGCGCATTTTTCGGATTATGAGGACGGCGTCCAAATCGGTCGCGAAATGGGGATACCTGTTTTTTGCGGCGTGGAGATGTCGTATAAGGGAACCGATTTCTTGGTGTATGGACTCGGCAAGGAATGGTTTTTGGCGCATCCCGAGATCGAGCATATGAAAAAGAGCGAGGAGCTGCCCTATCTGATCGAGCACGGCGCGCTTGTGATCCAGGCGCATCCCTTTCGCGAGGCAAGGTATATCGACCATATCCGTCTCTTTCCGCGAGCCGTTGAGGGCGTGGAGGTGATCAATGCCTCCTGTCGGGATCCGCTCGTCAACGATATGGCAAAATTATACGCCGAGCGCTACGGGCTGATTCCTTTTGCGGGATCGGATAACCACTCGGGGCCCGCCGTGAAGCAGCTCGCCGGCATGGAAGCCGATACGCCGATCCTCGACGAGCACGATTTTGTCGAGCGCGTCAAGCGCGGCGAGCTACGCTGCTTTTCAATGAAAAATCCGATTTTGTCGGAATGAAGACCGAAAATAAAACGCCACGTTTTCGCGTGCTTTCCTTAACGGAGAATACGCGAAAACGCGGCATTCTTTTTTGTTTTAATAAAGTGTTCCGATTCAGAAATCCTGCTCCAGCAGAATTTTGTAAAAATCTTGAGAAGCAAGCGTAAACGTGAATTTTTGAACGATCGAGGCGATTTCGTCATCGGACATCGAATTCGGATAGTACTCGGTCCTCAAGAATGAAAGGATCACCCGTAGGAGTGCTGCAAAGTCAATCGCATTGCATTCGTCGCAGGTTTTGGCATAGATCCGCTCGATCTTGGCTTTTACGTTGTCTGAAAGCGACAGATCGGAGGGATCGTAGAGCAGATAGATAAAATTGACCTGCTTGTGCTCCAGCTCGCCCTTGAGTATCCCCGTGGCAATGCCGAGCAGGTGACAGATCATCTGCTTGAGGTCAAAATGAGCCAGCCTTTCACCGCCAACGATATAGTCCACGTTCAGATAACGCCCGCATTTGCTTGCCGTCATATTGATTTTTATCTCATCCGTCATCTGCGCATTGATGAATTTGTAGAGTTCTTCATAGCTCTTGCTCACCGACGTTTGTTTTGCGGAATAGGGCTCATGGCATTTTGCCTCAACAAAAATGTAATGCTCGTCGGTTTCGTAAAAACCATCGAGATTGGCAGTGCCGCCAACGGTTGTGGCGAGCTTTTGCTCATAGTGAAAGCCCGCTTTTTCGCGCGAAAGACGGTAGATCAAGCGGCTCGACGAGGCATAGGACGCCATCTTTGGAGGGCGTCCGTTTTTTTCGGTCAGCTCATCGCCGCCGCCAGCGCTATATTCTGTGTGTGCGTGCGGTTGTAGCTTGTTTTTTTTCATGTCTTTTTCAAATGCTGCCCATTCCGCATTCGTCATATAGGCGTCATAATCGGTATTACCTGAACGGTATGCACCCTCCACCGTTTTTGCTTCTGCCAATTTGATGGCGAGATCAAGCTCCTTCACGATATTCATGACATTCTCCTTGATATTTATTTTTCAAGACCATTATACAATTCGGTGTGTCCATTTTTTTGGACACTGGTTGATATATAATGATTATATCCGAAATTTTACAAAAAGTCAACATGGTTCCCAAAAGTGTGCGGATATTGGTGGGAGAGGGGAGCGGTTCGCAATTGACAGCGCGTCAAAGGTGTAGTATAATAGAGATAACGAACGGAAAGGGGCTCTTGCCATGCCAATCAAAATCATCCGACAAGACATCACAAAAATCAAATGCGACGCGATCGTGAATCCAACCAATCCGCACTATTCCCACGGTGGTGGGGTGGACGCACAGATTCACGAGGCGGCTGGCGAGAAGCTCTACTGCGCCTGCATGGAGCATGGACCGCTTTCGGTGGGGCATGCTATCATCACGCCCGCGTTCGATCTGCCCTGCCGATACGTGATCCATACCGTCGGACCGCATTGGCGCGGCGGTGCGGTGGGCGAGGAGGCACTTCTGCGCTCCTGTTACGTCGAGTTGCTTAAGCTTGCCGTCGAGCACAAATGCAAAACGGTTGCTATTCCGCTGATCTCCTCGGGATCGTTTGGGTTTCCCAAGGATCGGGTGCTGCGAATCGCGATGGACTCGATCGGTGCGTTTCTGCTCAATCACGAGATGAGCGTGTCTCTTGTGGTGTACGACAAGGAATCAACGTCGATCAGCCTCAAGCTCTTTGCCGACGTTCAAATGTTCATCGACGACAACTACGTCAGCGAAAGGATTTTCCGCAGACGTGCGCCTCGGCGTTCTGCGAGCAGAATGCTCGACGAGGCATCCGACGAGGATTTTCTTACCTGTCGGGAGATCGGCATGGACGCGGATGCTTCGATCATGCCGAGCGCGAGCATTGAGGAGCTCTTGGGTCAGATCGACGAGAGCTTTTCCGAGATGCTACTCCGCAAGATTGACGAGAGCGGCATGACCGATACGGAATGCTATAAAAAGGCGAACGTGGATCGCAAGCTGTTCTCCAAAATACGAAGCAATAAGGACTATCGTCCCAGCAAAAACACGGTGCTTGCATTTGCCGTTGCGCTCCGCTTGCCGCTGGATGAAACGCGTGAAATGCTTGCCAAAGCAGGCTTTGCACTCTCGCACAGCAGTAAATTTGACATCATTGTGGAGTATTTCATCGTGCAGGGAACATACGATCTTTTTGCGATCAACGAAACGCTGTTGGCGTTTGATCAGAAGCTGCTTGGAATGTAATTTAACGTACGAAAAATAAAGGAGATTACCATGTTGAAATTTATCTGTTACCCCAAATGCACCACCTGCCAAAAGGCAAAGAAGTGGCTCGACGATAACCAAATCGAGTATGAGTTTCGAGATATAAAGCTCGACAACCCTACGCTCGAAGAGCTGACCGAATGGCACAGGAATAGCGGATTGCCGCTCAAAAAGTTCTTTAACACAAGTGGGTTGCTCTATAAATCCCTCGACCTCAAAAATAAACTTCCTGCTATGTCCGAGAACGAAATGCTGGCACTCCTTGCCACTGATGGAATGCTGGTCAAGCGCCCGTTGCTTGTAGGGGATGGTTTTGTTCTTGTCGGATTCCGTGAGCCCGAGTGGGTCGAACAAGCAAAAAAATAATTGTCGCCCACCAAGCAAATTGCATGAGGCTTCATAATGCGAGGCTTTTGCGGCTTTTGATGTTTTCCCTCTGTTTTGTTTTTTACGTAAAAAGAGCCGAAGAAGTGTTTTTTCTTCCCAGGCTCTTTTTTAGATATCTTTGGTTCTTTTTTTGAGAAAAAACAATCTTTTTTAATAGTCTGGGCGAAAAATGGTACAAGTTCTTTGGTATAATATATATAGAGGGGGCGAGAGGATGAAAAAGCAGTTGATTATTTACGTGCTGCGATTGTTGGAGTCACAAACAAATCGGGATCAACCGATGACGCAGACACAAATGGCAAAAATCATATCGGCGAAATACCCCTGTGACCGAAAAACGGTTTGCAGAAATATTAGATATTTGCAGGAGATGGGTTTTCCTATTGTGAAAACCACGAAGGGCTTTTACATGGACGGCATGGCGTTTTCCTTTGATGAAATCGAATTTGTGAAAAGTGCAATTCTGAATGCAACTGCGTTGGACGGGATTGATCGGGCATCTCTTGCGGATAAAACCGTTGGTTTTTTGAGCAAACGGTACGATAAGCGGCTTTGATTCCGTTTCGAGTATTCAATTTCTTGATTACACACACAAATGTCGCCCGTGAAGCGACCAAAAGAACTGAAAAAAAAGGTATCATATAGACAAGGCATAAGATGTACAATATTTGATTGGAGGACTGTTTATGGCAGAGTATTCTTACAAGCTCAACAATTCCTACACGGTATACGTTTTTCGCGAAAGTACCCAATGCGCCACCCCGCCAACTTCCCGTTTGTCGAGCAAAGCAAGAAATATCCCTCGAAAAAAGAAGCTGGTTGAAAGGACGCTTCTGCGCCCCCTGCCAATTCATACGAAATTTCAACATAAGTACTACGGAGAGGGCGATCTCGTCGGAACCGATGAATACGGATACATGACGGTTGTTTTTGCGCAAAAGATGGCGCGCTTTGTTTATCCCGATGCCATCAATAAAGGCTTTCTGGTTAAGCTCTGATTACTTAAAAGGAGAGAATATTATGCACCAATGGACTCTTGAAGAGGATTACGTTGAATTTTAATGCGAGGTAAATGAAAAATGAAATCAAAATTAACCCTATTAGTTCCGAACGAGAAAAATGAAGTGACAATTCATGCTGGTGAAAATCTGGCGATATTTAGTAAACCTTCTTATTTATGCAAGTCTGTGTTTGGGTGTTATTGTAACGCACTATGCTCCTCGGGTTTTTTTATACCCAGAACTTTACTTGGGCAGTATAAAGGAAAGTATTGTGTATGGTATACCCAGTTTGGCGAACATCCAAATAGATATCATTACGGACAACTTTGGAAAGATTGCATGAACAGGAAGAAAGACCAAATCGTTCGTACATACATCAGTAATCAAATAGATATACTGACCGAAAAGGATAGAGAGTGGAGCGAGAAACTTTTTCTTGTGTTTGGGGTAGTGGATGGTCTGTATAAGTTCTTTGGTGTGTTTGAGATTGAATGGGTCGAGGATAAGAATCCACTTACGATTACATATAAAAAGATCGCTAACGCTTTTACGTATAAGTTGAAAAGAACCTAGAACTGGGAATACAATATTTTTTGTGTTGATTTCTTGAGATGTCGCCCGTCAAGCGACCAAACCTCCCTTTGAAGGTGCTATAATAAAAGCACAAAAACAAAGGGAGGTTTTTCTGATGAAAACGAACAAAAAAGAAGAGATGATTGAATGCTGCGGCGGTATCCCGATGATCAAGCCCGAGAGCACCGAGCTGGTCTTTATTCTCGACCGCAGCGGCTCGATGTCGGGCTTTGAGGACGACACTGTGGGCGGATTTAACGCCATGATCGAAAAGCAGAGGGAAAAGGACGGCTTCGTGTTCGTTTCCACCGTGTTTTTTGACGACGAGAGCGAGGTTCTGCATGATCGCGTAGAGATCCGCGAGATTAAACCCATGATGCGCGAGGACTATGAAGTGGGCGGCTGTATGGCTCTGCTCGATGCGATTGGCGGTGCGATCCATCATATCGGCAACGTGCATAAGTACGCGCGCCCCGAGGACGTTCCCGCGCATACCATCTTCGTCATCACCACCGACGGCATGGAGAACGCCAGCCACCGCTATTCGAGTGCTGAGATCAAGCGAAAGATCAAGCGTCAGCAGGAAAGGTACGGCTGGGAGTTCATCTTCCTTGCCGCCAACATCGACGCCGTGGAAACTGCGGACGATCTCGGAATTCGTCGCGACCGTGCCGCAAATTATCGCCAGACCAAGCGAGGGGTGGACAGAAGCTACCGCGCTATGAGTGATGCAATTATGAGCGTGCGCTGCGGCTCTGCGGATGAAATCGACCTGAAACGGCTGCTGGAGGAGGACGGAGAGGATGGAGAATAAAAAGAATCCGCCCGGGATCGCTTACGCCGTGCCTGCGGATTGTTTTTCCAAGGAGCTGCGCAAAAAGTCGACGGTAGACTTTTTTGACGTGCGTTATTTGCGTTTTTTGTTAGCCTAAATGATGGCGTTTCGCTGTCAAGCATAAAAAGACGGGGGTGAGTCAAATGCATTTTCGCATTCGGCTCATCCCCGTCTTCTCTGTTTGTTTCAGTTCAAAAGGGTGTGGAAAAGGTTGTGAAAGGGGCGCGTCACCCCTCGAGCTGACGCCCGAGGAAGCCTGCGGCGGTGAGGATGAGCTTTTGCTCAACCTCGGGGGCAGGGAAGTCACGGCGGGTGTTGTCGCGCGGATGCTCGCAAACCGACGCCACACATCCAACGATGTCGCCCTCGCTGATGATCGGCATGGCACAGCTGACCGTGTGCACGCCACCCTCGGCGAGAACGGGGAGCGGGTCGGCGTCCTCACGCGCGACATAGAGCGAGCGCCCCTCAATCACCGCCTCAAGCTCCTGCGAGAGCGCCTTGTCGGTGTAGTCCTTGCGTGGGACACCCGCGCATGCAATCACGGCATCTCGGTCGCAGATCACAACCGAGAGCGAGCATGTTTTGTGGAGCGTTTCAGCATACTGCGATGCAAACGCGGCAAGCTCCCCGATCGGGGAATATTTCTTGAAGATGACCTCCCCCTCGCGGTCGGTGTAAATTTCGAGCGGGTCGCCCTCTCGAATGCGCATGGTTCTTCTGATTTCCTTGGGGATGACGACTCTTCCGAGGTCGTCGATCCTTCTTACTATTCCGGTTGCTTTCATATATACAAAAATCTCCTTGATTTACAGATTTGTAATGTTAGTATCTGCAAATGGGGGAGATTTATACTGTGGAACTTGACTTTTCGTATTTATTGTGTTACAATGAAAAAAAGGAGGATTGTACGATGCGAATTCAAAAATGTTATATTGGCTACTGCATTGCTATGTGGGTTCTGTGGATAATTACCTCAATCTTCATGCAACTGGTAGGAACAAGTTGGGATTTTTATTCGATTGCTGTTTCCTTTTCCTATATAGCAATTTGGGTTGTTTTGATTCCTGTGCATTGGATTCTCGGAATTTGGGCGCTTGTTTCCTCGATCAAAAATCAGAGGGGAACGCATACAACTTTTAATATTATTAGTATGTGTGTGAACGTTTTCGGTGGAATACTCATGCTGGTTCTCTACATGGGTTTGGTAGGATAATATTTGAACAAATATAACAGCGGCGTGAAATTCACTCCGCTGTTATTCTTTTCACCACACTATGTACCGCCAAACAAAACCTGTCGAACGGTGTCAATGTTATACGAGAGGGATCGCCCTCTCGAATGCGCATGGTTCTTCTGCTCTCTTGGGGATCACAACACGCCCGAGGTCGTCGATTCTGTGGACAATTCCGGTGGCTTTCATCTATATAAATCTCCTCGTTTTACAGATTTTTGATGTTAGTATCTGCGAAACGAGGAGATTCATACTTTGTATTTAATACTTATCTACAAAGGTTTTAAGCTTCATTGTTTTTTCATACGAATGTTTTTTGGATTCGGGTTTTCGATTTAGTTCAAGCCTAACTTTTGCAGGAGATCAGCGGTTCTCGCAATCTGCTCCTGCGAAATCGTACGGTTGACGTTTAGTTCGTGGAGCGAACCTTTCACCTTCCCTTGAAACAGTAATTTAAACCAGCGGCGCACTTCCATAATCGGTGTCAGCCAGCGGTGCTTTATGAGAATCGGATAATGAAATTTGATCGCATCGTACGGAATAAAAATTCGCGAAAGTGCATAGCGAATCTTTCCGCCACGCTTATTCTGCTGAACTGCTACACGGTTGTCGAGTGTGCCGTATACACCGCCAAACAGAATATAGGATTGCATTTGCTCAGTTACCTCGTTGTGTTCTGCACAATCGAACCAAACGGCCGAAAAGTGACGGCTGGCATTGGCAAACGTAAGCAATCCTCCTTGTTCCAGGAGCGCATTGCGCTCTGTATCGTTATGCGCTACACGATGTTCCAAAATCCAAAGATCGAGGAATGGACGAAGCCCACAACCGCCGTTTTCAAAATGTTTTGCCATATGAGCGATGTGATAAAAGTAGAACATCTCATCGGTAAGCATCATTTGAACACTTTCAGTTGATTGAGGAGCTGCATGATTCCATATGTTAGAGAGGATTGCATTTGCGTCAGCTGCGTATTCTTTCTCAATTGTTTCATAATGAAGTTCTATATGAATCCCAGCGGCGGAATAGAGTGAGATATCATGCGAGTGTTTCGACTCGATTTGATAGCCTTTTTCTTCGAAAAGTGCAACTGCCCGATCCAACTCCTCCTCGTGCACCAGCACGTCAATATCACAGCTCGTGCGCATCCAAGGCTCGGGGTAGTATGAACGGATGACCGATCCCTTGAGGGGAATGAATGGAATCTTAGCATCCTCCAGCGTCTGACATAGCTGTTTCAGCTCGTAGTTCAGCTTTTGGTAGCGATAAACTGCCAGCATCAGTTGCTTTTGGAATTTTTTCGAGATCTCGTACTCTCCGAGTAATCCGAGATCGGAAAGCCCCTGCGCCACGATGTGTGCCATATCATGGGATTGGGAGAGGGTATACAGTTGCGGAAGCAACTCTGGGGAGAGCATTGCCTTATCTTCAGCGGTCAACTCTGTACTGCATACCACATGGCGGATCAGCGCAAACATCGCGCGTGTTACTTGCTCGTTCATGTTTTTCTCCGTTCTGCTGTTCAAACATCAGCACAAATCATTCGATTGCCTGATGAATCATTCGGCAACCATTTTGCGCAATCACAATCGTTCGGCGTCTTTTTCATTAGCGTTTGGATGTGCTTGGTTGGTCAGCTGTTATCGCTTCATTATATTCATTATACACTTTTTTGTACACTTTTGCAATAGGATATGACAATAAATTTGAATAATATAAATACTTCGCGTATGGCTCGGCGAGATAATGTGGATCGGCTTACCGCCTTTTACGGATAAGGAATCGAATTCAAGGCGGCGCAGGGACAGTAGTTCATCCGTCCGAATTTGAAAATCGACGTCAGGACGCACAGAATATTCGCCACGCTTTTGGGAAAAAGCGGACTTCTATTCGAGTCGCCCGATACCATCAATTCTGCAAAAAATCGGTTCACGGTGTGAAAAGTGATCCTTTCCCGTTGGATTTACCGGTAGAGTGAATTTCACTCCGTGATGGATTTGGAAACAAAAAAGGAGCGTCAAATGCAAAAATGCATTTGACGCTCCCGATTTTTTATCCCTTTTCAGTTCAGCCACAGTGAGCGCAGAATGCGGTCGAGCTCGGCGTTGTCAAGCTCGGCAACGTTGTCGAGGAGGCGGATGTCCATGTCGGCGGCGCGTGCGCGCAGGTATTCGCCCTTTGCGCCCAGCTTGTCCATATCGGCGGCAACCAGCACCTTTTTGGCGTAGCGTCCGCCAAAGCGCTCGGCAACCGTGCTCAATTTATAGAGCTCCTCGGTGTCAAAATCTCCGTTTTTACAGGAAATGAAGATCGGGATCGCACCACGCATGGCAAGCACGTCGATCTCGTTCACCGTGCGGAATTTCTCGTCGCGGCTCTCCTCGCCGTCCCAGTCGATCGAAACGCCAACCCTGCAATCGTTGTAGAATCTTTGTCCGTCTCGCTCGGTGAGACCCATTATGCGGCTCGCAATGCGAATTTCAAGAATCTGTCCCGCAACCGTGAGGCAACGCTTCACCTGCTCGTTTTTGAAGGTGAAGGCAATGTGCTCATCCTCAACCGAAAGATCGGAAATAAGCTTTTGCTGCTCCAGCTCGGCAAGAAACGATGGGATCACAGAGGTGTGTATGCCGCGACCTCGCAGAACACCTGCGGTGAGCGCAGGATCAAAGCGCATGCCGAGCGTTTCGGGCATCTCAAAGCTCTCGCCGATCCTTCCGAGCGTGTGGATCTGCGCGTTCCATTTGCGCGGGTCGCGACTGCAGATTGCCCACATTGCATCAACGTCGGCAAGGAAATCGTCGCTCCAATCCCAATCGAAGGTGGCAAGCGAGTCCTCCTTGTCGCGGATGATCTCGCCTCCGTGGATGCGCACGTTCTCCTCCACCGAGACAGAGAAGCTCCTCGCGCTGCAAACCTCGCCGTTTGCGTCGCAATCGAGGACGGTGTTGTTTTGAAAATTGAAGCGATGGCAGTTCACGCGCTCGGGATAGGTGGCGAGCAGCATTCCCACTGCAACGAGATAGAGGTCCTCGCCGCCTGTGAGATCAAAGGTGCAATTGCCGTGCTCTGTCACGATTTTTTCGAGCACTGTGTAGATGTTTTGCAGATTGTTTTTGTTCACGGTGCAGAAGGAGAATTCGGTCTCGATTCCTCTGCACAGCAGCGCGCGTCGGTAGTATTGTGCGGATCGCTCCATCTGCCGTCGGCTGCCGCCAACGAACACAACCTCCTCGGGGGCACAGAGCAGGGCACCCGCAACGTTTTCAATGGCGGTTTTGTCAAAAAATTCAACGATAGTCATGCGCTTCACTCCTCATGCGTCCTTGCGGAGCTGCTTGGCGTCCAGAGCTGTGACGGGCTTGAGACAGTTGTGCTGCTTTGCAAGATGATTGCTTTTTTTCTCATAGCCGCGTGAATAGCCCTCGGTTCTCATATAGGCGTTCCATGCGGTGTGCTCGAGCTTTCCGATTTTTTCCATCTGCTCCCAGGTGCGCTTTCTAATCGGCAGACGGAGCCCCTCCTGCAGAATTTTGATCTCCTGCTCCGTCCAGCCTCCGCCGGGAAGGAACTTGATTTTCGTGTCATTGGAGAGCAGCAGAGACTGACGCAGATATTCGCGCACCGCGCGGGTGAGCGATGCATGGTGGTTATACTCACGCTGGTAGTAGCCAATGGGCTTGCGCTCGTAAAGCTCCTTGAGGTAGGCGCGGATTTTTTCCTCGAGCGCGGCAATCTTTCCGTTGAAGGTGTCCTCGTCGAAGTATTCCGATTCATCATTCGGATCATCGTGGCGCGCGGAGTAGAATTGGAGATCTCCGCTCACGGGGTCCTCGTAAATGAAAACCGTTCTGTCACCCTGCCGCAGGAGAGCAAACCGCTCCAGCGGATTTTCGGGCAGCTTCGGCTCGGGCTGCTCCTTTTCGGGCTGTTCTTTTTTTGCTGGTTCCGCCTTCTTTTTGAGCACCTCCAGCGCCTGCTCGTCGAGCAGCTTACACAGCGCAACGCAGCGCTCGTGATCAATGTTATCGCACGCGGTGCTTTCCGACCTTGCCGCCTTGTAAAGTCCCTCGATGCAGATGTGGCTCGGATGAGAGTGCTCCTCGAGGGTGCGCTTTTCCTGGTTTGGTTGCTTTTCAAAGAGAATCAGCTTTTTGTCGGGGTCAAAGTCCTCGGTCTTTTGTGCGTAGTCTCTTGCCTGCTGCAAAACCTCCCGCTCGTCCAGCTTACCCAGGAGGCTGGAGAAGGTCCAGCGCAGCTCGCAGAATTTGCCTGCCTCCTCGAGATCGGAGCGCAGGAGTGTTTTTGCCGAATAGAAGCTTTCAAGGTCACCCGTCATGTGGATGTTATAGGGCTGATCGCTGCAGTTGACGATGCCGTATTTCTTTTCCTCAGCGTCCTTTTGGGGAGCGAGCTTCTTTCGTTTTTTCGGTTCCTGCTCGGGCTTTTTGTTCTTCTTTTTCTTCAGCGCATTTCCTTTAGTCGATTGACGGTTTGCTTCGTTTTGCTCGTTCTCGCGATCTGCGTCCTGCTCGCGTTTCTCCTCCTCATCCCACGGGCAGCTCATTTTCTTGCGGATGTTGGAATCGTAAACCACCGTTTCGATATCGGGGCGGCGGTGGAGCTGCTCGTAGAGCGTGCGGATATGGATTGCGGTGGAGATGTTGAGCTCGTCCGAGCCGAGACCGACGAACACGTAGGTTGCGTTGGGAATCTCTCGGAGCTTTGCGACGAACTCGTCGGAGTCAACCGCAATGCCGCCGTGGATTGTGGGATAGTAGTCGTCCTCCCATTCGTTTTTTTCGGTCTTCTTTTCACTCTTGCTCGGCTTTTTCAGCTCGGGGCAGAGTGCATAGAGGCGGGATGCGGCGTCCTCGCGCTCATCAAAGGCGTGGATCACCAAGCGGAAGCCCACCATCTGACAATACCAAAGCAGTGCCTTGAGCATCTCGAGTCCGTATTGACCGAGACCCACGATCACGGCGGTGATCACGGCGCGCGAGTCGGGGGCGGGGGACGTGTCCTTCTCGGTTGCGACACGGTAGGCATACGCATTTTGGAACAGACGCAGACCGTGCAGGTCGAGGTTGTGGTAGATCAGCGATTGGATATCGTTGATGCGACGCGTGTAGAGACGGGATTGCTCGCTCAAGGAATCCATGAGCAGCTGCATCTCGATGTTATCCGAAAAGACGAACAGCTTGGTGCGCTCGTCGTTGTATTTCTTCATAACGTGCTTTGCATGGCGGATCTTTTCGGGCTCGTCCTCGGAGATCAGATAAAAGGAGAGCTTGCGCCAGAACATGAAGGGAACGCGGAAGCGGATCGACGCCAGGTCCTTGCGAAAGAGGATGGCATTGATTTCCTTTGCCTCGGCAACCAGCTCGTAGTGCTCCTCCTCGTGCTTGTCCAAGACGTCGGTAAACACGATCAGGGGAGGCAGACGTCGGCGCCACTTGTGCGCCTTGGTTTCGGTTGCTGTGGCGATTTTCTTGCGGAAGATGGTGGGGGACTCGATGTCGGTAAAATCGTCGAGGTTGAACTCAAGCGCGGGGGCATCGCCCTCGTCCTCGGCATCCTTTTTTTCGGCGCTTATCTTCACGGTGGCGTTATCCAGATCGTCGGCAGGGTAGTCGATCAGGCTTTTTGCAAGTGCCAGCGATTTTTCATTGAGCTCCGAGAAGATGTGCACGCGGCGGAAAAAATGGACGGTATAGTTGAATTTTGCGGCAAAGTTTTTGATGAAGGAAAGGAGCAGTGTGAAGGTGAGGAGCGGTGCGAGCACGCAAAGAACCGCGCCGCCAACAACGTGCCAGAAGGGCGAAACGATGGAGTCGTTCGACTGCACGAATTCGAGCACCTGGTAGAAGTCGCCGTCCAGCGCAAAGAGGCGCAGTGCATGCTGGAAGGACATAAAAATCGCGCTGCCCCAATTCGTCACAGCCTCCTCACCCTCGGGTACTTGAGGAGTGAACACGTTTACATAGTAGGGGATACAGAGTAGCCATGCCGAGAGCGTGACCGACACGAACAGCGTGCGGTAGAAGGTGACGTACTGCTTGGCAACTCCGCAGAATTTGCAGAACAGCCACACGATGAGCGGCAGAAGAAAGCCTGCGAGCGGCAGCAGCGTGAGGTCCAATACAACCGCCACGGTAAGACCGCCCAGAAGCAGGAGCGCGGAAAGACCGGCATAGACTACGCGCTTCATGTGTTTTCCTCCTTCCCGATCCTGTATCCGAGCTTCACGATCAGGCGCAGGGTTTCAAGCGCCGTGCTGCGGTCATATTCCTTTTCGCTCTCGGGAAGCTCCTCGTAGGGGAGCAGACAGGGATGCTCGCGGCGCTCGTCGTTGCGAACGGGACCATAGGTCCAGCCCTCCGCAATCCGTCCCGCGCTCCAGACCTCGTGAACGTTTTTTGCGAGCTCCTCACCAAGAGCCAGAATCTCGGGAGAGAGGGTGACGGAGGAGGTGTCGATCGGCTTGGGTGTATACATGTTAAAAATCTCCTTTTCGGATGTTGTTTTTTCGTTCTCATGCCGGACAAATATCCATTATTTATTATAGCCATTTTTCGACAGGATGTCAAGGAGAAAGTGCGAAAAAGGAGGGGCGTTCTCTGCTTTTTTCACGCTTTTGCAGGGGATGGGGCTTGACGGAGCTGCGAAATGGGTGTATAATAAACAAAGAAAAATGCGGTCGGACTGTCGATCGGGAAAAAGGAGGAGCGCAAAATGTACAGCGAGATCAAAAAAATGGACAAACTGAAGCGGAGCATGTCGAACACCCGCATCATTGCCGTCAGCTTTGCGTTCGTGATCCTGATCGGGGCATTTCTGCTCTGCCTGCCGATCTCGAGCCGCGAGGGGGTGTGGACACATCCTGTGAATGCGCTTTTCACGGCAACCACCTCCACCTGTGTCACAGGACTCGTGGTGGAGAACACGGGCACGTATTGGTCGATCTTCGGGCAGGCGGTAATCCTCGTTATGATTCAGGTTGGCGGCATCGGATTTATGACCATTCTCACGCTCTTTTCCTTTTTTCTGCGCCACAGGATCAGCCTGCACGATCGCAGCCTGCTCCAAGAGAGCACGGGATCGCTTGATCTGCGCGGGGTTTCGGCAACCTTTCGTCAGATTATTCTCGGCACACTCCTGATCGAGGGGCTGGGTGCGTGGCTGCTATCGCTTCGCTTTTATCCGCAGTTTGGTAAAAAGGGCATTTGGTATGCGATCTTTCATTCGGTTTCCATGTTCTGCAACGCAGGCATTGATCTGCTTGGAGCGGAGGGCTCCTCCTCGTTTGCAATGTACCGCGACGATCCGCTCGTGAGCGGCACGGTGATGTTTCTGGTCGTGATGGGAGGGCTTGGATTTCTCGTTTGGGATGATCTGCTTCGCAATTTCTTCCGCCCGAAAAAGCTCCAGCTTCACACCAAGCTCGTGCTCTCCGTTACCGCCATTCTGCTCGCAATCGGTTGGCTCGGTATTTATCTGACCGAGCGCAACGCTTCGATGGCAACGCTTTCCGAGCCGCAAAAAATATGGGCATCGCTCTTTCAGTCGGTCACCACGAGAACGGCGGGAGCGTCAACGGTTGATCAGGCAACCCTGAGCGATTCGGGCTCGCTGCTCTCGATGATGCTCATGCTCGTCGGTGGCTCTCCCGGCTCCACGGCGGGCGGCGTTAAGACCACCACGGCAGCGGTTTTTCTGCTCTGCTCGTGGCAGCTGGCGCGCAACAGAGAGGACGTGACCGTGTTCAAGCGCCGCATCGACAATCGCATTGTGCGTCAGGCGGGGGCGGTGATCTGTTTTTACGTGATGGCGGCGCTGCTCTCCACTGCGGTGATCTGCGCGATCGAGCCCTTCGGCATGCGCGAGGTGCTCTACGAGACGGTCTCCGCGATCGCAACGGTGGGGCTTTCCATGAACCTCACGCCGATGCTCTGCTGGGGCTCAAAGCTGCTTTTGGTGCTCCTGATGTATGCGGGGCGGCTTGGAGGACTTTCAATCTTCCTTGCTATGCGCGAGAGCACGGATAACGCGCCGCTTGAGCGACCCGTGGAAAAGATTTTGATTGGATGATCTGCGGTTATTTGCAGATACGCGGTGTTTTTTGTGATAGGAAAGGATGAAACGGAATATGAAATCGGTATTGGTGATCGGGATGGGTCGCTTCGGGCGACATCTGGCGAAAAAAATGCAGGAGCTCGGCAATGACGTGATGATCGTTGACCGCAGCGCAGAGCTTGTGAATGCGGTGGCATCGGAGTTCACCGATTCGTTTATTGGCGACTGCACCAACGAGACGGTGGTCCGCTCGCTCGGTGTCAAGCAGTTTGATCTGTGCTTCGTTTCGATCGGTGAGGATTTTCAGTCCTCGCTTGTCATTACCTCGCTCCTCAAGCGCGCGGGGGCGAAGTGCGTGGTAGCAAAGGCAAATCAGGACATCCAATCCGATCTGCTCCGTCAGATCGGCGCCGACGAGGTGGTGTATCCCGAGCGCGATATCGCGGAGAAGCTTGCCGTGCGCTATAATGCGAACAATATTTTCGATTATATTCAGCTCACCGACGAATATTCGATTTATGAGATTCCCGTTCCAACCGCATGGGTTGGCAAAACGATCGTGGAGGTCGACGTGCGCCGTCGGCACCGCGTCAACATTATTGCCATCAAATGCGAGGAGGTGCTGCAGCCCACGCCGAGCGCCGACTACGTGTTCCGTGCCGACGATCACGTGGTGCTGATCGGCAAATCGGGCGACGTGTTCAAGCTCACGGGCAAGCGCCGCCGTTGAGTACGATGTTAGCAAAATAACAGGAGAGCTCCAAGCGTGTTCGCGCTTGGAGCTCTTTTGCTTTTTATACTTCGGTGATGATCGGCTCGCAGATGCCGTGGTTTACGATCATATCGCATTTATGACCGACAAAGCGTGCGTTGAGATTGCGAACCCTCAAATTCTCCACCATCGCATCGCGACTGATCCGCAGGATGGGAGCGCGGGTCTCTGCGTTGCGCTCGTCACGCCAGACGTTTTCCACCAGCACGTTTCTGCAATGGATGCCGCTCTCAAACCAGATCAAAGCGCCGTTTTCCACGGCATGCCTGTGATGTTCAGCGCAAGCGGCACGGCTTTTTGAGGCGTAGATATCCGAGACGTGGATGCTTTCGAGCAGAATCGGCATGTCCTCGCATAGGGGGTAGTGATGTGTAAAAGAGACGGCGTAAAAGCGGAATTCTCCGTGAATATTGGAGATGTGAATATTGCGGATGGCGTTGCCTCGTGAGAGCAGACGGACTCCCGTATAGCCGTTGTCGCAGTAGATGCCGTCAATGTCCACGTCCTCGATATCGCCTCGTGTCACCTCGCTTCGCGTCGTTCCGTTGGCACAGAGTGCCACGTGGTCATCGTTGGCGTTCCCACGGATGTTGCATATCCTGCCGAAGCGAGCGGGTCCCTGAATATGCACACCGTCCATGTTGGGAAGCGTGAGATCATAGTCGAAAACCACGTTTTCCACAGTGAAGTGACGGGCGTCGGCAATATGGATGGCATAGGTGGTTGGATTTTTGAACGTGACGTTTTTGACGGTCAGATTTTCAACGTGCACCATACGGATCATCAGCACGAGCATGGAATTGGAAACGTATTTGTCATAATCGCAGGGTTGATTTTCGTCCGCGACGAATTCGCGCTGCTGTGCGGTGTGATTACCGTCCCAAATACCGCCTTCAACGGTAATATTGCGGTTGACGCTTCTGCCGTAGAGTCCGTCATTGTCGAGCAGCGCACAGTTTGCACCGTCGGCAAGACGGAGGTGTGCTGTTTGCGCAAGGCGCAGATGGGTATTGTCATGAATAAGCAGTGGACGCGTGATACGATAGATGCCGTGCGGGATTTCCACGAGACCGCCGCGGTCAAGCATGGCTTGAATGACGGCAGTATCATCGTGGATGCCGTCGGCATAGAGGTGGTCGATTTTTTGCATAGCGTGTCTCCCTTTTTGATTAGATTGGGATGCTCAGGCAGAGGATGCCCATAAGCCCCAGCGCGATTCCGACAATTCTGCGTCGATCAAAGTGTTCACGAAAGAGCAGGTGTGAGGCGAACACCGTGAGAAGCATTGCACCGCCGTTGGCAAGTGGGTAGAAGATTATGCTGTCAAGCCTGCCTGCGAGCGTGAGGTTAACGCTTGAATAGATGCCGATGATGATTCCGGTCGGTGCGGCGAGCAGCATTTGCATCCCATTTTGCCGCATGTTCGCACTCCGCCATCCGCGCATCGCGATCGTGGCAACGGTCGAAATAAGGAACATGGCAAGGCAGGAAACGAATACAAACTCCGTTTTTTCTGCTTTGCCGTCGGTGCTCTGGTGGATTTTTTCGATCAGACCCGCCGTGCCTGAGAGTAGAAAGGCAATCGCTGCCAAAACGCCCCATTTTTTCGTCATCTGCCTTGCGGAATCGGAGTCGCGCGCCTGCAGAAACCAAAGTGAGAGCAGCATAGCGATCATTCCGAGCGCCTGCAGAGGACCAAACGCCTCATGCCAGAAGAGCGGACCGGCAAGCGAGGGGATGATCATTCCGTACATTATGCAGATTGTTGTGGCGCTCATCGGTCCCACGCGCATTGCGGCGATCGAGACAGTTTGCAGAGAAAATACGACTGCGGCATACACCAATGCGCAGAGCAGCGTGGAGGGAGAGTTGGTTGCTTCTCTGTCGAGTGCAAGCGATACCGCCGCGATCAGCGTGGCGGAGCCGTAGGCAATGGCATTAAAGGAAAACGTGGACGAGGGTGTCGACTCGGTGTTTTTTGCGTAGGCATTGCAGAGTGCGCTTTTCGATACCGTGAGCAGGATCGAGAGGAGCAGAAGCAGATAATAGATCATGTCCGTGCCTTCCGTACGGGGAGTTGCAGCTCGGTGAGCCACTTGGACTCCTCCTCGCAATTCCATGCGCCGTTGATATACCGCTCGCGAGGTTCACCGAACAACTCATACCCATGCTCACGCATCCAATTGACTGCGAAAAGATAGGCATCGCGCAGGGTGTCGTAGCCACCGCGATGCAGAACGCTCACAGCCGTGATAGGCTCGATCTCTTTGAATTTGAGCACGTCGGTGTCGGTTCCAAAGCGCTTGACGGATTGCGCGTACTCAATAAAAATATTCGATTCACGATAGCCGTCATCGGGGTAGATGACACAGCAGTAGTCGCGCTCGGTCAGCTCCACGTCGGGATTGCTCCGCTCAAATTCACGCACGCACGCCTTGATAAAATCATAAATGCAGGCGGCATTCGATACGTATCCGCGGCAGCAGTAAACGCGTTGTCTCGCAACGTTTATGAGCGTTGCGGTATATTCCTGTTCGTCGCCGTTCTCCAAAAGCCTCTCCAAGCGTGAGAGCGCGGCCTGGAGCTCGTCCCGACGTGTGCAAAGAAGCTTATATTGTCCCCGAAGTAGAGCGGTTTTGTCGACATCTCGTTCGAGGAGGCTCAAAATGCTCTCATTGGAGAGCCCTGCTCCCTTGTATGCCGATATGAGATTGACTCGCTCGAGTTGGTTCTCCGTGTAGTAGCGATACAAGGTGGAGGTGTCGATCATCGCGGGTTTGAGCAGCCCGATTCGATCATAATAGCGCAGGGTCTTGATGCTCACCCGTGCAAGCTTTGAAAACTGTCCGATTCGTAGCATGGCGATTTCTCCTTTTTTCTACATTATACACCCTCCCCATGGGGGAGAGTCAAGTCTTTTTTTGGACATTCACAGATTGTTTTTCAATCCTACTTGATTTTTACAAAAAAATGTTATATAATAAAAGATAGTATAATGGTGAGGTGTAGCCTCATGCAGGATAAAGGAGAAAAAACGGGATGGAACGTGTATCAAAGCATAACTATTATCTGGACATTGCGCAAACGGTGGCGGAGCGCTCAACCTGCCTGCGCAAGATGTACGGTGCGATCATCGTAAAAAACGATTCGATTATTTCCACCGGCTACAACGGTGCGCCGCGCGGACGCAAAAATTGCTCGGATCTGGGCGAATGCATGCGCGACAAGCTGCAGATTCCCCGCGGAGAGCGTTATGAGCTTTGCCGCTCGGTGCATTCCGAGGCAAACGCCATCATTGCCGCCTCACGCGAGCAGATGCTGGGTGCCACGCTTTATATGGCGTGTGTCGATCCGATCACGGGCGAGCTCGTGCCCGGAACCACCTCTTGCATGATGTGCAAGCGCATGATCATCAATGCCGGCATTTCCACGCTCGTTGTGCGCGACACCAAAGACACCTTCCGCATTGTTGATGTCAAGTCTTGGATTGATGACGACGATTCGCTCTCGGGCGTGTTTGGCTATTGAACCCAAAAGGAGAACCTTTATGAAACGTATTTTGCAAGGGCTTTCGTTGCTTTTGTGCGTGCTTTGTCTGTTCACCGCCTGCGGCGGACCGACCCTGCGCTATGAGAACGGGCACTACACCAACCCCAAAACCGGCGTCTCCTATGAGCACGCACCCGCGTACTACGTGGCGATTGCCTATCTGCCTGATGAGAAGATCGGCGATCTTTATAAGGGTGGGGACGTAACGGCGTACGCCATCCGCGACGTGGACCCGACAAAAATGATCTGCACGCAGAATTTTGAGGTGCTCTGCGCGGTTGGCACCAAGCTGCCCGAGCTGCACGAGCTGAAGCTCACCGCCGCACAGATCACCAAAACCGTGAACGTTTCGGCAACCTATGCAACGCTGACCGATGCCACCGCACTCAAATATCTGGCACAGTCCTATGCGGGCGACGTTTTTTCGGGGAGCGAGATCGACCCTTCTCTCACGCGCGAAAAGTTTGAGGTGAAATTCGAGTCCACCAATCTTCCCGGCGTTTACTATTGCCTCACCTATTGGAGATTTGACGGCGACGTGCTGATCTACGAGGACATTGACTCGCCCGACACCTTTGAGCCCACCTATTCGGTGGACTATACTCTGCACACCTATGACAACGGCAGCTACTATGTTGCCTACAATTTCGGACGCGAAATTCTCTACAACCGCACCACCGACGAGGCGTGCGCCATCGACCAAACGCTGGTGAACGCGCTTGAGGGCAAAACGGCGTGACGGCAGAGAGGACCGCGCTCCTGACCGACGTGAACGCACAGGCACAGGAGTCGCGTGAGGAAAATGCCGAGCACCCGATGCGTGTCTGCTTTATTTGCACGGGCAACACCTGCCGCTCCCCGATGGCGGAGGCAGTTGCAAACGCCCTGGCGGCGGAGGAGGCAGAGCGCCTTGCAAGCACACTGCCCGAGGGAATGCGCGACTGTATCACGCCTCGCCTGGAGGCATGCAGTGCGGGACTCTACCCGATTGAGGGCGATCCGATCGCTCACAATGCCGTTACCGCCCTGGAGGAGGCTGGCGTGAGAGCAATTCCCACCCGCGATTATCACGGGCATCTCGCCGCCGCTCTGACCGAGCAGACCGTGAACGCATGCGACCTGTTGGTTGGCATGAGCGGATCACACGTCATGGAGCTGCTGATGCGCTATCCGCAGGCGGCGCAAAGGATCGTTTGCATGCCGCAGTCGATCTCCGACCCCTTCGGCGGCGATCTTGCGCGCTATCGTGCTTGCCTTGCCGAGATCACCGAGGGCGTGCGTGCGCTCCTTTTCGGGGAGGTATCCGTATGACCGAACCACTCAATTTTGAGGTCCGCCCGATCAACGCCTCGCATCTCGAGGAGGTTGCCAAGCTCGAGGCGGCATGCTTCGCCGAGCCCTGGAGCGTCAATTCGCTTCGGCTTCTGCTGGGCGATACCGCAACGGGATTTGTTGCCCTGCATGGGGAGCAGCCCATTGCCTACGGCGGCATGCTCTGGGCGCCCGACGAGGGACAGATCACAAACATCGCCGTCCATCCCGATTTTCGCAGACGCGGTTGCGCCCGTGCAGTCCTGCTCGCCCTCATGCGAGCGGCAGAGGAACGGGGCGTGTACGAAATCTCTCTTGAGGTGCGTGCATCCAACGAGGCGGCGATCGCGCTTTACCGCGCCGAGGGCTTCTTTGAGGCAGGTCGGCGTCGCAATTTCTACCGCAGACCCACCGAGGACGCGCTTGTGATGCTTTGGCGGGGCGGGGAAGCCGAGTGAGCGGAGAACCCCGGAAAACAGACGTAACAAAATCACCCCTTTGCTGCGTGAAGACAGCAGACGTATCAAATAGGAACGGAAGATCAACTATGTATATTTTAGGAATGGAATCCTCATGCGACGAGACCTCCGCCGCCGTGGTGGAGATGGGCGACGGCGTGCGCGCCATTCGCTCGAATATCGTGGCTTCGCAGATCGAAACGCACCGCCTCTACGGTGGTGTGGTGCCCGAAATTGCAAGCCGCGCGCATATCGAGGCGATTTCTCGCATTACCTATGAGGCGCTCGAGGAGGCAGGAATCACCTCTGCCGATCTCGGCGGCGTGGCGGTAACCTCCCACCCGGGGCTCATCGGTGCCCTGCTCGTTGGCGTCAATTTTGCCAAGTCGATGGCATTCTCGCGCCATATTCCGCTTGTTGCGGTCAATCATATTCACGGTCACGTGGCGGCGGCGTATCTGACGCACACCGACCTCGAGCCGCCCTTTCTTGCGCTTGTCGTGTCGGGCGGTCACACCTCCTTCTACCGCGTTGACAGCTACACCGACTTTACCGAGATCGGCGGCACGCGCGACGATGCGGCGGGAGAGGCGTTCGACAAGATCGGTCGCGTGATCGGCATGCCCTATCCGGGCGGAGCGGCGCTCGACCGTCTTGCCTACGAGGGCGATCCGCACGCCATCACGCTTCCGTCCCCCGCGCTGTCAGGTGACACGCTCGATCTCTCCTTCAGCGGCATCAAGACCGCAGCGCTCAACTACCTCAACGGCGCCAAGCAAAAGGGAACTCCGATCAATGAGGCGGACGTTGCGGCATCCTACACGCACCGCATCGTGGAGGCTCTTGTGAAAAAGACCGCGCGTGCGCTGGAGGTCTCGGGTATGAGAACGCTTGTGCTTGCGGGCGGCGTTGCGGCAAACTCGCATCTGCGCTCTGCTCTGGAGGCGCTTTGCACCGAGCGCGGCGTTCGTCTGGCAATGCCCGATCGCTCGCTTTGCGGTGACAACGGTGCCATGATCGCGACGGCAGGCTATTTCGAGCTGCTTCGCGGAAATCTTGCCGACACCTCGCTCAACGCCTCTGCAAGCGACGACGGGCTTTGAGTGCGTGTCAAGCCCTTTTTTATAAAAAGTCGAATTTCGTCGGTTTTCACGAAAAGTCATCCAAAAAATGCGGAAACGGAAAATCCACAGTTTCCACAGAGGTTTTCCACAGGCTGTGGAAATCGGTGTGGAAAAACTTTAATTTGCTAAATTTTCTGTCGAAAACACTGTGAAAAACGCGAGAAAAGGCGCTCGTTTGTGGATAACCCTGTTGATTCTGTTGAAAACTCAAGGCTCGGCGGGGGTGTGGAAAAGTATTTTAGTTTAGAAAAGTGTGGAGAAGATCCCTTGATAGGGCATCGTCAAAATACACAAAACGTGTCGGAGAAAAAGAAAAATGAAGGCTGAAAATCAAGGAAATAAAGGTGCGAATCTGCCCACGGAAAACGATCGCGCAGAGGTATCCCCTGCGGTGATCCGCCGCCTGCCGCGCTATTTTCGTTATCTGCGCGAGCTGATCCGCGAGGGAAAAATGCGCGTGAGCTCGGGCGAGCTCTCGGCGATGATGAACGTCACCGCATCGCAGATCCGTCAAGACCTCAACTGCTTTGGCGGCTTCGGTCAGCAGGGCTACGGATACAACGTTAATTACCTTTACGCGCGCATTTGCGAGCTGCTCGGTGTTGGTGCGGGCATTCGTGCCATCATCATCGGTGCGGGTGACCTCGGCCGCGCGCTGGTGCGTGCACCGATGTTTGCCAAGCGCGGCATTGATATTGCTTCGATGTTCGACGTGGACGAGAGTCTGATCGACCGAAGCGTGGGCGACGTGCGCATTCGTCACATGAACGATCTGGAGGCATTCTGCCGTGAGATGCCGATTGATATGGCGGTGCTCACGCTGCCAAAGGATCGCGTGGACGAGGTTGCGGTTCGTCTGATGGAGTGCGGTATTCGCGGCTTTTGGAATTTTACGGGAAAGGACCTTGATCTCGATCCCAACCGTGTTGTGGTAGAAAACGTGCATCTGGGCGATTCGCTCATGATTCTCAACTATAAGCTCTGTCAGCCCTCGGGCGAGGACGGGCTCACCTGATGGGAGACCTTATGAAATTTCAGTTTGGATATGACGTTCTGACGCTTCCCGGTGCGATCCTTTTGCACACCGATGCCAATGCCGTGCAGCTGCGCGTGATCCTTTGGCTGGCGTCCGACCTGACGCTGGCGAGGAAGCCGCGTCAGCTCGCAAAGCTCGCCGATTGCGATCCGCAGAGCGCGCTCGACGCAATGGCGTTCTGGGCGGAGCGCGGCGTGCTCACCGAGGGCGAGGCAATTCCTGCAATGGCAACCGCCACAGGGGATGCCGTTTCGGTTGATTCCCCGAAAAAAGCCGTTAAGCAAGCGGTTGAAGCCAAGGCAACGGCAGAGAGCAGCGCCCCTGCTGCTCCCCGTTTGGAGCGTGCCGACGAGCTTCCCACCTATACCTCCACCGAGCTTGCCGACCTTTTGGAGAAGCGCGACGCGCTGCGTGCGCTCGTTGACGAGGCACAGCAGATTCTCGGCAAGATGTTCAACCCCAGCGAGATCAACATCCTCGTTGGCATGAACGATTATCTCGGGCTTCCCGCAGAGGGCATTCTGCTCCTGCTTTCGCATTGCGTGCGAATGGGGAAGAACCGACTTCGTGCAATCGAAAAATATGCCTACCGTCTCGTTGACCGCGGCATCACCACCCCCGAGGCGCTCGAGGAGGAATTCCGCACGGTTGAGGCAATGCACGGGTTTGAGGGCGAGGTGCGACAGATTTTTGGTCTGAACAGCCGCTCGCTCACGGGCAAGGAGGAAAAGATGCTCCGAGAGTGGCTCGCGTTCGGCTATTCTGCCGACGTGGTGCGCCTTGCTTACGAGATCACCATTCACGCAACCTCCAAGCCCTCTATCCCCTATGCGCACAGCATTCTGCAGCGCTGGCACGAGGAGGGGCACGCCACGCTTGCCGACATTGAGCGTGCAGAGCAGGCGAAAAAGGAGCAGAAATCGGGCGATCCCACCGCGCTCGGCAACAGCTTTGACACCGATGATCTGTTCCGTGCGGCGCTGGCACGCAGCTTCCGCGAGACCGGCGTGCAGGACGGAGAGTCCTGAACGTTGCGGCACGGTTGACCCTACATAAATTTTGAGAAAGGCAGTCTCGAAGGCGGCTTGTGTGGCTGTGACCGAGACGAGAGAAGCGTTTATGGGATATAACAAAGAAAATTTCAGGCGCATCCGCGAGGAATACGAGGGCAAGCGTCGCCGCGCCGAGGAGGAGGCAGATGCCAGACGTCGCGAGCTTTACGCAGCCATTCCGCGTCTCGATGAGCTCGACCGCAGGCTTTCCTCCTTTGGTTTGCGCATCATGCAGAGTGCCATCACAAATGGCGACACCAAGCGCGACGTTGAGGCAATGCGTGCCGAGAACGAGGCAATTCAGGCGGAGCGTGCGATGCTTTTGCGTCAGCACGGCTACCCCGCAGGCTACACCGATCCGCAGTACGATTGCACCAAATGCCACGATACGGGCTACGTTGGAATCCGCATGTGTGCCTGCATGCGCAACCGCCTGATCGAGGCGGGCATGGCGTCCTCGGGTCTTTCGGGGCTGATGACGAAGCAATCGTTTGAGAATTTCTCGCTTGATTATTACCGCCGCAGCGCAGAGGAATACCGCGTCATGCAGCACAATTTTGAAACCGTGGTGCAGTATGCCGAGCAGTTTAAGCTTTCAGGCGATACACCCGCACCGCGCAGTCTGCTCTTTTTGGGCGGTACGGGTCTTGGAAAAACCCACCTTTCCACCGCCGTTGCACGTACCGTGATCGGGCGCGGATACGACGTGTTCTACAACAGTGCGGTTGGTATGATCTCGGATTTTGAATTTCGCCGCTTCGGAAACGGCTTGGCACAGAGCGAGGTTGACGACACCGCGCGCTACACCGAATGTGACCTGCTCATTATCGACGATCTCGGCACCGAGGTGGTCAACCAGTTCACACTCTCCTGCCTCTATCACGTGATCAACACGCGCCTCAATCTCGGTCTGCCCACCTTGATCAGCACAAATCTCACTGCCGAGGAGCTGCGCCGTGTTTACAGTGACCGCATCACGAGCCGCTTGCTCTGCGAATATCTGCTCATCCCGTTTTTTGGAACCGACGTTCGCCGTCAAAAATTAAAAAACTGAAAAATTGCAAAAATAAAAAATGGCGTTTTTTGTCGGTTGCGGCAGAGAGATGCACGCGCAAAACAGAATAGAACGAAAAGCCACGGCACATACTAAAGCCGTGGCTTTTCTATTTGATCCGTGATTTTTGGAAAGGAGGTGACACCGTGACCGAAACGGCAACGATCAATCAAAAAACCGCCGAGGTGCTCACGTCGGTCTATAAAAACGTCCGCATGGCAAGCGATTCGATCCTCAATCTGATGCCAAAGGTGAAAAACGAGCAGCTCAAGAGCGAAATGACCACCCAGCTCAGCGTTTTCGACGCATTTGCATCACGCGCCGCAAAGCTGCTTGGTGAGGAGGGCATCAAGCCCGAGCAGGAGGGGATGATGACGCGTATGGGCGCGAAATGGGGTGCAATGATGAACACCATGCGCGATTCCACCGCAACGCATCTTGCAGAGATGCTGGTGGAGGGCGCAACGATGGGCGTTAATGATATGCTTCGCGTCCTGCGCGAGGCAGAGAACACGAGCGCGTCCGAGGCATCGCTCAAGCTTGCACGCGACGTGTGTGAATACGAGGAAAAATTGGTGGAGGAGATGCGCGCGAATTTTCTGCGTTGAGTCCACCGCAAAAAAGGAGAAAAAGCATGGCACAGATCACAGCAAAGGAGCTGTCCGCAATCTCGGACCTGCTCTCGGTTGAAGAAAATTTGATCGCAAAATATCAGGTATACGCCTCGCAAACGGGCGATCACGTATTGAAAAATCAATATGAGCAGATGGTGCAGCGTCACCAAAGACATTTTGACGAGCTTTATCTGAATCTCAAATAAGGGGGGCGGAGCAATGGAAACGATGGAAATGAAGGCCTGCACGGCGATGGATGACAAGCAACGAATGACCGACCTGCTCTCCACCGAGAAATATCTTGCGGGGGCATATAACACCTACCGCCTCGAATCGGCAACGGGGGCGATTAAGAGCTGCCTCTCGTCGATTCACGAGGACGAGTATGCCATTGCCGACGAGATTTTCTCCGAGATGAGCACGCGCGGCTGGTACCCAACCGAATGTGCTGAGGAGCAAAAGCTGCAGTCGACCAAGCAAAAATTCAGTCATCGGGCAACGAAATAACCGATCGGGGGTGTGCTCATTTGAGCACACCCCCGCAGACTTGTAGACGAAAGACACATCGAATAACAGCTTGCGCAAACAGGACCGGTTCTCGGTTCTGAAAATTATTCCTCCAGCGCCTCGTAAATCTCCATCAGGCGCTCCTCGACCTCGCTTTTGCGTGCGTCGAGCTCTGCGGCGCGAACGTAGTCGGCGGCAGCCGAGCCAAAAAGCTCTGCCTCGATCTGCTCGAGCTCTGCCTCCAGCTCCTCGCACTCACGCTTCAGGCGTTCCATGCGTGCCTTACGCTTGCGCTCCTCGGCGGCTGCCTGCTTGTTCTTCAGATATTGCTCCTTCGCACCGCCCGTTGAGGCGGTTGCGGTGGGAGCGGTTGTGACCGACGCTGCCTCACGTTCGGCAATGCGTGCCGCCTTGTATTCTCCGAATTCAGTATATCCGCGACCCTCGTGATCCACGCGATAGTCGAGCAGATCGCCCGCAAACGCCTCGCCGGGCTTCAGCTCAAGAATACGCGTTGCCAGCTTGTCGATCAGGTAGCGGTCATGCGAGACCGTGATGATCGTGCCGTCAAACTGCGAGAGCGCGTGCTCGAGTGCCTCACGCGAGTCGATGTCAAGGTGGTTGGTGGGCTCGTCGAGCACGAGCAGATTCATGCGCGAGAGAATGAGCTTGGCAAGCGTCAGTCTTGCGCGTTCCCCGCCGCTGAGAACCGAAACGGTTTTGAACACGCTCTCACCCGTAAAGCGAAACAGCCCGAGTGTGTTGCGGATTTCGGTCTCGGTTTTTGTGGGGTAGGCGTTCCAGAGCTCGTCGAGCACGGTGTTCTCAGGCGTGAGGTTCTGGTTTTCCTGATCGTAGTATCCGATCTCCACGTTGTATCCCGCCGTGATCACGCCACCCGTTGGGGGCAGCTGACCGAGAATGAGCTTGATGAGCGTTGATTTTCCGCATCCGTTGGGACCGATCACAAAGGCGCGTTCACCGCGCTTGATGAGAAAGGAGAGGTTCGAAAAAAGGCGGCGTGCGGGGTATTCCATCGCAAGTTCGCGCACCTCAAGCACGTCATTGCCCGACGCAAGTGCCTCGTTGAACTGCATGCGAATGGCGCGCGGAGCCGCCTCGGGGCGCTCGAGCTTTTCCATTTTGTCAAGCAGCTTCTGTCGGCTCTCGGCGGCAATGATGTTGCGCTCGCGGTTCCATGCTCTCTGCTGCGCGATATAAGCCTCCTGTCGTGCGATCTCCTTTTGTTGATTGCGCCAATGGCGCTCGGCGATCTCGCGATCGGTCTCGCGCTGCTCCATGCTTTTCGTGTAGCCGCCGTTGTAGAGCTTGGCGCGATGATGCTCGATGGCGAGGGTTTTGTTGGTGACGCGGTCGAGAAAATAACGGTCATGCGAGATGACCATCACGCATTTGGGGTAGGCGACGAGAAAGCTCTCGAGCCATGCCAGCGTGGCGATGTCGAGGTGGTTGGTGGGCTCGTCGAGCATCAGAATATCGGGCTCACGCGAGAGCTCGATTGCAAGCGCCAGACGCGTGCGCTGACCTCCGCTGAGCGTGTTGACCGTTTGCTCGGTTGCGGCACGGTCAAAGCCCAGCTTTTGCAGGATCGACGCCGCGCGGCCTCGGAATTCCAACCCACCCTCTGCAACGAATTTTTCATGCAGGTCGGTGTATTCACGGATCACGCTCGCATCGCCCCTGCCAAGCAGCGGCTCCAGCTCGGCAAGCCTACGCTCCGCGCGAAGCAGATGGGGGAACGCCTGATACATGCGCTCCATCACGGTCTGCGTGCCGTCGGCACAGTCAAACGCGCCGTCCTGCGTGAGAATTCCCACCGTTTTGCCGCGCGAGAGATACACGCCACCGTCGGTTGGCTCCTGCTCGCCCGTGATCAGACGAAAAAGCGTTGATTTTCCGCATCCGTTGACACCAATGATTCCGAGCTTATCGTTCTCCTCAAGCGAGAAGGATACCTTGTCGAGAATGGTTGTGGTGCCAAAGGAAAGCGAAAGATCGTTGACACTGATTGCGATCATTTCGTTTTTTCTCCCTTCGGTCAGAATTTGGTTTTTGCTTCCACGGCAACGCCGAGGATGCGTGCGCGACCGATCTCAAAATCCTCGGGGGAGAGCTCAATCGGGGGATAGTCATCGTTTTCGGGAATCAGCAAAATGCGGCGGTGCTCGCGGCGGAAGCGCTTGACGGTGGCGCTGTCATCGTCAACGAGGCACGCCACGATGTCACCGTTCTCGGCGTATTGCTGCTTATGAAAGAGTACAAAGGTGCCCTCCACAATTCCGCAGTTTTTCATGCTGTCGCCGCAGACCTGCAGATAAAAATAGTCCTCGGTGTCATTCACGTCGGCAAACTCGCGCCCGAGCAGGGTCTCGTCGGTCACGATCGGAGCGCCTGCGCGAATCACGCCGATCACGGGCACCATTTTGCTCGCGCGGAAGCTGCGCCAGGTTTGCTCGGAGCTCCGCCTCCCCTCTGCCGTGCCGAGCAGCTCGTCCAAACTTACCGAAAAGAAGGCGGCGATTCGTGCCAGCTTGTCTGCCTTTGGGGTGGAGCGTCCGTTTTTCCAGTCGGTAAAGGTGGAGTGCGAAATGCCGGTTGCCTTGGTGACTTGATAAACCGTTACGCCGTGCGCCTTGAGCAGATTTTCAAAAACCGCGTATTCCATCCTTGCAGCCCTTTCTACAAATCCCACAACTGTTGAGTGGGCTCTTTGTGCAAAATTTACGAATGTTGCGGAAAACCGAAATAATACTTGACAATACTACGGAAATCCGTTATAATATACCTACAGAAACATTATACCGAATTTGCGGAGAAATGTCAATAGTTTTTTTCATTTTTATCAAGAGGACCTGAAAAAAGCTATGCTGGAGACTGTCAAAGACAATCAAAACGGAGGAAAAATGTATCGAAACGAGCCAAAAGAACCGAAAAAAGGGGTGGAGCATTGCGCGATGTGCGGAGATCCGCTTGTGCTTGAGGAGGGCTACTATCGCATCCACGGCATGGTATATTGCACGGGATGCCTTGACTTTTCCGATGCCGAAACACTCATCCGCATTTGCGAAATACCCAAGCGAAGATGGTTTGAGCAAATGGGATTTGAATATGTCGGAAATGCGAAGATAAGGGGGAGAATTTATGGAAATTGAAACGAAAAAAACGCCCCCTGCACCGATTTCGGATGAGGAGCGGATCAACCGCGCGCGGAATTTTTTGTGCGGCTATCAGATGTGCGTGGACATGCTGCATCTGAGGCGCTACGAGCGTCGGCGCTCGCAGGGCTTTGAGGAGGTTTGCGATTGCGACGATCTGTTGGCATGCGACGAGGTTTTCTGGCGTGCGCGGATGTTTCAGATCAAGTCGCTGATCGACTCGATGAAAAACGGACGCGAAAAAGCCCTCCTTTATTATCATTACATTTGCGGTGAGAGCATCGACCGCGCCTCCGACCTACTCGACATTTCGCGTCGCACGGGCTATCGCTTGCATCAAAAGGCGCTCTTGGCGGTCTCCTTTCTGCTCGACCGCTTTCAAAAAACACATCCGTCGACGCCCTGACCTCTTGCGTTCGCACGCATGCAAAAATTGCCGTTTGCCGCGCTGCATAGTTTTTCTTTTCTTTCCTATACTAAAGTTAGCCTAAATGGACTTGAACCAATCAGGTTTCTGTCGGCGTCTATTGGAATATACTGCGTCAAAAACACTTGCAATATCTTATATTGCTTCGCGTTTTTTCCTTGTCTATTCCGAATATCCGCTCGATAGAAACTACCCGCACCTCCCGTCGAATCAATGCTCGATGGATTTGGACGGCACGAGCTGCAGGAAAGTGTCGACTTTTTAAGGTGAGCGACGGCAAAAGACGAGGAAATTGATCGCCGTGAGGCTGATTGATTCAAGTCCATTTAGGCTACCAAAGCAAGCGCGCGGGGCGGCAGTTTCGCTTGCCGTTTCCGCGTGCGGCAGATTTTTGGGAGGAATGTAACATGAATATGCATATGGATTTGATGAAGGGAATGTCGGACAAGACCAAAAAGACCATGCTGATCACGCTCGGTGCCGTTGGCGGCGCTGCCGCAATCGGTGTGACCGCGGCCGCTCTCTGGAATTCCAAGGAGATGCGCACCGCACGCGCCGTCAAGCGCACAGGCAAGGTCCTCTACCAGGTCGGCACAGCCATGCGCAACGTCTCCGGGATGGGAGAATAAGGGGATTTTTTGCAGGGGGAGAGGGACTTTTCTTTCAAGAAAAGCCCCTCTCCCCCTGCACCCCCTCACCCAAAAGAACTTTTCCAAAGGTGGATCAAAGCGTCAAGGG
>CAJKPX010000013.1 GCA_905201895.1 uncultured Eubacteriales bacterium | reverse complement strand
GATTGATGATATATTCGCCGTCCACATAGCCGACGATGACCGAGCCGGTCGGGCCGCCCCAGGGAATGTCCGAGATGCTGAGCGCAACCGAGCTGCCGATCATGGGATTGACCACCTCATTGACGATCGGAATGCCCGAATTGATCGAGGGCGTTTGATCCATCATGATATCGGGGCTCACGACCTCCGCGCTCGGGATCAGGCTCAAAATGCTCTCCACCGAGAACGGACAGATCAAACGAACCGCCACAATGCCCCAAAGAATCCCGTTGATCCATTTGGGAGCCCTGCGAAGCAGGGGGCGCAGAAGCAGAACCGCAAGCACGATATAGCTTGCCGAAATGCTCATATTGATAACCTGAAGGAAGAATTCCGACATCTCACTCCTCCCCCTTTCGATAGCGGTCGATCATCGCCTGCAACGCGTCAAGCTCCTCCCCTGAAATCCTTTGGTGCTTGGTGAAGGCTGCAATAAAGGCAGGGAGCGAGCCCTCAAAGGTCTTTTCCACCATTTCGCTGATCTCTGCCGCCTGTGCCTCGTCCTTTGATACAAGTGCCGAGACGATCGTGTTCTCATTTTTGAGCACGCCTCGCTCGGAAAGACGCTTGATCACGGTGTAGGTGGTGGTCGGCTTCCAGCCGAGCTGCTCCCGACACAGCTTCACGAGCTCGCTGCTTTTCAGGGGCTCATGCTCCCAAAGAATCAGGCAAAAACGGTACTCACTTTCAAAAATTTTCGGTGTTTCCATCCGATCTCCTCCTTTCTCTCTAATCCGTTAGAGTGCATATATAGTCTAACACGTTAGAGTGAATTTGTCAAGAGGTTTTTCAAAAAAATTTTCTTTTTTGTAATCGTCCTGTAAGCACGCGTGATCTCCCCACGTTCATCTTTTGGTTGATCGGAGCATAAAGGACTTGACATCCCCTTGTGCGGCATGATATAATAACCTCGCGGAATTTGCACAGGACAGGCACGCCGTTCCGCAATGGCATAGGAAGGAATAGCAACAAACATGGTTTTAGAGCTACGAAATATCGAAAAATCCTTTGGCGAGAAAAAGGTCCTTCGCGGGGTCAGCTTCTCCGCCGAGGGCGGCAAGGCATTTGGTCTGCTCGGCAGAAACGGCGCGGGCAAGACCACCTCAATCCGCATTCTGATGAACGTTTTTCCAGCCGATCGCGGCGAGGTGCTGCTCGACGGGCAGCCGGTCGACTATGATAAGATCGGCATCGGCTATCTCCCCGAGGAGCGTGGCATGTACCCCAAAAAGATCATTCTCGATCAGCTCGTTTATTTTGCCGAGCTCAAGGGCATGCGCGCCAGAGACGCGGTTAAGTCGATCGACTATTGGCTCGAGCGCCTGGGCATGACCGAATACCGCAACAAGCGCCTCGACACGCTCTCCAAGGGCAACCAGCAAAAAATTCAACTGATTACCGCGCTCGCGCACGATCCGCACATTGTGATCCTCGACGAGCCCTTTTCGGGTCTGGACCCCGTGAACGCCATGCTGCTCAAGGACGTGGTGAAGGAGCAGATCGCGCGCGGTAAGATCGTGCTGTTCTCGAGCCACCAGATGAGCTATATTGAGGAATTCTGCGACAGCATTGCGATCATCAATGCAGGCGAGACCGCGATCAACGGCGATCTCTCTGCCATCAAGCGCAACTATCCGCGCAACCGCCTGGTGGTTTCCTCCCCCACACCCGAGCGCATTCGCGCCGATTTCGGCGACGCCTGCACGCCTCTGGAGGACGGCTCACTTCTGATCCGCATGGCGCGTCCCGAGGACAAGCGCGAAACCATGCAGCGGCTGACCGATCATTATGACGTGGACGCAATCCGCGTGTTCGAGCCCTCGCTCAACGATATTTTCGTTGAATATGCGGGCGACCGTGTATAAAGGAGGTGCGACAATGAAGCAATTTGGAAAAATTCTCAAGTTTGAGCTGCGAGGCTACCTCACCAACAAGATGTTCGTTGGTATCACGCTCTTTCTCGTGATCGCAATCGTGATCGCCTCTTTTATTCCCAACATCATCGCATCGCTTGACACAGAGGACGGAGACGAGCAGCCCCCCTCCGACACCGACCGCCCCGTGATGCTTGTGCAGGCAGCGGACGCGACGCTGGGTGAGCTTGTCAGCAGCTATTTCGGGGCGGCGTTCCCCTCCTATCGCGTGGTGCTCACTGCCGACACCCCCGAGCACGTGCAGGAGCAGATCCTTTCGGGTGATGCCGAATGTGCCTTTGTGATGCAGAGCGCTTCGGAATATACCTACTACGTCAACAATCTCTCGCTCTACGATATGAACGCGGAGATCGCCGAGGAGACGCTGCGCGAGGTCTACCGCGTGATGGCAATGATCGAGGGTGGACTTACCCCTGAGCAGGCGGCACAAATTCTGTCGGTACAGATCACGGGCAGCACCACCGCGCTCGGCAAGAGCCAGATGGATAATTTCTTCTATACCTACATCATGATCTTTGCGCTCTACATGGTAATCCTGCTCTATGGGCAGATGGTTGCAACCAACGTTGCAACCGAAAAGAGCTCGCGCGCGATGGAAATTCTCGTTACCAGCGCAAAGCCGACGAGCATGATGTTTGGAAAGGTGCTCGCCTCCTGCATTGCGGGACTGACTCAGCTCGTTCTGGTGTTCGGATCGGCGCTTCTTTGCTACAATCTCAACAAGGCGCAGCTTTCCACCCCCATCCTCGCCATGTTCTTCGATATTCCGATTGATCTCTTTCTTTATATGATCGTGTTCTTCATCCTCGGCTTTTTGATCTACGCCTTCCTCTTTGGCGCGATCGGCTCCACGGCATCCAAGCTGGAGGACATCAACACCTCGGTGCTCCCGATCACCTTTCTCTTTATCATCGCATTTATGGTGGTTGTGTTCTCCATGAGCAGCGGCACGATCGACAATATGGCAATGCGGGTGTGCTCCTTCATTCCCTTCACCTCCTCGATGGCAATGTTCACGCGCATCGCAATGGGAACGGTGGCGTGGTATGAGATCGTGATCTCGATTGCGATCCTGATCGGATCGGTGGTCGGCATCGGCGTGCTCTCGGCAAAAATCTACCGTGTGGGCGTTCTGCTCTACGGCATGCCTCCGAAATTCACCAACATCATCAAAACCGTTTTCCGCAAGGAAAACAGATAAAATATAAGGGGCTGTCTTGGGTGTAAACCCGAGACAGCCCCTTTTTTCAGATCAGGTCCTCCCACAGCGCACGCGGGATCGGGCGAGACTCATGACAGAGATTTTCGCGCGTGCGTCCGTAAAACCCGAGCAGGAGATCACGGCAACGGCGCGCGTCGACCACCCTGACCTCGGCATTCCCGAGTCTGCCGCGCGTGATCGCACCGCCCTCGGTGAGCATTTGCTCGAAATTGCCGAAATTTTCACTTCCCGTGTTGTGGTGACTGCGATAGGGGTGCGTGCAGGCATTCCCCTCACGGTCGATCACGGTGACGTCCCACGCATTCTCATGCAGACGATCGTCCAGCGCGGCAAGCTCGTCCACCGCGTGAATATAGGTATGGCGGTTCAGACCAACGCCGATGAGCAGGATTTTGGCACCAACGTCCCCGAGCCGACACCACGCGCCCCCAACGGGTGCAGGCGTTTCGGCATGCTCCTCACCGCGCAGAAATTCTGCCGCCCCCTTTCCATGTCCCCACATCGAATGGGTGGGATGGAGCGAGCGCACGCCGTCCGGGCGGAATGCCGCGATGCGCGGGATCAGACCGATGTTCGGAACCGTCTCTCGCACGTCATAGATCGGATGCCCCGCATTCACAACACCCCATGTGTGCGTGGGAACAAGGAAAAGCCCCTCGTCGAGATATTCGCAAAAGGCATCGAGAAAGGCGTCGGGTCCGCCCTCCACCTCTCCCACCGCCTTGTAGGAGGTGTGGATCAGAACGGAATCCCGCCGCGTGATCCCCATTTTCTCAAGCTGTTTTTGCAGGTCGCGTTTGGTGTATTGCATCATGTGTCTCCTTTTTTAGCATTTCAAAAATGGTGGGATACCGCCAAGCGTTCGCGCTATCCCACCGATCAAAATTCAAATATTCAAAGCAAGGAGGCGAGTAGCTCCTCGTAGGGACGTGCGGAGAGATATGCAGGCGGCACGTCGAGCACGGTCTTGCAGCCGCGGGCACCGTCGCGCTCCATGCGGTATGCGGCACGCGCATAGGCGATGATCACCGATGCGGTGAACTCGGGGTTGGAATCGAGCTTGAGGCTATATTCGATCACGTGGCGATTCTCTCCCTCGCGACCCGTTCTGCCGCTGCGGATCACAAAACCGCCGTGCGGAATTCCGCTGTGATCGCGCCGCAGCTCCTCGGCGCTGATAAAATGCACCGTGGTGTCATAATCGGCAAAATAGTTTGGCATCTGCACGATCTCACGCTCGATCCGCTCGAGGTCGGCGTCGGGTGCGGCGACCACAAAGCACTCACGCAGGTGCTTCTGACGCGTGGTCAGCCTCGGTGCCTCTCCGCGTCTGACCGCCTCGAGTGCTTCCTCAACGGGAATGGTATACTGCTTTGCATCGAGCACGCCGTCGATGCGACGGATCGCGTCGGAATGCCCCTGGCTCACGCCTCTCCCCCAAAAGGTGTAGTCCTCGCCGTCGGGCAGGATCGCCGAGGCGAGCAGGCGGTTGAGAGAGAACATGCCGGGGTCCCAGCCAACCGAGATCATGGCAACGTGACCGCCATCCTTGGCAGCCGCGTCAACGCTTGCAAAATGTGTGGGAATGCGGGCATGCGTGTCAAAGCTATCCACAACCGTGAAAAGCTTGGCAAGCGCGGGAGTCTGCTCGGGCAGATCGGTGGCACTGCCGCCGCAAAGGATCATCACGTCGATTTTACCAACATAGGACTCAACCTCGGACGCCGCGCAAACAACGGCTCCCGGCGTGTTGATCTGAAGCGTGGTGGGGTCGCGACGCGTAAAGACCGCAACGAGAGAAAGGTCTGAATTCTGGCGGATTGCGTTCTCCACGCCTCTGCCGAGATTACCGTACCCGAAAATACCGATTCTGATCTGCATATTCCATGCCCTCTTTCCGTTTGAAAGACTTTCAACTGCCATCGGGAGGCGACGCTCGCCCCCTGCGACAACCAAAAATATTATATCACAATTGCCCGTTCGATGCAAGAGGTTGAAATAGATTTTTCAAAAAAATGCTCCCCCACGCGGACCTGCCGCAAGAGAGAGCATTTTCGATCAAATTCAACTCATTCCCCGCAAACCGTGAGAACAACCTTTCCAACGTTCTCGCCGCGCTCAAGAATGGCGTGTGCCGCCTCTGCCTCGGTGATGGGGAGCGTGCGCCAGATCGAGGGCTTGATCGTGCCGTCCTCAAGCTTGGGCCACACGTTTTTCACCAGCTCGGAGAGGATATATGCCTTAAAGGCGGGCGTGCGGTTGCGCAGCATGCTTCCAACCAGATGAAGCCCCTTGGTCAGAAGCGGACGCAGCTGAACGGTGGTTTCGATCCCCGCAAGGGTGGAGATGACGATCCAATAGCCGCCGCGAGCCATATAGGGCAGGCTCTTGCCGAGCGTATCGCCCGAAAGGCAATCCATCGAAACGTTGACGGGCGTGCCCCTTTGCTCCTCTGCCGCGAGGATTTCCTCCACACATTGGGTGGTGGAATTGATCACGAGATCGGCGCCGAGGGGCTTGATGCGCTCTGCAATCTCATCCGAGAGAACCGAGGTAATCACGCGTGCTCCGAATGCCTTTGCCATCGGGATCGCAACCGAGGCAAGCCCACTTGCCCCTGCGGGAATAAAGGCGGTCTGCCCTGCCTCCAGATGTCCCTCGAGAAAGAGGTTGAGATAGGACGTGGCGTATGCCTCGGGGAGTGCCGCTGCCTCCACCATCGAGAGTCCGCGCGGGATCGGCATGAGCATATCCTCTTTCACCGCAACGTATTCGGCGTATCCGCCACCGCCAAGCAGCGCGCACACGCGGTCGCCCACCTGCCAACAGCTCACATCCTTGCCAACTCGCTCGATCACACCTGCAATCTCAAGCCCCATCCATTCGGGGCAGCCTGCGGGAGAGGGATATTTGCCCTGACGCTGCAAAAGGTCCGCGCGGTTGAGTGCCGCCGCGTATATTTTGACCAACACGTCCTCGTCACCGATCACGGGATCGGGCACGTCCGACCAAACAAGATTTTTCTTTTCATCCACTAACATTGCTTTCATACTTCAGACCTCACAGTTGATTTTTTTGGAGATATTCGTCCATCCGATCGCCGCGTGCATCCTGCACGGGTACGTAATCGGAAGGAATGCGCGAAATTTCGAGACGGAGCCCCTCGAAAAGCGGCATCATGTCCTCCTGGCGCAGCCCCGTGAGCGCGAGCACCTTGGAGTTATCGGTGATGCGACGGAACAGACGCGCATACTCAAGCTGCCAGCGCACGTTGATCTTACCTTCAGGACTCAAAATACGCAGATAGTCCTCCTTGTCGACCCAAACCGCCTCAAGCCCAACCAGCTCGCGGTAATACTCGGCGATCTCACTCCAGGTGCGGTGCTCCGCCGAGCAGACGTTGTAGGTCTCGCGGCGAGCCTCCTCCCGAAAGAGGATGCGAGCGATCATTTTGGCAACGTCGCCGCCCCACGAAAGCGTGGCGGGCTTATCCTTTGCCTCAATGGGAAGCACCACCTTTTTGCCCATCAGCGCGCGACCGACGCTATGCTTGAACTCCAGCGTGACGAGCTGGAGACGCATGGTGGAAAAGGTGGTTGCGGGGCGCACGACCGTCCAATTGTCATAGGCGGACGCCGCCAGGCGATCCTCGTCCTTTGCCTTGTGGATGCAATAATCGTTCGAGGCAAGCAGAGCCTCGTCGGTGGAAACGTCGAGAAGCCTCGGAGAGGTCTCGCGAACGGGCACCTCCTCGTCGGCGTAGACGCGACAGGTGGAGAGAAAAATATAATGCCCCGTGTTTTTGAGAAACAGCTCCATGTAGTCGGCAAAGCTGTATTTGCCGTAATCCATGAAGTTGACGATGCCGTCGAAGCGCCGCTCCATAAGCGACTCGAGAAACGCGCGATCAAAGGCATCGCCCGTGAGATATTCCACACCGCTCTCAAACGGTGAGGTCGCGTCAAGTGCCACCGCTGTGACGCCGTATCCCAACGCGGTCAGCTCGGGAACGAGATATCGCCCCATCGCACCCGTGGCGCCCAAAACCAATACAGCTTTCATTCGTTTGCTTTCCTTTCGGTTCGATTTAACGTCAATCAATATCTGTACACAACCTCTCCGTCGGCAACCGTCAACAAACAACGGTAGCCGCGCGCCCCCGAGAGACGGTTTCCTGCCTTGTCGAGCAGGTCAAACGGCTCGTTGGCGTCGGGATCGAAAACGGCAAGATCGGCGCTGCCGCCAACCGAAAGCCGTCCCCATGCGTTGCCCTTTCCGAGCGCCGCAGCAGGTGCGGCAGTAACCGCCCTGAAAATATCCTCCTGGCGCATGCCGAGCGCCCTTGCCATACTCATGCACATGGTCATGCCGTAACGTCCGCCGCGCGTAAAGGCGCTCAAGCGTGTGATATCGGTTGAGATCACGTCGGGCGTAATGCCGCTCCGAAGTGCATCGCCAAGCACCGCAAAATCGGTGTGTACGTGCCCCGCAAAGCCAACGTCGATCACAACACCGCGCGCCTGTGCCGCACGCATGCTCGCAAATCCGTCCTCGGCGGCATTGTTCTCTCCCCCGTGAAAAGAATGCGTGAGAATGTCGCCCTTGCCGAGCGCATCCAGAATTTCCGTCATCGGAGTTGGCGCGTGTGCGCAATGCACCATCACACGCAGTCCTCTCGCATGCGCGAAGTCACATGCCTCGCGTAGCGGAGCGGCATTCCGAATATCCGACATGGTGGTGTCAAAATAGACCTTGATACCCACGGCGCGCTCCGAAAAGCGAGCCAGCGTTTCCTCTGTTTTGGTAAAATCCGCACGGTTGGAGCAAAATTCAACCTTTGCAAAGACCACGCTTTTGAGCATCATAGCCTCCAGCCTCGACACGTCTCCCCGCTCGCCCGAGGCGTCTGCCGCCGCCGTGACGCCAAAGGGAAAGCTGCTCATTTCTGCCTGCGTGCCGAATTTCTCGCAGGAAATCCCGCGAAGATGCACGTGCGCGTCAACTAAACCCGCCGACACGATCGCGCCGCTTGCATCATACGTAAAGGTGGCGGGAGCGGTGATCCCCTCGCCGATCTCGGCGATCGCTCCTCCATCGGTGAGAACGTCTGCATAGAAAAAGCGCTCGCCGTCCCACACACGTCCGTTTTTAATCAATATTTTTGCCATGGAAACGAATTCCTCCCACAATCTCGGATAGCACCTTTTGCACCAGATAATCGTGCTCGTAGGTAAAGGGATTTTGCTTGGTTCCCATCACGTAATCATAAAAATCACGCATCATCTCGTCATAGCGCACGTCGGCAGAAACGGGAGGCAGGTCCACGACCTCCTTCATGTCGATGCCGCCCTTGACCGCGATCGAAAGATCGCTGTACGTCATGTGACAATCGCGCTCCATCGGCATGATGTTGACGGTTCCCTTTGTTCCCGCCACCACAAACTGACGGCGCCCCCATCCGTTGACCTCGATCGAGGAAACGAAGATGCGAACCAGCGCGCCGGAATACTCCAGAACCGCCAGGTTGTTATCCTCCACCTCCACACCGTCATAGCCGCTGCATTTGAGGAAGGGCGTGATTCTTTGGGGCTCTCCCATCAGATAAACGATCAGGTCCACCAAATGGCTGCCGAGAATAAACATGATGCCGCCGCCAAAATTTTTCAGCCAATTGCGGTATTTGGGCTTGTGCAGGGTGCTCATTTCGGCATTGATTGAATGAATCTCGCCGATCGAGCCGTTTTCAATCAGCTCAAAGCATTTCTTGATCGCGGGATTGTAGCGGTACATGTAGCCCAGCTGAACCACCAGCCCACGCTCCTTTGCCGTATCCAGAAGATGCTTGTATTCCTCCAGCGTGCCGCTCGCGGGCTTATCCAGGTGGATGTGCTTGCCCGCGTCGATGCACCTCTGCGCATACTGCGTCAGATCCCACACGTCGCTCTCCACCAAAATCGCGTCGGAGCGCTCGATGATCTCCTCCACCGAAAGCCTCGGCAGACCCTCGTATGCCTTGAGGTCTCCGCGCTTTTCGATCCAACGCTCATTTTCCTCAGCATAGCCGATCACCTCAAACAGCTCGGGAAATCTGCGCACGGTGGTCATTTTTTCCGCCGCGTGATTGTGACCGATGCCGATCTGACCAATTTTAATTTTTTTCATTTTGTCTCTCTCCAGTCAAATACCGTTCCCATCGGGAATGCGGGATCATCGCAGAGCTGATCGTAGACCGCGGGTGCCTCCTCGGGGGAAACCACGCGCGAGACAATCGGCGCCACCTCTACCCTGCCCGCCGCGAGCAGAGCAAGGATTGCCTTGCAATCGTCCTGATGCGTCCAATGATGCGGATAGGACTCCACCTTCGGGCGCACGAGATTATGCGCACCGATGAGGCGGATTCCCGGCTTGTGCACCTGCGTATAATAATCGACCGCGCAGTCCGACACGCGCGTGCAACCGAGCAGGGCGATGCGTCCCGTCCAGGCAGCACATTCGAGCGCCTGCTTCATGGCAGCGGACACACCCGTGACCTCCACCGTGGCATTCACGCCCTTGCCCCCCGTGATGCGCTTGACCTGCTCAACGAAATCGGGCGCGGAGGGGTCGAGCGCATAGTCGGCACCCAAACGAAGTGCCAGCGCACGGCGATCGGGGTTGAGGTCAGCGGCGATAACGGGATACGCTCCGCTCAAACGGCAAAACTGCACCGCAAAGATGCCAAGGAGCCCCAGTCCCATCACCATCGCACTCTCACCCAGCTCAATTTCGAGCTTGCGTACACCGCCAAGCCCCATCGAGGCAATGATCACGAACGACGCATCCAGCGAGGAAAGCTCCTCCTGCGTCACAAGCGTGACGTCCTGCTCGGGTCGGATGTTATATTTTGAGTGCTTACCGTGATAAACGAGCACGCGGTCACCAACGGCAACGCTTGTGACCGCCGATCCTGCCTCAATGACGTAACCCACGCCGCAATAGCCCAGCGTTTTCGGAAAGTTGTCGCCGCCCGCATTCGGCATGCCCATGATGTTGGCACGCTCGGTGCCACCGCTGACAACCGTGTATTCCATGTCCACCAAAACGTCGTGCTCGCGCAGCTCCCGCAGCTCGGTTTCAAGCAGCTCCGCGCGATGCACCGCGGTGAATATAATCTGTTTTGTCTTTTTCATCTATCTTTTCTCCTGTTGTGTTAACGTGCACCGGTGCCCAGAGAGCGTCCGCCATCCACCACGATGTTCTCGCCCGTAATGTAATCCTGACGGCACAAAAACAGCACTGTGTCGGCAATGACGTCCGGAGAATGGTTGTTCCCCGTCTCTCCCATAAAGGTCATGTGCTCGGTGACTTTGCCGTTACGCCTGATCGCGCCGGGCGAGATGGCATTCACGCAGATGTTATATTTTCCAACTTCCATCGCAAGCGCGCGGGTCATACCGATCATACCTGCCTTGGCGGCGGCGTAATCAACGCGCTTTTTCAGACCGCAAACAGCGGCGATCGAGGCAATGCTCACGATCCTGCCGTACTTCTGTGCAATCATCGACGGGAGCACCGCCTGCGTGCAATGCATGGAGCCCTTGAGGTTGGTGTCGATCACGAAATCGAGCGTTGACTCCTCGGCATCTACAAAATCAGTGAGCTTTCCGAGCAGACCCGCGCTGCCGCCCGCATTGTTGACCAGATAGTCCACCTTGCCAAAGCGCTCCACCGCCTCGGCAACGTAGGCAAAAATCCGCTCGCGGTCGCGTACGTCGCAAACCGCAACCAGAGCCTCCACACCGAGTGCGCGGATTTCCTCCGCCGTTTCGGCAGCCGCCTCCCCGTTATAGTCGCAAACAATCACGTTGGCGCCGTTTCGCGCAAATGCCAGCGCGATCTCGCGCCCCATATTCTTTCCCGCACCCGTTACCATCGCGGTGCGTCCTGCAAATTCCTTCATGATCAGTATTCCCCCTTACGTATTTCGCTCTACCTTGTCAAAGATATCGCGCATGGCAGAGATCTGCGGCTGACCCACAAAGGTCTGCTCCTCGTAGCGATCCACACAAAAGGCAATGTGTGCGCCAAGCAGCGGATTGACGATGCGCGAGAGCGAGCCTGCCGCGCCGGTTGCAAGATAGGTGATGGGCGTGCGAACCTCCTTTTTGAGCAGGAGCATCGCGCGGATGCTCTCATAGAGGTCCTCCTCGGTCTTTGCCACGGTGACGATCTTGAGCACGTCGGGGCGTCTCTCTTCCAAAAAGAGCGCCAGCTCCACCACGTCCTCTGCTCTCATCGGAATATCGGGGTGGCAGGAGAGCAGCACCTCGCCGTCCAGCGCATGCACGCGCTCGATCAGGTCGCACTGCCTGGAGATCACCGCCGCGTCGGTGACAACCTCCTTCGGACTTCCCTTGGTGAAGGAATAGCGATCCTCCCCGTAAAATCCGCTTTTTGAAGGACGGTGAAAGGTGTAGCCCTGCATGTCGATTCCCGCCGCACCCGAACGGAGCGCCTCAAGCAGGCTCTCGGTGCGTGCCACCTCAAAGAGCTCATCGTCCTCGGGAATCTCCTTGGAATAATTGAGCGCCAAAACGGGGAGCTTTGAGCTATTCATGATCTTTTTGAGATCCGCCTCCCCTTCATACGAGAGACACTCCAAATGCAGATCAATCATCGAGGCACCTGCAAAAATACAGTTTTTGATCTTGGATATAGCGCCCGCCACGGTTTTCTGATTGATCACACCTGCAATCGCGGGAGACTTGAGCTGTGTAATTTTCTGCTTCATGTAATCACCTCCAAAAAAGAGTATACCACAAACAACGAATGCCGTAAATAGCAATTCTGCTCCATTTGTCAATTTTGATACTGTTTTTGTTGATTTTTCCAAAGATGCATGTTATAATAGTCTTAAAAAGCCAAGGAGAACCAAAAATGAACACGAAGCTTTTGTCAAATCTGGTCATCACAAAGGTGATCTCGGCATCTACAATGTATTCGCCACAGGGAAAGGGCGCCAAGCGAAGCAACCGCTCGCGGTGGGCGGTTCTGATCAAATACGAGGGAGAAACGGTGTACACCTCAAACGGCAGGCGTCATCTCTCGGACGCCACGCATCTCGTGCTGCTCCCGAAGGGCTGCTCCTACGAATGGCATTGCACGAAGGCGGGACATTTTTGCACGGTCGAGTTTGAGAGTGAGGTGTCTGCCGACGAGCCGATCGTGTGTGCGGTCAAAAGCAGCGAGAAGATACTCAGACTGTTCAAGGAGCTCGAATACAAACGCAATCTGCGAAGCACCACGCTTGAGCTTGAGAGCATCCGCGACACCTACTCGATCCTGCTCGCCATCCTGCATAGCGCCTCCGACGCCTATCTCCCAACCGAAATGCAGGCACGGATCGCCCCCGCGCTCGAGTACATCTCCCGAAACTACAACACCTCCATCACAAACGGTCAGCTTGCCGCACTCACGGGGATGTCGACCGTTTATTTCCGCAAGCTTTTCTCGCGGCTCATCGGCACCTCTCCAATCGCCTATTCGCATGCTCTGCGCATTGAACGGGCAAAGGAAATGCTCCGAAGCGACTACGGATCGCTCTCCGACCTTGCGCGCTCGCTCGGCTACGCCAGCCTCTATGATTTTTCACGCGATTTCAAAAAGCACACGGGCGTTGCCCCCTCGAAATATGAACCCGCAAACGACTCCGACGGCGAGAGCACAACGTAACTCCCCCGCCCCACTCCACGTCCCCCCTACGCTGATACAGACACCCGACAAATCCGCTTTTTTCAAAATGAGGAGGTCTTGTTTTTTCAAACCTCTTGACAAGCCCGCCCGATTGTGGTAAAATATACGGGACGTGCCACGATCGGTGTGCAAATAGGATCGTTTGATTCAAACATGCCTCAGTATGGCTCTTGAAAATTTGCAGTCGCGAATTTCTGCAAATGTCCAAAATCCCTTGCTACGCTTGATGTTTTCGCACTCCAACCAAAGCAGAAAATTATTTTTTCTAAAGCTTTTTCTAAAAAATTCGCAAATATAAAATTTAATAGTTTTATACGGAGAGGTATCGAAGTGGTCATAACGAGGCGGTCTTGAAAATTTGCGAGCATAGCGGTCGCAAAAACGCAGAAAAGCCTTGTAAACACTGACTTTTCGGGCACTCTGAAAGCAATCAAAAATCGCATTTCTAAAAATATTTCTAAAAAATTTAATAATCCGATGATTTCTGCGAAAGCAGTTTCATATATGGAGGCATATCGAAGCGGTCATAACGAGGCTGTCTTGAAAACAGTTTGGGTGTGAAAGCCCACGGGGGTTCGAATCCCTCTGCCTCCGCCATAAATCCGAAAGCGCCCGCTTTCGGATTTTTCTTTTTCGGTTGAAAAGTTCATCTTTTTATGATATAATTATTATGGCGTTTTAATTTTTAGCAATCAATCCAATTTTGGTTTTGATAAGGAGGTGGACTTATGAATTCTCATTATGTTTCAAAGTTTATATTGAAAAATTTTGGATCAAAAGTCTGCCTGTACAATATCAAAAGTGGCATATTGAAGGAAGATATCAAACTTGAGAAGGCATATTCTCAGCAAGACTTTTACACGAATGACATAGAGGACAAACTCAATCGAAAAATCGAATCGCAATTTGCCAATTTGTTTTATAATAAGCTTACCAAGTGTGAAAATCAGGTGATTCTCAAAAGAAAAGAATTACGACTGGTAAAAAAATTCTTATTGATATCGGTTCTTCGGAGTATTGAAAGTGAGGCCTTTTTACAAAAGGAAAAACGATTCTATGACAACCTGAAGGATTATTGGCTTAGATTCGCAAAAGCAAAACAGATGACTTTAGAAGAAACTCAGCAAGGTTTAGCCGACATGAATCCTCCGTTTAATGAGCTTCAAATTGAGGGAGAAACGACCTTTGAGTACTGGATGAGAACCTTAGATGTTATTCTTGAAACAGATGGTTCTCCCGAAGAAATCATGAAACACCCCAAGGCAACGTACCCTGCCCACCGCTGGGCGCAAATAATCAACGCCGGATACCTTGCGTTTTGGGATACAACCGATACAAACAATAAATTCGTTATTACCGATATTGGTATGACCTCGGAAAACGAATTAGGATGGAATGGCAGTACCGTCCATAATACAAAGAAGACCAACTTTTTGGCGGAGTTACTCGCGCGCGAAAATGACCCGACGATGAAAAACGAAATTGCCAAGGTTATGAATATGACCAGCAGTTTTCACGAGAATTTTCAAATGTTTCCGATTTCTGCAACGCGCATGATTGTTTTAATTGCCCCCTTCTATAAGTTTAGACAAATGTATCACTTCAGATATCAGATGCCTCCTTTAACTTATTTAACAGAGCTCGTAAACGAAGAACTTTATTACCCTAATAACGCGCGATACGTGTTGCCACAAACACCACCTCAAATTAAATATCACGAGGATGACGAATACATCTACGAAGTGAAACATTTAACCGGAAAAGAGGTACAATACTGCAACGCGTTGTTTATGGATAGAGTGTCAGAAACATTTGGATTTTCATCATTGCCTGATGTGGTAAGATCGGTTGTTCTTTATAAAAAGCTTAATTCCTTTCCGTTTATTCCGCGTGTTGATTATACCAATCTTTATAAAATTATCGAAGAACGTTATGGAGGAAATCTAAATGTTTAATTTTTTAGATTCAATAGACCACAACTTATATGAGCGTTATTTAACTTTAGAGCGCAATATCAAGGCTCGAAGCAATTCGTTTTACGATGCTTATCTTGACTTGCAGGAACATTTTGTTAAGCTCATTTTAGCGGAGCAGGCTTTTGAGATAAAGGTTCAAGAAACCTGTGGCGCAATCCTTCGCAAGGCGGAAGTGCGAGCATTTTTTATGGAAACCTTGCAGATCGACGAGTACACCTACAACAAGATGCAGGATTATACGCTCAAGGTAAATGCACACAAGCATAAGGGAGAAAAGACGGTTCAGATAGAAACGATTGTCAACTATCTACGCGTATTTTATAATGCAGCTTCGGCATATGCAAACAGCAAGGCTATGGATGCAGATGGATTTGATGCAAGCTACTACATATCCATTTTCGGTATCTTTGAAAAAGAAAACACCGAGCTTCGATGCGAGATGCAGCAATTAAAAGAAGAGCTTGCCACATCTGTAGAAGAAGGCAAGTTGAAGGATAGTGATATTGCAACGTATCAAGGCTTGCTTTCTCAGTCGGAGCTTGATAAGTTGTCTTTGGAGGAGCAAAACGCCGAGCTTCATAAGCAGATCAGCAAGCTAAAGGATATCAAGCTTTCTTCGATGGAGGACAAGCTTAACCGCACTATTGAAATGCTTCTCTCTTTGCAAGAATCGGTAGTTGAAAATCGCGCCGTTTCCTATGCGGTAGGAGATACCATTTGCGGAAGTGAGAGGTTCAAGGCATACGTTGAAAAAGCAAAGGAGAGCATAAACAATGGCTGATACTAAAAACGTTTATGAGCAGCTTGAAGAATTAAAAGAAAAGCTTAACGAAGCTAATAAGCCGCGTACTCTTGTTGAACAATTGGCGAACGACGATCCAGCGGTGATTGAGTTTGTGAAAACCGCAAAGCGAGTTTGGAGATATTGCGGAGATAAAAGCGAGTTAAAACGAAGAAATAAGAAAAAACAGCAGCGAAGTATTATTGCATTCTTTTTGCTTGCGATATATCTTATCATTCCGTTCTTTTTTGTAACAAAGCCATTGGGATGGATTTTGCCGATATTTAGTTGCATTACTTGTATTGGACAGGCGATTTTGCAGATTTTGAAAATGAAGCCAAGCGAATATGAATTGCAGTATTCTCAAATACCGTCATTTTGGAAATATGCAGAATTGGACGACAATGATATCGTGTGTTCAACTAAAGACAAATGGTGGGTTATTGCACTTAGAATAGTGCTTTGGTTAATTCCCATTGCCTTGGGAGCAGAAATGCTCATATTCCTTGAAGGATTTTGGAAAATTGCGGGATACGTGATGATGATTTTGTGTTCCGTACTGTGGTTGCCATTCAAAGATAATACGATTTATGGTTATCAATTGCACTTCGTGGATGATAAAAATGATATCGAATATCATCTTTTGAAGGATTTTATGAAGAGAAACAATTTACAATAACAAAAGGGGCGATTTTCGCCCCTTTTTGAATGAAAACACCCCCTCGAAGAATTTTGAGGGGGTGAAAACGGCTTAATCAGGGAGCTTTATCATCTCAGAGAACGGAACGCCAAGGATATCGGCGATTCTTTGAATCTCGTCAATCTTTGTGATGCCGTTGCGAACGAGTCTGCGAATGCAGCTTCCTTCGCTGAGAAGCAACTTTTCAGCTGCTTCCTCCTGTGTCATATTCGCTTCCTTGATCAGTCGTTTTAAATTCGCCCCGGCAACTAAGCTGAGGCTTTGATATTGTTGTTTCATAATATCAACCTCCTTTGCTTAGCCGAAGCAATGCTCCAGAGATCTCTATCAGAAACAACAACATTATATCACAATTTTATGAATAATTCAATATATTTCGCGCAGGACAGGGCAAAACCCGTCCTGTTTTTTGTTTCTCCGTTATGAGATAATGAAATCACAACAGAGGGAGATGGGATGAGGACAAAAGCGGTCCTCGAAACCTTCCTTTGAATGTGAGATAATGTAGTCACAAAGGAAAACGGAGGACAGAAAAATGACAAAGAGATATTTCAAGGTTGAAGCAAAATGCGGACACGTAGGACACGGCAAGTGCATATGGATCACATTCGCCACCGCGGCGGATAACGGCAAGGAAGCCGCAAGAAAGGTGCGCGACTTCAAAAGAGTGAAGCACGATCACAAGGACGCGATCGGTTCGGTCAAGGAAATCTCCTTCGAAGAGTTCATCGCGATCAAGGCGGCAAATGATGCCGATCCGTATCTCCACTGCAAGAACGTGCAGGAGCAGAGAAAAATCCCCGATTTTGACAAGCGCGTTGTGGATGACAAGTGCGAACTTCGAGCCGAGAAGAAAACCGATAAGAGCTTCCGTAGAAAGCTTGTCGAGCTTGCTACATACGAAGCAGATTTTGCACTGAAAAGTTATTTGAAAGTAGGTGAATGCGCGTGAAGGTTTATATCAATTCTATCAAATTCAATCGCAGTCTTGTGGACGGTCCCGGCGTGCGAACGGTCGTATTCTTTCAAGGATGCGACCTACACTGCAAGGGATGTCAAAATAAATCCACTTGGGATATGAAAAGCGGTACAGAGGTGGAGGTTGCGGAGCTTGCCATGCTCCTTAAAAAAGAGGTGTGCAACAAGAAGATCACCTTCTCGGGCGGTGAACCCTTGATGCAGACAGAGGGCTTAATTGAGCTTGTCAAATTGCTTGAAGGCTTCGATATCGCAGTCTATACGGGGCACGAGCTTTTCGACGTGCCCAAGGAGCTGCTTGAGCGCATCAACTATATCAAAACAGGATCGTTTAAGGAAGAGTTTAAAACTACCGTAAAGCCATTCGTTGGCTCAACGAATCAAGAATTCAGGAGGTTAAGATAATGCAAAAGTGCAATGAGAACGCTGCCAACCGTTACAGCTATGTTGGCGAGGTATATACGCTTGGCGAAAGGGCGAAGAAAAAGGAGATTCTTTCCGCTTTGCCTAAGGAGTGGCGAGAGCTTCACGAAAAGGGATTTATCCATATCCACGATCTTGATGCTTACGGTCTTACCTATAATTGCTTGACCTTTGATATCTTGCGTGACTTTCCATACGATAGCTTTGTGGGAATGAGCCAAACGAGAAAGATCATTGCGACCTTTGAGTATCTCAAAAATCTGTTCTGCGATATTGGAAACGAGCAATCGGGCGGGATGGCGCTTGCCAACTTCGATAATGATATTGCTACAATTCTGCAAAAGCTCGGTGTGGAGCTTAACGAAACGAATGCGGAGATCATTTCAGATTCGATTCATCAGCTTATCCACTGGTGCAACCACACCCACACGAGAATGGGGCAAACGAGCTACTACGTTTCGCTGAATATCGGTCTTGCAAATTCCGAGCTTGCGCGCTTTCTTGCTAAGACTTTGATTGATGAATTTGAGGCATCCGGCGATCTTGTGTTCAAGCCGAACATTATTTTCAAGGTTAAGGCGGGAGTTAACCGCTTTGAAAGTGATCCTAATTACGACCTTTTCAAGGCTTCGCTTCTGTGCAGTGCAAAGAAAATGATCCCTACCTACGTTCTTTGCGATAGTGAGCCGAACAAGGATGTGGATGCCGAAAAGCTTGCGATTATGGGATGCAGAACGCGCGTTGTTGCCGATCTGTTCGGTGAAAATTCTTCTGTTGGAAGAAGCAATATTGATAATATTTCTATCAACCTTCCGCGTCTTGCCCTGATTACTGAAAAGGAGCTTCCAAAGGCTACCTTTGAAGAAAAGATTTGTGCATTTTCTGCAAAGTGGGATGAGGTTGCGAGTCTGACAAAGGATATCTTGCTTGACCGCTATCGTAAGGTCTGCGAGAGAACAAGTGAGGATTTTCCGATTAACAAGGTGCATCACCTATGGAAAGAGGACTTTGAGAATATCCCATCGGTATTCCGTCACGGAACACTTTCGATTGGCTTTATTGGTCTTTCCGAAGCCATTGAGGTGCTTTCGGGCAAGCGTTTTTACGAAGATGCCGAGTGTTATATGGCGGCAATTGGATTTGTGAAGCATATGCGCGAATACTGTGACTTTCTTAGAGGTCACTACAAGCTCAACTTCTCGCTTCTTGCAACAAGCGGAGAGCTGATCTCGGGAAGATTTATTGATATGGATGCGCAGGAATTTGATACCGCAGCGGACATCTTCGAGAAAGGCTTTTACACCAACTCCTTCCACGTAAATGTGGACAGCAACCTCCCGGCATTCAAAAAGATTCAGCTTGAAGGAATCTTTCACGAGATCTGTAACGGTGGCTGTATTACTTATGCCGAGCTTGGCGAAGCGCCGCTTGCCAACGATGAGGGACTCAGAGAATACATTGAATGTGCAATCGAAAGCGGTGCTCATTATCTCGGCTTTAATTTTCCCAAGGATGTGTGCGACGAGTGCGGTGCGTCGGGCGTATTTGACACTTGCCCCGTGTGCGGAAGCAAGCAGATCACAAGAATTCGCCGCGTGAGCGGATATCTTGAAATCCTTGACGGATTCACCACGGGCAAGAAAAATGAAGAAAAGCACAGGAGGGCGAACTGAATTGATACACATTTCTATTGAAGGCATGGACGGCGTTGGCAAGACTACAACCTGCCGTCTGCTTGCGGAAAAGCTCGGATATAAATTCGTTGAGAAGAATCTTCGTTTTCTTTTCGATGAGAATGACGGATATGATAACTATTTTCGCATCCGTGACAAGGTGAACGCGGATAGCGACCGCTTATTTACATCTTGGTTTTACGGGCTTGGAAACGTCTATCTCTATTCAAAATTCAAGGATGAAAATATCATCACCGACCGCCATTTCCTTTCCAACTTTGCTTGGAGCGGCACGGAGAATAACATTGAGGTGTATGACCTTCTTGTTAAGAAGCTCGGCTTCCCGGCACTCACTGTCATTCTTTATGCAAATGAAAAGGCGCTCTTTGCAAGGCTTCGTTCCCGCGACGAGAATGATAGCGACCTTGACAAGGTAAAGAAAGCCAAGGAAAAGTACGAAAAGATGGTTTTCTTCTGCGAAAAATATGAAATGCCATATATGGTCATCGACACGAGTGAGCTTTGTCCCGAGCAGGTGGTAGAGCTGATTATGAAGCGAATTGAAGGGAGGGCTTGAATGGGCATCAGTAAGGATATGAAATACACGGCTCTTTATTGGGCGCTGCGATTTGTGGAAACCGAGCTTGACGTTCACACGAAGAGCTATAATGGGTACAACATAACGATATATGCCGAGGAGCAATTGGTGGATTTTGGCGGTAAGATCAGATGTAATGGCAGATATCCGTTGACCTCTCACAAATCCTTTGTTGTTTTGGAGTGCGTTGACCGCTTGCTAACCGATGGTTACCTACCTGAGCAGATTACTTTAGGTTCAGACCACGATATCGAAATTGACGGCAAAACCTTTATTGATTGTGTCGCATGGGATGATTATTGTCACGATACACACGGCGAGGGGATAACGTACACATCAAGACTTGTCAGCGGTTTGCTTGAATATAAAGGTGCTTACTCAAAGAACGGTGTAACGAGAGAATTTGGTTTTGGTGTTCAGACCAAAGAAAACATCAGTGCAAGTGGCGATTTTGAAATCATCGGTGACGAGCTTGTGAGCTATAAGGGTGAAGAAGCTATTGTACACATTCCCGAGGGCATCGTTTCCATCGGTGCATCGGCTTTTTGGAACAACACCTACGTAAAAGAGGTTGTTCTCCCAAGCACTCTTGAAAGACTTGGCGGTGATTGCTTCTATTACTGCACGAGTCTTGAAAAAGTGACGATTCCCGAAAAGGTTAGTATTATGGGCAACAATCCCTTTGCGGGATGCCCAAAGCTTGTTCTTCGGAATGAAAGTTCTTACTTCACTCTTGAAAACGGCGTGCTTTATGACAAGAACAAAACCAATCTTATCCACTATACGATATCTAAATCAGGCAAGGAATTTGCCGTTCCCGACTCGGTAATTTGCCTTGGTAAGCACTGCTTCTTTGCTTGCGATAACTTGGAGAAAATCATCATTCCAGAAAGCATAATCCGTATGGAAAACAATCCTTTTTCGGGATGCACCAAGCTATCGGTTGAAAACCATAGCCCATATTATCATTTTGAGGAAGGCGTCATCTATAACAAGTACAAAACTACGGTTATTGGATGTCTAAACGGAACAAAAATTGACCGTCTTGTTATCCCCGAAAGCGTCACTCTTATTAGCAGAAATTCCTTTTGGAATTGCAAAGGGATTAAAAAAATCGTTATCACGGAAAATGTCAATCGAATTGGATATAACCCTTTTGCCGGATGTGAGAACCTTTGGCTTGAGAGTGAGTCGTCGATGTTTCCTTGTGAGAATGGCGTGATATACAATGCAAATAAAACACATATCCTGTGTGCCACGGGACGTGCGGTGGGTAAGCATTTCTGCGTTTCCGACGGTGTTACGCATATAGGACGAGGCGTTTTCAGCGGTTGCACTGATATGGAGAATATCAACTTGAACCAAGTGACTTATATTGATAAAAGCTCGTTTACGTGCTGTACTTCACTGAAAGAGCTATATATCCCCGATAGCGTGACTTATATAGGCGAATGGGCATTTGCTTACTGCACGAATTTGAAAAGAGTAAGCGTCAGCCAAGCTACGAAGATAGATAAAAACGCATTCAACGAATGTCCGGCACAAATTGAATGGAGAGAATAATGCGAAATCTGATTATTGAAAACGACAATTTAATTGCAATGCAAGAGCTTCTTCCCGAATACGAAGGAAAGATTGATGTAATGCCGATTGATCCGCCATACAATACCGATATCTCACATATTGGGTATAAAGATAGCGGCTATACGGACGGTTGGGCGGAGTTTATGCGCCCTCGCCTTGAAGTGGCTTATCGTTTGCTTTCTCCCACGGGTGTGATGTTCATTCATATCGATGAGTGCGAGTTTCCAAACCTTTGGTTGCTTTGTTCGGATATCTTTGGTGCGCACAATTTGATGTCTATGATTTGGAAAAAGACCAATTCGCTCTTTGATGCAAACAGAAAAGAAAAGCCGCTTGAAAGCGGAATTCGCAGAACGCACGAATTCATTGTAGTATGCTTCAAGGATCGAGCAAACACAACGCTTGCTCCTATAATGCAGCCATACTTGGATGGCAACGTCATCAAAGAACGCTTGCAACCGATTGAAACTATTGTGGATTTTATGGGAACGACTACATCTGCAAAGGAAGAGCTTGCTGAGCTGCTTGGTGAAAAAAACGTTTTTGCCACTCCGAAGCCCGTAAAAATGATAAAGGAATTTATCCGTTCCTCGGGAAAGAAAGATGCGCTTGTGATGGATTTCTTTGCCGGAAGCGGCACGACGGGGCACGCTACACTCGATCTCAATTACGAGGACGGTGGCAATCGCAGATTTATTCTGATTACCAATAACGAGAGTGATATTTGCCGACGAGTTACTATCCCGAGAGTCAAGGCTGCAATGCGAAAGTATAACATATCCGACAATTTTCTTGAAACAAGGCTTCTATAAGAAAAGGCAACAGGGCAAAAGCAGTCCTGTTGCTTTCTCTTTGAAGGTGATATAATGTAGTCACAAACCAAGAAAGGAAAAACAAAAAGCCTATGTATTACTACAAGTTATTGATTTCAGACGAAGACGGAACTGCATACGACTACATTGCTGTGAATGACAGCAATGAGTTGGAGAGTCAAATACAAAGCTTTGCAAGCGATTTCCCGTCCAACACGATTGACGATGTTACCGTAATGGAAGTAACGGTTGAAGAGTGTTTACGGGAAGAAACGGAAAGGATCGAGCACATCATTTTCGATTATTATTTCAAACGTAATTACAACCCGGATGTTGTGACTCTTCGTGAGTACGCAAATATGAAAAAGAAATTTAAGGCTGATCCTGACTTCAGATGGCAAGTGCTGAAGTTCTTTCAGAGAGGAGATTAAGCGGCTATGAAATACCTGTTCTTTGATATAGAGTGTGCAGATGGTGGCAAAGCCACCATCTGCTCCTTCGGCTACGTGATAGCCGATATGGAATTTAATATTATTAAGCGTGAGGATGTCGTAATCAACCCCGAGAGCAAATTTAATCTGACCGGTCGAGAAGGTCGTCCCGATCTGCAGCTCGCGTATCCTATTGCAACATTTAAGAGAGCCCCTAACTTCAAATATTTTTATAACAAAATCAAGGCTCTCGTTGAAAACGAAGAGTATTATGTGGTTGGACACTCTGTCTACGACGATGCTACATATCTTAACAAAGCCTGTGCGCGATACAAATTAGAACCACTGAGCTTTCGGTATTTTGATACACAAAGGATGTACCGAGAAGTTGTTGGAGATCGACATTCCATTTCACTTGAAAACGCTCTTGTGGCTTTCGAGTTGAATGAAAAGGTCAGATATCATCAGAGCGTTGAGGATGCACGAGCTACTATGCTTTTGTTAAAGTCGCTCCTGGCAAAAACCAATATGAGCTTTGAGGATTATCGAGATAGTACCGACAAATGCTCTGGAAAAACCGAACACGGACAAGCCTCTTGGGACTATACACCGCCTATGTCCGCAAACCGTCGCTTACGTGAACGCGGATTTAAGGGCGAAAAGGACGATAACGTGATGCTACGCGGCAGAAGAAATCACACACTTTTCCTTAGATATCTTGATTTTGGAGATCCAATTGGCGAAAAAAGTGACAAGCTTGCCGGAAAGAAGGTTAGCATTTCTATGAATTATGAAACTGAGCATTTCAAGGAAATGATACGTCTTGCCGGATTGGTCAAAGCTGCCGGAGGTGAATACATACTCAAAGCCTCATCGGTAGATATTTTCGCAACTTTCGATTGCTTAGACGAGGATGGAAATCTGCGCCGTTGTTCGCGTGGAGAACATGTAAGAGATGAGATACAAAAAGGCAGGAATATTGAAGTTATTACCCTTGACGGATTGCTTGAACTTCTTGGTACCTCTCGCGAAGAAATTGAAGCAGCCGAGCTAATAGATATAGAATACCTTGCAGACAACAAATATAAATACTAAGATTCAAATAACTCTTGTCCGATCTTGAATAAAAAAGCCTTGAAACGTACAAATTTCAAGGCTTTTTTGCTTTATTCCTTCTCTACAAAGAGCAGGATCGTATTCATATGCCACGTGGATTTATGGACGATCTCGAAGGCGAAGTCATCGACAAGGAAGTCCACGAGGGCGGTCTTGGGCAGGATATATTTTCCGCTGATCTGAACTGCGAAGATGCGCTTCTGACGAATATATGAGAGCACCGTGTGCGGTGAATAGCCGATGATCTCGGCGGCTTTGTCGGCGGTGAGGGCATCGGGAAAGTATCGAAGCCGCCTCTCAACGTGGGTGCGGAAATCGTCCCTGGATTCGTCCGAAATAGTGACGAAGCACTCGGCAATCTCCACGGTATCCATCGGGCGATTATTGTTGATCACCACCGTTTGCTTGGTCGGCTTGGCGTTGAAGATCCCCACGGGGATCTCCTTTCGTCTTACCGACTTTTTCTTTCGCAGATAGACCTGAACGTCTTCCATTTGGATCACGTATCGGTGTGTTTTGGTCGGTCTTATCTCGCACGGAATGATGCCATTTTGCAGCATCCAAGCCGCCTTTCGTTTGCTGATGTGGAGCATTTTATAGAGCTGCTCCAAGGAGATTTCTCCGTCCTTTAACACCTCAGTTCACCTCCTCGTCATCGGCAAGGAGTTTGCCAAGTTTCATACCCGCCTCACCAGTTGCGTTGGCGTCAAGGTGGGAGTAAATGTCCGCCGTGGTGCTCATATTACTGTGCCCGAGGTATCTCTGAATGACCTTCATGTTCACGTCCAGCGATACGAGAAGCGATGCGCATGTGTGTCGCAGATCGTGGAAGCGGATATCTCTCATTCCGTACTGCTTTAGGAGCTTTGGAAAGTGCGCCGTGATATAGCTCGGCTTGATCAGCTCACCGAGGGGATTGACGCACACCATATCGAGATGCTTTTTGGAATATGCCTTGCGAAATTGCTTTTGAAAATCGGCTTGTCTTTGCTTGTGCTCCAGCAGAATTTCCTTGACCTCGGGGATCATTTTGAAGCTTCTTCGGGAGCTTTCTGTCTTCATCTCATCGCTGACCACCTGCACCATTTTGCCCTCGCGCACCACCTCCAAAACCTTCTGTCCGATGAAGATTTTATCGTTCTCAAAGTCGATGTTGCTCCACGATAAACCCAGCGCCTCGCTCCGTCGCAATCCGCAGTACACCGCGAGGACAATGGGGATATAAATCGTGTCCTCCTTTGCCTTTTCAAGCAGCTCCTTGACCTCGTCCACCGAGTAGAATGCACCCACGAATTTCTTCACTTGAGGACGCTCCACTCTGTCCATCGGATTGACCTCAAGGATCTCTTGACGGATGGCATATTCGAACGCCGTATGGAGCAGATTGTGGTAGTGAAGCACCGTCTGCTCACTGTCACCGTCCTCGCGAAGATAATCGTAAAATCCGTGGATAAGACGAGGTTTGCAGTCGGCAAGCGTGATCCGATCGCTGAAATATTTCTTCATTTTTCCGTTGACGCGGCTCTTGTAACCGTAGTACGTAGACTCTTGGATCTTGTGAATATGAACCTTGTCGAGCCAGTCATTCAGAAACGGCAGAAGAGGATATTTGGACGGGTCATCGTAGCCGTCAAGAAATCTTCTGTACTCGTTTTCAAACTTGATCTGGGCATCTCGCTTTGCCTTGTTGATCACCGATTTTGGTGAGCCGGATGGGATGCCGAGTCCGATCCATTTTACCTTGCCTTTTTGCGTGATCGGGTCCTTGTAACTGACCACAAGATAGAGCATTCCGCGCTTCTCCTGGACACTGCCGGACACGCCCTTGTTGTATTTGTTTGCCATATTAAACTACCTCCTTTTGATCTGCGGCAACACACAAGATACCACGCTTATCGTCAGAAGTCCAGCCCTGTGGGTTCGAAGTTACATTTACAACATAAGTTTTTTCAGCGGTGCTCCTACCCATCAAGAAATTGATCGCATTGACCTTGGCAATACGGTACTCACGACCGATCTTGATCGATGGAATCTCGCCGCTTCGAAGGAGCTTTGAGGCTTGTTTTTCACTAATTCCGAGCATTGAGGCAAGTTCCTTGCGATTAAGCGCGTCGGGATACATGCGAAACATTTTCGCAAATTCGGGTCTGATTTTGGTCATTTTAGTCCTCACTTTCACAAAATTTAGGATTGGCGCCACAAAAGGCGCCACTGGTACCGGGGTTGGTACCAGCCAAACATGCCGACAACACGGGGCTTTTCGGCGTTTTTTCGAATAAAAGGCGCCAGCAAAGGCGCCAGGTGGCGTAACTGGCACCAGCAAAAACACAACTACCCAAGAGCCCAAAAAGCCCGATTTCATGCGGGTTTTCGGTCGGCTCTGCCGTCCGAAGTTGAGGGGCAATGGCGACAAAAGGCGCCAGTGCTTTCTCCCGCTTCAAAATCGAACTTTCGAAAATCCATGCTTTACTCCTCATCCTCACACTCCTCTTCAACATTTTCAGGAACGCAAGGGACGGAAGAGACGGATTTCTCGACGGCAGAGGAGGTAGAGTCACTTGAGGCACTTGGGTCACCGTCAGAAGGAGGACGGTATTTGACCACAACGTACTTTTGTCCGTTGCTCCTTTTGCTCTCAAAGAAAACACCGATGTCTTCCAGCTGATAACGGTATCGGTTCATCATTTGCTTGAGCCTCTTTGGGCTTACCTCTTTCTCTAACGCTTCGGAAACATGATGAGCCAGTTCGGTATTTGTGCCGACGAATTCATGGATTTTTGATCTCCAAACGAAGCCAATCAGATATGCCATTTCATCGGGAAGCAGGGTTTCGGGCATGGTCAGGCTGTCGGCAATGAGAGTCCAAACGCAGGTGTCTTTGTCAAGCTCAAGCTGTATCTTTCGGTCACGGATGTCACGACCGGAGACGTGGAGCATAGCAAACCGTTCCATTCTCTCGTTCTTATCCAGAACGAAAATGGCATCCGCCGCGCCCGAGATACCTGTACTACCCGAGAGCTTATTGAAGGGATCCTTATCGTTCATCTTCCGCAGATGATGGACGAGCAGAAGACAGATACCAAGCTCGTCCGCCAGCTCTTTGAGGACTCGAAGCTCTGCGTAGTCACCCCCGTAGGAAACGTCGGGCGTAGGTGTACGGATGAGCTGGAAGGTATCGATGGCAACGAAGGTCACGTCGGGATGCTCCTGCTTGAATTTGCGGATAAAATCACAGAGCCCGCTCTCGATGGAGGTGTTTCCGGTGGCGAAATAAAGTCCGGGAGGCACGTCATCGGTGACGATGTTGAGGCGCTCCTGAATGCGACGCTCGGAGTCCTCAAGGCAGAGATAGAGCACATCTCCCCTCGCCACGTCAAGCCCCCACAAGGGCGTTCCTTGGGCGACGTGGACGCAGAGGTCAAGCACCAGCCACGATTTGCCTACCTTGGGTGAGCCACCAAGGACGCAGAGCCCTTGGGGCAGTAGTGTGTCGACGCAAAACTTCGTGGGCGGAAGTCTTTTGTCCATGAGTGTTTCACCGTCTATCACGGTGAGCTTATGAGGGTTACTGTTCATTAGTAACCTCCTTTCGTAGAATATTTTTGTTTGGGTAACGAGTTGCGCACCTCGCCCAAACTCATATCGAAAAAACAAGGGCTTGTTTTTTCGTATGTAAATGCCGTTCCAAACAAAGAACGACCGAATATCAAGGCCTCATTTTGAGGCCTTGATCCTTGGGAATCTTGAACCGCTGAAAATCAAAACCTCATTTTGAGGGTTTGATCCTTGCCTTTGATATGTATCAAGTCCTCATTGTGAGGACTTGATTTTAACAAAAAGCTCCTTTTCAACGCCTCATTTTGAGGCGTTGATCTCTGCATATCATAAGCTCCCGAAAATCAAGACCTCATTTTGAGGTCTTGATCCAATCAAAGCGACAAAATGTCGCTTTGATCGTGCCCTGACCGAGTGCTCATTTTGATCACTCGGTGAGCCATCTCCAAAGAGAGAAAGGTCGCCCCGAAACGCGCCCAAATTCGCCCTGATTCACGCCACCCCCACGGATACCCGCCGCGCGCATCAAAACGCCACACAGCGCGTTCTTGGGGGCACACGCGCGAGCTTGCCGACATTCTGTCGGTTAGCTATGTAGAAGCAGGTGCGCCAAGAAAATCCCCCCTCACTATACGGAGAAAAAAGTACCGTTTTGGAGAGGTGTTTCCGCAAAAATTAATAATTTATTTACGGATTTTAGATATCCTCTCACTTAATAGCCACAGAAAAAGCAAAAGTACACCCCCTTTGAAAGCTAATTTACAATTTGTTTACAGAAATCAATGCTCCCTCATCTAATAGGACAAAAAAGTGGCAAAATACACCCCTTGCGATGAAAGGTTTACATTTTGTTTACAAAAATCAATACCCCTCATCTAATAGGACAAAAAATAGCCGTTTTGAAGGGTGTTCCACTGAAAATTTATAATTTATTTACAGACCAGGGACACTCTCTACTTAATAGCCACGGAAATTGCAAAAAGTTAAGGCTTTTTTCAAAAAATTTATCCTCTCACTATATAGCCACGAAAATGCTGTTTTGGCGGGGTATTGGCGAGAATGATTTACAGCTTGTTTACAAAAGCAACAAGCATCTCACCTAATAGGACAAAAAAGCGGCGATTTTCCACCCTTGAGGCTAAAGGTTTACATTTTGTTTACAAAATTTAGCTCACTCTACTTATATAGCCTAAAAAATAACTCTTTTCTAACCCATATTTCAAAAAATTATATATCCCCTCACCTATACCCATTTTTAAGGGTGTTCGGCACCCCATTTACGAGAAAAAGACCGAAGATTTTTCATCTTCGGTCTTTTTGTTAGTCCTCACACAACGGCTGCAGGAAAGCTTCTGCCATCAACCTGAGCCCCAACCGTAGCCCGTATGAGAAGGCATCTCGTTCGGCAATACTGTGCATCTCGTTGAGCGCTTCCTCGAACTTTTCGAGCGTTTCTTTCTGCTTTTCCGTAAGCCCTTCACCAAGTTCATCGCGGTTCCGAGCCATCAAGGATAACAGTTCCTTCATTTGCTTGTCACCCTGTGTGCATTGCTCAAACGGAGCGACGTTGCCGTACCATAGCTCTTTGATAATATCCATAAAATTTGCCACCTCCTGTAGCACAATACAATACCACAGGAGATGGCAGAAGTCCAGCGTTATTTTGAATCTTTTTCAGAAATTTCAACCGTTTCTGAAAGGTCGGTGTAGCACCCCTTATCCTTAAAACATCTACGAAGGTAATCGTGACCACCGTCCACAGCACATGCACCGCATTTGCATTCCACATATTCATGTCGGTATGTGGATTCGATAATTTCACCGCAGAGCTTACACTGAATGGCGTTCTTTACAATTTTCCTCATGTACGAATCTCCTTGCAGAAGGCTTCGTAGTTTGCCACTTCGCGCTCGGTATGGAACACAGCGTATTCGATTATTTCAAAATGGCAGAGGTAGTCATGCATCACCTTGCTGAACACACTTGCTACGATTTCGGGCGGATTTTTGAACGCTCCGCATCCAAAGGCGCCGAGAATTAAGACCTCGTTACCATTTGCGACGGCAATCTCGAATATACGTCGAATGCGCGCCATCAGCAGCTTTTCAAGCTCCGCTGACGTTATCTTTGCCGCTTTATCACCAGCGTGAGGGTTCATCGCATTGCTTGGACGCTCTCGCAGATTCGGTGCCGCGCAAGTGAGAACATTCACGTTCCACCAGTCCTTTTGAACGAGTGGTTCTGGGAAGTTGGTATCGCTTTTAAACACACGTACGCCTGGTGTGTAAATGCAATCGTTGTTGTAAAGAGGATTTGCCGTCTTGCGGTGTGGGGCGTAAAAAGCCTCCCACAGCGCGTCATTATTGAGGCATGGGTAAAGTGTCGTACAACGGCACAAGCACTCTTCTTGGGCGGAAGAACCGTTCACAACGCCGCCTCCGGGGTTGGTCGCAGAGGCGAAGTTCAACACGCAAACCTTTTTGCCTTGCTTTGCGTAACTCTCGGCTGCTTCAAGTGAACGTTTGCCGCTGACAATCACCTTTGCTTTCTCAGTTTTGCTCGGCGCAGGAACATCTACAGTTGAACTCTCCGCAATGAACACCTGCGCTTCGGTTGATTTTTGAACAGCCTGTGCCAATGCCTGATCGGTCGTGTACTGCCGTTCCGTGTCACGGAATATTTCCGCATTTTTTATTCTTCTGTCAATCATTTTTAATGCTCCTTTCTTGGGTAACACACAAGATACCACAGAAATTGGCATAAGTCCAGCGTTATTTTGAAATTTAAATCGCCTTACCACCCGACACCTTAATGACCTGTCCCGTGATCATTCGAGCCTGCTCGCTTGCGAGGAACAGGATCGTTTCTGCAATGTCTTGGGGTTGAATCAGTTTGCCCATCGGAATGAGAGGCGTAACTACCTTTTCAAAGTCCTCGTCGATCCATCCGGTTTGTGTCGGACCGGGAGCAACACAGTTGACGGTGATTCCGTACTGCGCCACCTCAAGGGCGATACTGCGAGTCAGCGCCTCAAGAGTCGCCTTGCTCGCACCGTAGGTGATCTGCCCTGCAAAGGCCTGCGCGGCATCGGTGGAGAGATTGATGATTCTTCCGTAATCGACGCGGTGGTTGATAAACTCGCGCGTCATCATAAGACTACCGCGCACGTTGACCGCAAAGGTGTCGTCGATCACCTTCTGCGTGATCTTCTCAATGGTATCAAAGCCGTTTTCGTCATCGGTCGCCGCGTTGTTGACGAGAATATCCACCCTGCCGTACTTGGCAAGGATGGTCGAATATATCTTTTTGACCGCATCCTCATTTGAAATGTCGCTTTCCAAAACGAGATAGTCCGCGCCCATTTTCTTGAGCTTTTCTTCGACATCCGAAGTGTCGCCCGCATTGGCGGCATAGTACCTGTCAACACCGTTTTTGCCAGTCTTGGTCGCATCAAAGGGTCTGTCCACCTTCTTGTACACCAAGACAACCTTTGCGCCCTCACGTGCAAAAGCCATCGCCGTGGTCGCTCCAATACCCCAGGGATTATTCGCGCCCGTAATCAACGCAACCCTATCTTTTAAGCCGTAATCAATCATTCGTTTGCCTCTTTTTTATCTAATGTCAATTTCGTATTTATCTTCGATGAGAATATAGTTTACATTATGCTTTTGCGCCAATGTCAAGATCTGAGCATTGTCTGCAAGCACACTTTCTATTGTGCAGTCATCGTTGATGCGAGCCTCGATCACGTTCTCATAAGCCTTTATATCTTCAAAATGATTTTTGATATATTCCTCACTCATAACAAGACAGTAATATCTGATATTATCAAGGTATTCGGCATCAAAATCCTTTTGCCAATCGAACGGAATATAACACCCCTCAACAATCAGGTTTTGCTTGTTTTCAATGGCGGTCTTTATCATCTCACGGACGATAGGCCATAAATATACAGTCAACTCCTTATCGTCACTCATTGGTGTAAGATCGGTGTTCCCACTGCGAATCAATCCCATTTTGAGATGATCAATCGACAAATACGGATATTGATATTTTTCAAGTAGCCTTTGAGCCAAAGCAGTCTTGCCAACGTGCGATGCACCTGTAATTAAAAGTATCATTATCTCACCAACATTTCTTACTTATTCATGCTATCAACTGTCTCACATGATTTTGCCGTCATTTCCACCCACGCGGGGCGAAATCCGCTTTTTATTGCATTACGAACCGACTTTACGTTACACCAAGCGGCACAGTAAAACGGAACTTTTCCACGCTTAAGGATCTGGATGGCAAGTTGACTTGTGAGAGCTGATGCGATTCCTTGCCTGCGATATTCGGGAAGTACATCAATTCCAATCTGCCACATCGTATCGCAATCGGCAGAACAGCCCGCAAGACCAATCAGCTTTCCATTATCGTATGCGCCAACGCCAAGCACGTCAAGGTGCTTTCTGCCCTCGCAAAGAGCATTCGACCATTCGGGCAAATAGAGATCGGCAAAATCCTTTTGCGTGAGTACACGAAGCTCATAAGAACAATCAAGCGCACGGAGCGCATTCATATCGGGCAGAAAATACTCTGCCATAAAGCATATCTTCTGTCCTTTCGTCATCAAGGCGTCGTTCAGAATGTGTAGATTCGGTGTTTCAAATAAGTGCTCCGCGGGATATTTGTTTATGTAACATTCGGTAATATCTCGAAATTCATCAGATACCGATGCCACCACGTTGTTGCCATAGGAAACGAGTTGACAGGAAAATGGTAGCTTTAAATACTTTCTTGCGTCATCACTCGCCCTCGAAATAACAATAACGTTTTCTTTCTTTTCAAAATCTCCCGCATCGGCACATAAATCCTTTGCAGATTGCGCCATTGCAATCATCAATATTTCTTGGTTTGTCATTTTTCTTAACTCTACAAATTTAATTTTTTATAAAGCTTTCATAAGCAGATATTTTTGATTTCCGCTTGGAATATCGGGGAGAATACCAATCACTTCATACCCCTGCTTTTTGTAAAATTCGGGGGCTTGCCAGCTCATCGTGTCGAGATGCACGTGATGGCATCCGCGCCGAACCGCCTCTTTTTCGGCTTCTGTAAGAAGCTTTGATCCAATTCCTTTGTGACGATAATCCTCTTGCACCCACAAAATATCGATGTACATCCAGCCCCAATACGTGCCACCGAGAATGCCGCCAATGATATTCCCCTGATCGTCATACTCAACGATATTCAGTGGTGTGTGACCATCATCGCCTACGATCTTTTTGTTAAAATCATAGAGCGACACGCGGATATATTCAATTTCCTTTTCGGTTGGATTGGCGTTCATATCGCTACCTCGTTTATATTTATTGATCACAACGCTTTGCGCGTTTGGGTTTGGCTTTCGTCGCCTCAAAACTGACATTTGTAAGAAACTGAACCACATCATCAGGCGCATCGGGAAGAAGCAGCGAGATCCAATGGAGCTTGTTCATATGGTACGCTGGGTAGACACCGTCCGCTGTGCCGAATGAGCCGAACATTTCGGTCGGTAGTTTGAGATTCACAACGTCGATAACTTCGTCGCTATCAAAACCAAACTTGCGCCGTGATACCTTCATCACTATCGCATACCACTTGCGGTTGTCCGTGTGCCTGAGCACCGCCGTTTCAAAATCCTCGTCAAATGGATAGTCCGGCGATGTGCCGTATGTATTGAGGCAGTATTCAAGAAAAGATTTTTTTGTCATTGAGGTTTTCCTTTGCTTTAGAATGGTAGGTCATCATCATTGAAGTTGGTGAACAAAAAGCCACCATCCCATGGCACAACATTGCTTGTGGCTTTGGAGCAATTCTCCACATTGTGTATAAACATTAGGGTATCCGCAACAAGCCTAACCACAAACTCAGATTCAGTCTTGTTTAGAAGTATGTTGGCATGCGCTGGACTCTTATTGTTTCTGAGGAAGTTGAATTTGTCGAATAAACTTAAGGAATGTCCTATAGCTATTGTAACAAAATCAGACTCAAAAAAATTATTTTCCTCATACCATTTTTTTAAGGTTGCTGCCAAATAAGTCAACGTATAGTTGCCGTTCCTGTCCGCTTGAAGCGCTATATTGTGTTTTGTGCATATTTCTTTGAAAAATTCTATTGAAAATGTATATAGACGATCTATAGCCATTTCGGGAGTGTTTTTCTCTATGTTTGATTTAATATCATCCAAAAGCAGATTAATATTTGGAATATTATTATTTTGCGGCAAATCAACAACGGATTCGGTCTTCAATCGCTTAATGATTTTTTGTACCTCTTCGTAATCATAACCATCCTCTGATGACCAGCAATCTGTTCCCATTTTGAATGCAAAATACTCACATAGAGTGTCCAATAATTTGGCAATTGTATGAGGTGAACAATTGTTAAATATTTTTTCTATACACTTTTGCTGTGATAAAGATTTGTAATCGGGGTGCTCGTAAATATTTATACCGCATGCTTCAAGTATAATGTCTTTGGTATTGTTCTTGCTATGGTAGCCCCTATCACTCCAATACTTAAATATGAATCCTTCGGAAATTCCAAACAGACGATAAATCGTTTGTTTTTCTATAAAAGAAAGATGTACCATTTAAAAATCCTTTTTATTTTTCTAAATACTTCATTAGCTGCACGGTTGCTTTGCTCCGTCCTTGAACGCTCGTAAGGCCGTTTTCTTTGAGTTCCTTCAGCGGATACTGCCCGACCGGGTATTTCTCAACCAATTTCAGCTTCATATATCGTGCATCGGGATCTTTCGCCAACTCTTTGTAGTACGGATAATCATCGGTAGACCTGTTACCATACTGATCGGCTGCGATAACCTCGCATTTGAACATAATCGACTTGTATTTCTCCCCGACGTATATGTACACAGTATCGCCAACGGTCGTGTTGGTAGATTGACTCCATTCGATTACATCAAGGTTATCAAATGTAGTGACGATATCGTAATACTTGGGATTGCAAGGAATGATCCACACGTCATCGAGGCGAGAGGTCACCTTCCAGCCTTCTTCTTTTGCACGGAGCTCGTTCAGCCATACACCGTTATATTTGAAATAGCGCGGTCCGGCAACGCCCCATTTGCTTCCTGTCAACTCGGTTGCAAGGGCGGAGAGGGATAGTCTGCGCCCCTGATAGTCAACCGTTTTATCATCCACTACAGTACATTGTGCGCCGGAGTTGGCATTGCCCTGATGAATGAACGTAATTGTTGCACCCACGGGGATTTTGCATTTGGAGAATGCAAACGGAGAAAGACGCTCGATGTGTTCTTCCTCAATCTCCTGTGCCAAATTCTCGTTCTTCTTCTCCTCCGTGGTAGGCTCGTACAGGTGAAGCCTGTCCTTGCGACCACCGAGAATAGCAATCGTTTCAAGGATAGAATATGCCTGTTCCTTCGACATCGCATAAAACTCACGTACACGCTTTTTACCGCCAACCTCATCAATGGAGCGCAGACTTGGATTGAGTTGGTCTATCAATGCATGGAGTTTCAAGTCCGTCAAACGCTCCTCAACCTCATATGTAGCATAAATGCGGAAGGCAAACGGGATGCACTCACTTCTATTGAGATCTTTTAAACGAGTTTCCACATCGTCGGCATAGCCGATCTTTACATATTGAGGGAAGGACGGGTTTGTGAGAATATATATAACGCCTTTTCCTGCCATAACTTCTCCTATTTGTTCAAACAGATTTTATCCAATTCCAAAATACTTCTCAAAGAACCCAAGCAACTTTGCAATAATGCCTTGTTTCTTTTCGGCACGATTGCCACCGCCGAAACGAGTCATAGGCGGCATCAGCTTATCGATATCCGTGCCTGTGGTTTTGACAGAACCATCGCGGAAAGCTGTTTCAATAAACTTTCTCGTTTCTTCGGGTTTGAGTTTTTCTTCTGTTATGATTTGCTGAAGATCGGATTCCCGTTGTTCTGCAACGAAAGAACGCCACTCAACCATAACATCGGAAACGTCGTTGATACCCGCAATAAAGGATTCGATAAGCGCCTTTTTGCTTCGGAGTTCAGGGCTTGCATCGACAGCCTTACGAATAGTAATAAGGACTTCCTTATCATCACAATGCGAATCATGATACTTCTGCACGAGCATAAGGATATAATCGATATTGATCTCAATCTGCTTTATCAGCTCGATTTCAAATACGATATCATCAGTAATATCCTCTTTGTCGCCCGTGGTTTTCTTGTTTCTCCATTCATCACGAAGGTCTTGGTATCTGCCGAGATAGTCCTGCAGATCACGCTCGGAAAGAATTTCGTTTTCTGCAAACTCGTCGAAAGAAGTCAGTAGATTACGCATACGAAGCACAGCACCGAACAGAACGATAAACTCTTTCTGGCGTTGCTCCCCGGTAATACGCTCCTCGGACAACGGGAATTTTGTAACCAGCTCGTCAATCATTTCCACATAACCGGGGTGGTGCTTATTATCGTTATCATCGTAGCCCTCGTAATAATCTTTATATCCGCGCATTAGAACGATACCGCCAGCCTCTTTATCGCCGAACAAGGAAATAGCGTCATCGGTACGTTTTTGCAGATTACGGAAGCAAACGATATTACCAAAGGTTTTGATGGAGTTGAGAATTCGGTTTGTACGGGAATATGCCTGAATCAAGCCGTGCATCTTGAGGTTTTTATCGACCCACAGAGTATTGAGCGTTGTAGCATCAAATCCCGTAAGGAACATATTGACAACGATAAGCAGGTCAAGCTCCTTGTTCTTCATACGGAGTGAGACGTCTTTATAATAGCTTTGGAATCTATCGCCGTCGGTGGAATAGTTCGTATGGAACATAGCGTTATACTCGGCAATAGCTTTTTCAAGGAAGTCACGGTCTGTGGCATTAAGTGCGCTTGCATCCTCGGAGTTTTCCTCGTCAAGGATTCCGTCCGTCTCTTCTTCGTTTGCGCCATAGCTGTAAATCACCGCTATCTTAAGACGTTTTTGAGGAGTCTCTTCCATCTGCCTCATAAATTCCGCATAGTAAAGCCGAGCTGCTTCTACCGAGGAAACTGCAAAAATGGAGTTGAATCCGCTCACTCTCTGCTTTGCCTTGACTTCCTCTATAGCTTGTCTACCGCTTGCGGAAGCAACGTCAGCGATATTTTGCAGAACGTTAAAGGTATAGGTTTTGTCGCCACGATAGGTTTTTCTATCGAAATTGGCAAGGATATATTCGGTTACGAGACGAATACGCTCGGGAGCGAGGAACGCCTTTTCTCGATTGATGTCCCAAACCTCTTTATCATCAATATCCGGCTCCATATCCATCGTTTTGATATAATCCACACGGAAAGGAAGCACGTTTTTATCATTAATGGCGTCTACGATGGTGTAGGTGTGCAACTGGTCACCAAAAGCTTGCTCGGTTGTACGAAGCGTGGGATTCTTGCTCACACCTGCATTGACGGCAAAAATAGGTGTTCCGGTAAAGCCGAACAGATGATATTTCTTAAAATACTTGGTAATTGCTTGGTGCATATCACCGAATTGGCTACGGTGGCACTCGTCAAAAATAATTACGATGCGCTTATCGAAAACAGTATGACCTGCATTCTTTTTGATAAACGTAGCGAGCTTTTGAATGGTGGTGATAATGATCTTAGCATTATCATCCTCAAGCTGTTTTTTCAAAACTGCGGTAGAGGTATTGCTGTTTGCCGCACCCTTTTCAAAGCGGTCATATTCCTTCATGGTCTGGTAGTCGAGGTCTTTACGGTCAACGACAAACAGAACCTTATCGATATAGTCGAGCTTGGACGCAAGCTGTGCCGTTTTGAAGGAGGTCAGGGTCTTACCGCTTCCCGTAGTATGCCAAATGTAACCGCCGCCTGCTACGTGACCGTACTTCTTATAGTTGTTGGCAATCTCAATGCGGTTGAGAATCCGCTCGGTTGCGACGATCTGATACGGACGCATAACCAGGAGCATATTTTCAGCCGTAAATACGCAGTACCTTGTAAGGATATTCAGTATCGTATGCTTTGCAAAGAACGTCTTTGTGAAGTCCACAAGGTCGGGAATAATGCGGTTGTTGGCATCTGCCCAGAAGGAAGTAAACTCAAAGCTGTTGCTTGTCTTTTCCTTCTTTGCCTTATTGGAGTTCGCATCCTTAATATGATTGAAGCGAGTTGTATTAGAATAATATTTTGTGTTTGTGCCGTTGGATACAACGAATATTTGCACAAATTCATAAAGACCGGATGCCGCCCAAAAACTATCTCGCTGATAGCGGTTGATCTGGTTGAATGCCTCACGAATCGGAACGCCACGGCGCTTGAGCTCAATATGAATAAGAGGGAGACCGTTTACAAGAATCGTAACATCGTAACGATTATCGTGCTTCGCTCCGTCTTCGGTAGAAACAACATATTGATTGATAACCTGCGCCTTGTTGTTATGGATGCACTTCTTATCAATCAGCATAATGTTCTTGCTCTCTCCGTTATCACGGCGCAAAACCTGAACGTGGTCTTCTTGAATAAGGCGTGTCTTTTCAACGATGCCGTCCTTGGAGTTGGCGAGAACCTCACCGAAAAAGCGATTCCACTCGTCATTGGTAAACTGATAATCGTTCAGTTTTTCAAGCTGAAGACGGAGGTTCTCAATCAGATCCTTGTCTTTATGTATGGTAAGGCGTTCATACCCAAGCTCAACAAGGAGGCGTATAAACTCCGCTTCCAATTGTGCCTCGCTCTGATAAGCGTCAGAACGCTTGTCCTGTGGCTTATATTCAGTTACAACAGTGCTCTCGCTACTTTGGGCAACGATATTAAAATAACTCATATTAGCCTCCTTTCGCAATTGATACAATTGCAATGATTATAGAAACGATGGACGCCAGCGATGCGAAAATGCCGAACAGATAATTTCTATCCTCGATCTTTTGGATTTCAATGCTTGCCATTCTGAACATACGTGAAAACATGAAGCATCCAAAGCCAATAAAGATACACCACACACTTGTTGTCCAAGGGATCGCTGTTTCCAACGGAATGAAGAACGATGCTATGCCACCAAAGAACAGAAGTATAAACGCAAGGAAGGAAATGAACTTTGCCAAAGAAAAGCATGCACTTACGCTCATTTGCAGCAATCCGAAAGATGCCATATCGCCCTTGACCTTTTTCGCAGGAATAAACATCACCTTGAAAAAGCAGAACAGGCGATTGAAAAAGGTAAGAATGCCTTTCTTAAACGGCGTTTTATCGGAGTAATCCTTATATCCGATATCTTTGCGCCATTCTGCGTGCTCTTTCTCTCGTTGTTCGTTTTTCTTTTGTTCCTTCAGCTCCTCTGCCTCAACCAGAGCTTTTGCGATAACGTATTGCATTTCTTCGGCACTCATGCCGACGGGAAGAGACACATTTATCGGTGTGGTCGATTGCGGAGAATTTTTCTTTTTTCGTTCTTTAGCCATTAATCTTTCTTTTCCTTAAAAGTTAGTAATTTATCTCTGTAATATTCGTATTGTTTTTGCCTTGCGGCTATTTCTGCCGGGAGTCCGTTTGTGATATCCGTGCAGAGTGTGTCAAAACGGTCAAGAATGGTAACGATACGCTCTTGTTCTGCGATGGGCGGAAGCGAAATGGGAATGCTGTTCAGTTGTTTTTGATTCAGCTTGGGCTGTGCTCCGCCGGAAATGTACGAAGAAAGGTCAATGGAATTCAAATAAAACTCCACAAATCTTCTTGTAGCATAATTATCAAATTTCAAAACGTGGGCGTGGTTGTTTACCCAGTTCTTGCCTGAAATCGAAAACGCTATAGGTGTACTGCGCGCAAGAAGATTGTTTCCGTCCTCCGAAACGAGCAAATAATCACCGTCAAAAATGTATCCGTCCACATAGTCAACAATACCGGAAGCACCGTAATAGGGATACTCTCCTGCTACACGGTCTCCGCTTGTTACAGGCTTACGCTTGCTATCGTGGTTTTCGGAAATTTCGTTCAAAGTTACATAAAAGTAACCAAACACATACTGACAAAGCTTAATCAGCGCTTCGTCCGCTCCTCTCTCTCTCTCTCTCTCTCTCTCTCTCTCTCTCTACATTAGCAAACTGTGAACAACCGCCGTTTTCTGCAAAGCTCAAGAGCATATCGCGATAATATTCATATTGTTTTTTACGTGCTTCTATCTCGGCAGGAAGACCGATATTGAGGTCGGTACAGATGGTGTCGAAGTTGTCGAGGACACGGACAAGGCGCTCTTGGACTTCAAGGGGTGGAACGGGCACAACAACTCTCTCAACGGCATTCGCATTAAATTGCTGCTGCCCGCCTTTGGAAACCAATTTTTCTGCTTGTTTCCAATACAAACCGGATTTTGAAAAATGCCAATAATATCTGTTCAATATTCTTGAATTATCAAGCGTAATTTTAATCAAAAATGAGGCATAAACAGCTTGCTCATCGTTAGGATAATAAAGGGTTTTTCCATAAGTTGCACCGGTTCTTGCTAATAAAAGGTCGCCTTTACGCAACAAATATTTTCTGCTGTCTTCTGTTAGTGTAATATATTTAGCATTATCAGGATTTAAGCAACCATCATCGGTTATATCGGTAATTCTAATAAAGCGAGTATCCCCTTCATCCTTGGCTGTATCGGTATATCCGTATGTAAAGTTAGCCAATTCACTCAAAGGGACGTTTTCCGTTTGGAGTGATTGTGTCAATAGGGATTCACGATAATACTCATACTGTTGCTTTCTCGCTGTAAGCTCCGCTGTAAGCTCCGCTGTAAGCTCCGTGAAATTGTCCAGTATACGAACAATTTCACGCTGAACCTCGATGGGAGGTACAGGGACAACAATTCCTTTTATTGCAGGCACACTTGAATGTACCACCTTGCTTTTTACCTTGCCCTTGCTTTTTTGCATTTGAGCTTCTGTGGTAGAGAGCGCATAAGCCAAATACTTGGGATCTTGTGTGTGCTTCAACACAACAATATCTCCACCTGCCAAACATTTTTCATATCCGACATAAGCGCAGGATTTAGCAATATCTTCAACGCTTTCCCCAGTGATGGCAAAAAGAATATCTCCATGCTCAAAATATTTCGGTGAAGGGACATTTTCAAGCACGGTGTGAGAAACACACTCGTCAAACCATACACCGTAAGTAGTATATATTTCACCGTAACGAACGCAAGGAACTCCTTCCTCCGTTACCTCATCGCGCTTTATGCCCGCACCTCTGAATACATCAACAGCAATCTCGCCAAGTGTCTTGTATTCCACGCCATTTGGGCAAAGCTCATTTATAAGTTGTTCAAGTTTGGTCATTCGTTTTCTCCATTATCTCAAGGATTTTTCGCCTATTTTCCTCGTTCTCCATTGCTTCCCAATTTACCAATTCAAATTCATCCAAAAATCCAAGAGTCTGTAAACTTTCAATTATTCTTAGGCTGTTTTCATTTGGTGTAACCCATATATTCTGATTAAACAATACATTGATTTTAATACAAGAATCTTGCCTATTCTGCAAGCCTTCTTTACTATTTAGTCCATTTTCAATCATTACTGCTTGGCGATTTTTTTCTTCTTCAGAAAGTTCACGAATATCATCAACACTATCAAGTATGGCACGCTCTAAAACTTTATCGTAATCATACCCAAACATTTGTGCAGTTCTTCTATCCCGTTCTTCTGTGCTAAATCTGCGCAAATAGTGCTGACCTTCTTGGGATAATTGATAAGAATGAAAGGTGCTTTGTGGATACTTAATTTTGAAAATATCTTGTTCTATATCAGGTGTTATACGATAGACATAACGAAACAGTTCTTTATCGTGTGATACATAGTTCAATGTAAGCACAGAAGGAAGAAAGTCCGCGCATAAATCTTTAACTTTTTCAATCTGTTTTTTCATTATGTCAATTAACTCGTCGGGAGTGTTGAACTTCTGTTGTCTATATGATTCGTCTTTATGAGCAGCATTCTTATCTCTCTCATAGTAAATTCTCTCTATGATAGGATCCGATATAATTTTCTTTTTATCCTTTGGAAAACATTTATCCAACACAACGCAGCAGTTAATATAAAATTGCTGACAAGTCCACGCTATTTTTTCGCGCAAATTGAAATTGCAAAGGCGATTTTGAAAATCCCTTATAAAACACAAGGTATCTATCTTCTTTTTAGCATCAATTAAATACCTTGCAAGTTCCCATTCGCGCATACTTTATCCCTCAATCTCCGCAATAATTCTGTCAATTTCCTCGCGCAATACTTGCTCTCTTGCAACAATTACTTTAAGCTCAGCGTTGAGCTTAACAATATCCACAACCTCACGCGTATCCTCGGCTTCAACGTATGTAGAAACGGAAAGGTTATAAGCATTCTCCTTGCTGCCAACCTCGGCATTGGGTACAAGACGGCAGAAGTGGGGAATATCTTTTCTCTCTGCAACCGCGGAAACAATGTTCGTAATGTTTTCGGGAGCAAGACGGTTGTTTTTCGTGACCTTTACACACTCCCTCGAAGCATCTACAAACATAATGGAGTTATCGGTCTTATTCTTGCGAAGCACCATAATATCAACCGAAATGGTAACGTTGAGGAAAAGGTTCGACGGAAGCTGAATGATGGCATCCACGTAGTTATTATCAACGAGGTATTTACGGATCTTCTGCTCCGCACCGCTACGGTACATAATGCCGGGGAAGCATACGATTGCCGCCGCACCATTGTTTGCCAACCAAGAAAGACTGTGCATAATAAACGCCATATCTCCCTTGGATGCAGGAGCCAACACTCCGGCGGGAGAGAAACGAGGGTCATTGATGAGGAGAGGATTCTTATCTCCCTCCCACGGAACGGAGAAAGGAGGATTGGATACGATCAGCTCAAAGGGCTGGTCATCCCAGTGCATGGGAGAAAGCAAGGTGTCCTCGCGCACAATGTTGAACTTATCGAATTCGATATTGTGGAGGAACATATTGATACGGCAAAGGTTGTAGGTAGTAAGGTCGATCTCCTGACCGTAGAATCCACGCTCAACATTCTCCTTGCCGAGCACCTTCTCAACCTTCAAAAGCAGAGATCCCGAGCCGCAAGCCGGGTCGTATGCTTTGTTAATACGAGTCTTGCCAATCGTACCGAGACGAGCGAGAAGCTCGGAGACGTCGGCAGGGGTGAAATACTGACCGCCTTTTTTACCTGCGTTGGCAGCGTACATACCCATCAGATACTCATAGGCATCACCGAACAGGTCGGGATTGATACCCTCGGTAGCAAAGAGGGGCATCTGCGCCACTCCGTTAAGAAGCTCTGCCAGCACCTTGTTTCTCTTGGCAACGGTTTCACCAATGGATTTGCTGTTGACGTCAAAATCATCGAACAGACCTGCGAAGTCATTTTCAGCGTCACCGCTTGATGCGCTTTCCTCAATATGGCGGAATACGCGCTCAAGGGTTTCGTTAAGGTTTTCGTCCTTGTCCGCACGGGTACGGACGTTGCAGAAGAGCTCAGAAGGAAGAATAAAAAATCCCTTTTCCTGAATCAAGCCTTCGCGTGCCATCTCTGCATCGGCATCGCTCATCTTTGTGTAGTCAAAATCGGTGTTTCCGGCTTCGTGTTCACCTGCATTGATGTATGCGGTAAAGTTCTCGGAAATATAACGATAGAACATCGTGCCAAGAACGTAGGATTTGAAATCCCACTCGGATACGTGACCTGCGTGAACGAGGTCGGTTGCTATTTTATATATCGTTCTGAAGAGCTCTTCACGCTCTGCATCTCTTTTGATGTCAGCCATTGTTATTTCTCCTCCTCGTCCGGAACCATTTCCATAATATCTTCGATCTTGCAATCAAGCGTTTTGCAAATCTTTGCAAGAACCTCGGTATTAACGTTCTCATCTCTGCCGAGTTTTGCGAGGGCAGTGGTAGTGATGCCCGACGCCATTCTCAGCTCGGTTTTGTTCATATTCTTGTCAATCAGAAGTTTCCACAGTTTTTTGTAGCAAACAGCCATAAATAGCTCCTTCCTATGAATTAAAAATCTAATTGATTTATTATAACACATAAAAACGATAAAATCAACAAAATATCTAAAATTTAGATAAAATTTTCAAAAAGCAACCATCTTGGTCGAAGCAAAACGGAAATTTAATTCTTGTGAGTAGATAAATTAGGGAACATTTTGCTTGTTTGAGCTGCAAAATATTCCATAAATATCATCATCTCGTCGGATATATTGCATACTAATTCCGACGAATGCAATTTTTTGTCACAAATATTGTACACTTTATGTGACGAAACCTACTTGAAGATTTCACGATTTTATGCTATAATATCAGCAGAAAAGCACATGGCGGTTCCTGTCACTCGGTGGCAGGGGCTACACAAACGGGGGTTCATTTCTAAAAGAATTTCTAAAAAATTTTTAGAAATATTTTTAGAAATCGGTATCCCTTATGGCGTAAGGGATTTTTCGAGGTTCGAACAAAAAAGAGCCGAAAACCCTTGTAAACACTGGGGTTTCAGCTTCTTTTATCGTCTGTTATCTTCGCGCAAAATCCGTCATTTTCCGATGGGTTATTGTGCCTTGAAAACCGTTTGGGCACCCGCCCACAAGGGTTCGAATCCCTTTCCCTCCGCCAAAAGCCCCGAATTTTCGGGGCTTTTTTCGACAAAACAACCATTCTTAGGAGGTAATCAAATGGCATATTTATTTCCCTTTGGACAGGAACTACACCCGCTGATTCAAGAGGACAGATCTCCCAAAAAGGTATTTGTTCTTGGAGTGTATGCCAGCGCAGTTCACGCACGTTGGAAATTGGACGGACAAATTATTTGTCAGGCTTTAGCGGTTGCCTCCGAGCCAAGAATCTTTTGGGACGGCAATATTGAAGAGGCAAAAGAAATAATAAGTAAAATTGCCATTCCGACCGATCTTGGATATCTTGAGCCTGCTGGAAAGCAGTTGAATGGACCGTCTGCAAAAGTGCTTGACGAGAACATTCTTGCACCGCTTGGATTTACAAGAAAAGATGCATGGCTTTGCGACTGCCTTCCCGAAACTCGTTTGAACCCGAGTCAAGTTAAGGCTTTGAAGGAAAAGTATAACCCCTTGGTTGAAGAATATTCGCTCAACCCCGTCACGATTCCCACACGCCCCTCTACCTTCTGCGATGCCAAAAGAAGTGCTGAAATCACGGAGGAACTGACCGAATCACAAGCTGAACTGCTTGTGCTACTCGGTGATATTCCAATAGCCCAGTATCTCAAAAAGGTTACAGACGTTCCGTATTCTACTCTTGGCGAATATGTGGATATATACGGTTACGGTAATACGAGCGAGGTGTTAATCAACGGAAAATCACTCAAGGTGTTACCGCTCGCTCACCCGCGACAGATCGGCGCACTTGGTGCACACAGTGAAAAATGGTTCAACATGCATAGAGAATGGGAAGAATTCTTGAAAAACTGAATTGATATAAGCACAGCCCCACCGTTATGGTGGCTATTTCAAATTTGGAGGAGTTCTCTAAAAATTAGATAACATTTCCTTTCAAATATACTGGAGTTTTTAAAAGCTCTTTTATATCAAACAATAAGAAAAGGCATTCAAATTTGCTGGAGCTGATCCAAACTGAAAACAAACTTTTTATAATCTAAAATGCACTTAACCTTCGTGGTTGAGTGCATTTTTTGTTGCAGAGAGGTTCGCTTGGAATGTATCTATAATTGAACAAAACTCCCTATGAAATTTGCAATATCCTGATTACCAATTCGCCTGCCGTGGTAAAATATTGGCGAAAGGGGTGTTGGCTATGAATTTTATAAACGAAGAAAGAATACAAGCGTTTGGAAAACATTTGATCGAAGAAGAAAAGGCGACTGCTACGGTCGAAAAATACGTGCACGACGTGACGGTGTTTGCCGAATGGTTGGGATCACGTGACTTAGAAAAAACAATCGTATTGGCATATAAGGCGGATCTCTGCGAACACCATGCACCCGCAAGTGTCAATGCTGCGCTGTCTTCGCTGAATCGGTTCTTTGATTTTTGCGGACGGCATGATTTGCGAGTGAAAAATCTCAAAATCCAGAGGCAAATGTTTGCAAGTAGCGATAAGGAATTGACGAAAGCGGAGTATGAGCGTCTTTTGACAGCGGCAAAGTCGAAACAGAATGAACGTCTCTATTTGCTCATGCAAACGATCTGCTCCACGGGGATCCGCGTGTCGGAGCTGAGATTTATCACGGTCGAGGCAGTGGATCGCGGGATTGCGGAGATCAACTGCAAGGGCAAGCGTCGGCAAGTGTTTCTGCCAAAAGAACTGAGGAAGATGCTTAGTCAGTATTTACGCTCGCAAAAACGAAAAAGCGGAGCCGTTTTCGTGACGAAGAACGGCAATCCGCTTGACAGATCGAATATTTGGAGTGACATGAAGAAGCTTTGCAAATCGGCGGGCGTGTCGGAGAAAAAGGTCTTTCCACACAACCTGCGGCATCTGTTCGCCCGTACCTTTTACAGCTTGCAAAAGGACGTTGTGCGTCTCGCCGATATTCTCGGACATTCGAGTATCAATACAACGCGCATTTATACCATGGAAACCGGAGCCGTTCATCGCCGCCAGATCGAGCGATTAGGGCTTTTGCGATGTTAACGACAGAATCTTAATTATGTGGTAGACCAAATCCGACAAACAACGGTTTATCTTGTCAGCAAAAAGAAAAAGCGCACCAAAGGCGCGCCGAAAAGACCAACGTCATTTTTCAAAAAAGACTTGGTCTGTTTTTGATATGCAAATTTTTAATGAAAATGCAATTTAATGATTTTGTTTTTTGAAAATTTAAGCTATAATAAGTTATCAAGTCAAGAAATACAGTCACGCATAGCATAGAATTTTCAATTTCATTGACATTTTTCGCTATGTATGGTATAATATTGGCAACGAATTTTTATTTTTTACCACATAATTAAGATTATGTGGTGGTTTCAGAGGTTAAACGATGGCAGCAAAACAGATTAAATCCAAGCAGCGCGTTGCCAATTACGGTGAGGTGTATACCGCCGAGCGTGAGGTAAAATCGATGTGCGATCTGGTGAAACAGGAAACAGAACGGATCGACAGCCGTTTTCTGGAGCCCGCCTGCGGTGATGGTAATTTTCTCGCAGAGATTCTGTCGCGCAAAATGGCGATTGTAAAAAAGAAATATAAGAAAAGTCCTCTCGATTACGAGAAGAACGCCGTTCTTGCAGCGACCAGCATTTACGGTGTGGATATTCTCATCGACAACGTAATCGCCTGCCGTGAGCGTATGTTTGAAATCTGGGATAAAGAATACCGTAGCGTATGCAAAAAGGAATGTAATGACGACACGCGCGAGGCGGTCAAGTTTATTTTCAAGCGCAATATCGTGTGCGGAAACGCCCTGTCGCTCAAATGTGTGGACGAAAACGGCAATGACACCGACGAGCCGATCGTGTTTTCGGAATGGGCGTTTATTACGGGTTTCAATCTTCAGCGCAAGGATTATACCTTCGACGAGCTGCTGCGTGCAGAGGAGCAAGACGAACAAAACGACGATCAGATGTCGATGTTCGCGGGTGAGGCGCCGAACGAAGAAGGACGATTCTTAAAGCAATATATTTCGCATTACAGGAGGGTTCAAGAGCATGGCTGACAGTTTATTCAATTCCGTATATAATCCCGACGTGTTATCGTGTTTGGCAAACCTCTCCAACGACGAGGTCTTTACGCCTCCCGAGGTGGTCAACGCGATGCTCGATATGCTCCCCGAGGAGCTGTTTCGCAATCCCGACACCAAATTTCTTGATCCCGCCTGCAAGACGGGCGTGTTTCTGCGAGAGATCGCCAAGCGTCTGATCAAAGGTCTTGAATGGCAGATTCCCGATTTGCAGGAGCGCATCGACCATATCTTCCACAATCAGCTTTACGGCATTGCTATCACCGAGCTAACAAGCCTTCTTTCCCGCCGTGGGGTCTATTGCTCCAAGTATCCGCAAAGCGAGTTTTCGGTAACGCAGTTCGATACTGCCGAGGGAAACATTCGGTATAAGCGTATTCCTCATACGTGGCAAAAAGGCAAATGTATTTACTGCGGGGCATCCGCAGAACAGTACGAGCGCGGTGAGGAGCTTGAAACGCACGCGTATGAGTTGATACACACGAATAAACCGGAGGATATTTTCAAAATGAAGTTTGATGTGATTATAGGAAATCCGCCCTATCAGTTGAGTGATGGCGGTGGAATGGGTTCAAGTGCGATGCCGATATATCAAAAATTTGTTCAGCAAGCAAAGAAACTTAGACCTCGATTTTTAACTATGATTATTCCGTCGCGTTGGTTCTCGGGAGGGCGTGGGCTTGATGAATTCCGAGAAGAGATGTTACATGATACTTCTTTAAAAGAGTTGCATGACTTTCCCAACGCATCAGATTGTTTTCCGGGTGTAGAAATAAAGGGCGGAGTATGCTATTTTTTGTGGGATAGGGATAGTAAGGGGGATTGCCGAGTTTCATCACATAACGGAAAACAAGTAGTTTCTTCTGCGGTTCGTCCTCTGTTGGAAAATGGAATGGAAACTTTTATAAGAAGCAATGAAATGATTTCTATTCTAAAAAAGGTACAATCTCATTCTGAAAAGAGTTTTTCAGAATTAATTAGTGCAAACGACCCATTTGGATACGATGTGCGTGTTTCGGACAGTTATAAGCGAGTTAAACCTTCGTTCTCCTTAACAGCCAAGGACGATACGGTAAAATTCTATTACAATGGTTGGAGAAAAGATGGGGTTGGATATGTCGACAGATCAAGTATTCGCAAAGGGCATGACTTGATTGACAAGTGTAAGTTATTGGTTGCAAAAGCCTGGGGGACAGGAAATATACAAACAGATTGGATAAATCCATTTATGGTTGAAGCTCCCTCGGTTTGTACGGAAACATATCTTGTTATTGGACCGTTTGCTTCGGAATCAGAGGCCAAAAATGCAATTAGTTATACACAGACAAAGTTTTTTCACATTATGGTTTCAGTAATGAAAATAACTCAAAATACTATGCAAAAGGCATATACTTGTGTTCCTATGCAGGATTTTTCTAAGCCATGGACGGATACAGAACTCTATGCGAAATACAAGCTCACACAAGAAGAAATTGATTTTGTAGAATCTATGATTAGACCTATGGAGTAAAAATGTGTACAAACCGAAATGATGACTATTTTGTAAGATGTGATAATTTATATTATCTCATTCTCAAGGCATATACTGACAAGTTTTTGTTGGAAGCGATTGAGCTTTGCAATAAAAGTATTGAAAAGAACAACGAGTGTTTTGGAAAGCGAAGTTTTAATGTGCTTGTTCATATCACAGAATTAATAAAAAGCGATTTGGCTCTTAGCGTATGGAAGATTTGCGAAGACAAAAACCCAAAAGCAAACACACTAAACCGGTTAAACAACTTTATGCGCAACACTCAAATAGGGAAAAAGGCATCACCCAACCTGCCTTCAAGGTATGATGCGATTTGTTCTGATTTAACAAACATACGAAAAATGTCAATTGCTCATGGAGATGTTTGCCAGAGTAAAATTTGTATTAACATTGCTGATTTGAATGACATGTTGAACGAAATTAAAGATAAATATAATGCTTTTTGTGATACAGCAATTGATGATAGAGTACAACAGATTACAACCTCAAAAATTAATGCCATCAAAATTAATTCTACATTAGGGTTATTATCAATAATTCAATGTGATTCTACCATAGTGCGGGAGTATAGCTCTAAAGAGGAGACACAAAATGGCTAATCAAGAATTTTTCATTCAACGCCCGTCGATCAATCCCACGATCTATGCCTACGAGCTTGTGGACGTTGGCACACACAAGGGCTACGTTAAGGTCGGCTACACCGAGCGCGATGTGGAAACGCGTGTATGGGAGCAGATGCACACAAGCGGAGTCAAATACCGTATTTTGCTCAAAGAATCAGCTATGCGCTCCGACGGCTCTTGCTTTTCCGACCATGACGTTCACGCCGTTCTTTCGCGCCGTGGCATTCGCCGCTTGCATGCGGGAGAGGATAAAAACGAGTGGTTTTACTGTAATGTAAATCAGGTGCGTTCCGCTATTGAGGAGGTACGCACAGGGAAACTCTCGGACGGCAACCGTACCGCAAGATTTAAGATGCGCCCCGAGCAGCAGGTGGCTGTCAAGCGCACAATGGAATACTTTGCCGCCGCCAAAGCAGACGAGCCAAACCGTATTCCCAAATTCTTGTGGAATGCAAAAATGCGCTTTGGTAAGACCTTTGCATCCTATCAGCTTGCGAAAAAGATGGGATTCCGGCGCGTTTTGGTGTTGACCTTCAAGCCCGCGGTGGAGTCTGCCTGGCGCGAGGATCTGCTCACCCACGTGGATTTTGACGGTTGGCAGTTTGTTTCCAACAAGGACGCTCACGACAACCATCTCAACATCGACGAGCAATACGCAAACGCCGACAAATCAAAGCCGATCGTTGTTTTCGGTTCGTTCCAAGACCTTCTCGGTACAAATGAAAATGGCGGTATCAAGGCAAAGAATGAGTTTATCCACGCAGACCATTGGGATATGGTCATCTTTGACGAATATCACTTTGGCGCATGGAGAGAGAACGCTAAAAAGCTCTTTGAGAATCCCGACGAAGAAGATGCCGATTTCGACGTAGAAAAGTATCAGCGCGAGGAGGCAGGAAACGCATACAACGAAACCTTCCTTCCCATTACCACCGACTACTATCTGTTTTTGTCGGGCACACCTTTCCGTGCCATCAACTCCGGCGAATTTATCGAGGATCAGATCTACAACTGGACCTACTCCGATGAGCAACGCGCCAAGGCAGAATGGCTTGGAGCAAATAACCCTTATCTTTCGCTTCCTCGTATGGTGATGCTTACGTACCGCATTCCCGATAGTATCCGACAGATTGCGATGCAGGGTGAGTTTGACGAATTTGATCTGAACGTATTCTTCTCGGCTACGGGCAAGGGGGCGGAGGCAAAATTCAAATATGAGAACGAGGTGCAGAAATGGCTCGATCTGATTCGCGGTGCCTATCTGCCGTCCTCGGTTGACGATATGAAGCTCGGTCAGGATAAACGTCCGCCCATGCCGTATTCCGATACCCGACTTCTCAACGTGCTTTCGCATACGCTTTGGTTCTTGCCCAACGTGGCATCCTGCCAGGCTATGGCAAATTTGCTTGCACAAAAGCAAAATACCTTCTATCACGATTACAGGATCAACGTATGCGCGGGCACCGGCGCGGGTGTTGGACTGAATGCGCTTGCACCCGTTCAGAATTCCATGGGCAATCCTCTCGAAACCAAGACGATTACGCTTTCCTGCGGCAAGCTTACCACTGGTGTTACCGTAAAGCCGTGGACGGGTGTGTTTATGCTCCGTAATCTCAAATCTCCCGAGACCTATTTCCAAACCGCCTTCCGTGTGCAATCGCCGTGGGAGGTTACCGGCGATCAGGGCGAGCGACAGATTATGAAGCAGGAGTGCTACGTCTTTGACTTTGCGCTTGACCGCGCGCTCCGCCAGATCTCGGACTATTCCTGCCGTTTGAACGTGGAAGAAAGCAACCCCGAAAAGAAGGTTGCCGAGTTTATCAATTTCCTGCCCGTTCTTGCCTATGACGGCAGCTCGATGAAGCAGATCAATGCTCAGGATATTCTTGATATTGCCATGGCGGGAACGTCTGCAACGCTCCTTGCAAAGCGTTGGGAATCTGCTCTCCTTGTCAACGTTGACAACGATACGCTGACGCGCTTGATGAACAACAAGGAGGCGCTTGACGCGTTGATGCATATTGAAGGCTTCCGCAGCCTCAACTCGGATATTGAAACGATCATAAACAAATCCGAGGCGGTCAAAAAGGCAAAGAAGGACGGCGCGGAAAAGAGCAAGCAGGAGAAGAAAGAGATTTCCGACGAGGAGAAGGAATATAAATCCATGCGGAAGCAGATTCAGGAAAAGCTGATCAAGTTTGCAACCCGTGTGCCGATCTTTATGTATCTGACCGATTACCGTGAGCGTTCTCTCAAGGACGTGATCACACAGCTCGAGCCGGGACTCTTCAAAAAGGTTACGGGACTTGATGTTAAGGATTTCAATTTGCTTTGTTCTATCGGTGTATTTAATGCAAGTCTTATGAATGACGCAATCTTTAAGTTCAAGCGTTATGAGGACTCGAGTCTTTCTTACACGGGTATCGACAAGCATCAAGGCGAGGATATCGGTGGTTGGGATACTGTTATTCGCCGCGAGGAATACGAAAAGCTGTTCTTCAATCAGCAAGCAACGATGGATGCGCCCGAGCGCGAGGAGTTTGTGGAGGAAAAAGAAGAGCTTGAGCCTGTTGCCGTTCCCGTGATGGTGACACCGCAAGCACCTACCCAAAAAGCAGTTCCTCCGTTGGTTACAAAAGCGTATGGTATCGCGTCTCCCACACCTGCCGAGACGACTCCAAAGACGGCTCCTCAACAGCAGCAAGCAGAAAAGCCTGCTGTTGACAAATCCAAGCTGGTGGTTGGCGCAATCGTACATCACAAGGTCTTTGGCGACGGAGAGATCATAAAGGTTGACAAAGCCGCAACGCATATTACCGTAAAATTCAAAGTAGGTGAAAAGCCCTTCATTGTCGATGGCGGAACATATTGTGCGTTCAAAAACGGATTCTTAAAATTTACATAGTAAAAGGCTGAGTCAATCGCCTTCTAAAAAGCTTTTGACTCAGCCTCTTTGTTTGTTTACTTAAATTGTTTGAAAATCAGAAAATAATATTATGAATCAATCTTCAAGCACATTGATGGAAAGCTCCGCACAGGATACGTAGTAGCGCAGAGTGTCCATACCGTCGATGTCGGCATCCATTTCGGGATAGCCGATGATTCGAACAC
>CAJKPX010000012.1 GCA_905201895.1 uncultured Eubacteriales bacterium | reverse complement strand
GGAGCCATCATTGGGGTCGAGTCGGGGCAGGGGCATGGGCGCGAGGCGATCCTCGGGATTTTTCTTGTGCACGGGGTCCACGGCAGTCACTGCACCGTCGGTCTCGTCCTGCGGATCGGAGGTGGAGCGCTTTGCGGTCACGCGGCGGATCTTTTCCTGCATCTCTGCCTCGTTTTTCGCCTCCTCGGCGTCCTCCTCGCTCACGGTCATTGCGCGTGCCACGCGATCGGCGCGGCGTGTGCGCACGTAAGCCCACAGGCGCTCGGGCGTCATGCCGAGAAAATAGAACAGCGAAACGGCGAGCAGGGCAAAGCCCACGATGATCGAGCCCGCAACGTTGAGATATTGGAAGAACAGATAGCCGAGCGAGCCGCCGATCACGCCGCCGCCCGTCATTCTCGAGCCATAGAGCAGCAGCTGTGCTGCCGACATGACGTGCTTATCGGAGGGCAGGGCAACCAGGCAGAATACGTGGATTACCGCGCTGAGCACAACCAGAAAGAGCAGCGACACCGTGATTTTTGCGATCGTGACGCGGTGGTCAATATAGCGCTTCCAGAAGAAGGCGAGGTTGAGTAGAAGCAGGGGAAGAACGAATACTGCGGGACCGAACGTGCCGAAAAGCCCGTAGCAGAGGTAATATCCCACGATGCCCATCAGATGCTCGGAGGGATTTTCTGCGAGCCGGTTGTTGCGGTTGCAGATGAGGTTGAGAATGAGCGCCACACCGATGAAGATTGCGAGCAGCATCAGAACATAGGGCATGATACGATGCGCGGGCTTGGACGAGCGTGGACGCAGCTCTGCGTCTGCGGTGTCCGTTGCCTTCTTGCTTGTCTTTCCGGCGGTCTCCGCAGATGCGGATTTCCCTGCTTTGGTGGCTTTTTTATCGGCGGTCGAGGCATGCACGTCCTGCTCTGCCTCCCTTTCCTTTTTTGATTCGCGGTTCACAACCTTTTTCGTGTCGGATTTGGACTCCGAGCGTTTGCCCGAGCTACGCTCGGATTTGTCGTCTGCCTTTATCCCGTCCTTGCCGCCGTCCTTTTTTGGCTTCGGGGGCTCCTTGTGCTCGGCTGCAGCCTTTTTCGGTGCAGGGGTCGGCTTGGTGCTTTCGGTCACAGTTTCCTCACCCGCGTGAGCTGCAGCCTTGACCTCGGCAGGCGGCGGAGAGGGCGGTGCCTTCTTTTTCGCGGGGACGTACTCGTCCAACAGGCTCTCGGGCGCATTTGCCTTGGGAGCGGGACGCTTTTCCTCCGCGGAGTTCTTTTTTGGATCTGTCATATTTCAATTCCTTTCTGCGGATAATATACCATTTTATAGTATAACATCTTTTTTGCGCTTTTGCAAGCGGAAAGTGCAAAATTTTTTTATTTTTTTGCAATTTTCTTTCATATTTTGCAGCCGTCAATTCCATAATCGGAAAATCACTTTTGGAACTTTTGCAATATTGTGTGATACAAAAAAACGAATAGTCAAAAAATGTACTCCAAAAATGGAAAAATATATTTTGAAAACCTCTTGACAAACAGCGGCAAACGCTGTATAATAATGTCAATGAACAGCGCGCTCCGATCGCGGAGCGAGGAAAGGACGAAAAAATGGCAACTGCAAAGAAAACGAAGAACCCCGTTCCCACCGGTCTTGATGACGCGGGCAAGAAGCAAGCGCTCGCAACGGCAATGTCGCAGATCGAGCGCGATTTTGGCGCGGGCTCGATCATGAAGCTCGGAGAAAACACGCGCATGGAGGTGCAGGCGATCCACACGGGTTCGCTCTCGCTCGACTTTGCGCTCGGTATCGGCGGTGTTCCGCGCGGACGCATCGTGGAGATCTTTGGTCCGGAATCCTCGGGTAAAACCACGGTTGCACTTCATATTCTGGCGGAGGTGCAAAAGATCGGCGGAACCTCGGCATTTATCGACGCAGAGCACGCGCTCGATCCCGTCTATGCCAAGGCTCTCGGTGTGAATATCAACGATCTGCTCGTTTCGCAGCCCGATTGCGGTGAGGATGCGCTCGAAATTTGCGAGGCGCTCGCACGCTCGGGTGCGGTTGACGCGATCGTGGTCGACTCGGTTGCGGCTCTCGTTCCGCGCCAGGAGATCGAGGGTGATATGGGACAGTCGATGGTGGGTGTGCAGGCGCGCATGATGTCGCAGGCAATGCGCAAGCTCTCGGGCGTGATCTCCAAGAGCAATTGTGTGGTGATCTTTATCAACCAGATCCGCGAAAAGGTTGGCGTGATGTACGGCAACCCCGAAACCACTCCCGGCGGACGTGCGCTCAAGTTCTTCGCATCGGTGCGCATCGACGTGCGCAAGACCGAGCAGCTCAAGGACGGTAATAACGTCTACGGCAACCACGTCAAGTGTAAAATTGTAAAGAATAAGGTAGCGCCCCCCTTCCGCGTTGCGGAGTTTGATATTCTCTACGGTAAGGGGATTTCTGCCGGTGGCGAAATCCTTGATTTCGCAATCGCACTTGATATCATCAAAAAGAGCGGCTCGTGGTTCTCTTATAACGGTGAGCGCATCGGACAGGGCAAGGACAAGGTTCGTCAGCTGCTCGAGGGCGATCCCGAGCTGATGGCAGAGATCGAGGCAAAGGTGCGCGCAATGAGCGAGCAGGCGGGCTCTGCGATCGAGCAGGAATTTGAGGTGGACGAGGACGACGATTTCGATCTTCGCCTCTCTGACGACGGAGACGACGAATGATCGGCTTCTCGGATGTGCCGACGTCAACGCCACTCACGATCACGGTCAAGAGCCTGCGTGCCCAGCACGAGGGAGCGGAAATTCTGGTGAGCGTGCTTTTCGAGGATGGGGAACATCGGGAGCAGCGCAATCTCATTCTCTCCACCGAGCAGTATTACGAGCTGCGACCCACAAGGGGCGTAATCGACGAGGAGCTGTTTGAACGTCTTGAGGCGGCATCCGACCTTTGCCGCGCGATCCGATGCGGTGAAAATCTGCTTTCCTACGGCTCCAATTCCACACAGATGCTCGCGCAAAAGATCGCGCGTCACGGCTTTCGACGTGATGTTGCCATCGCAGCGGCACAAAAGCTTTCGGAGCGCGGTTTGATCGACGAGCAGGGTGATATGCGGCGCGAGGTTGAAAAATGCTTGCGCAAGCTCTGGGGCGCCAAGCGCATCGGGGCGCATCTTTGGAGTCGGGGCTTTGAGAGCGAGGTTATGGCAGCCCTGCCGGAAATTTTGCGGGACGTTGATTTTTCTGCCAACTGCGCTGCGCTGATCCGCAAGCATTACGGCGTGCTCCCGAGCGAACCGAGCGAGGAGCGCCGCATGGTTGCCTCTCTCGGACGTTACGGTTACACGATCGGAGAAATCCGAGGCGCGATGCGGATCGTTGCAAAGGAGAGCGAGACCTAATCCAACCGCGCAACTGACGGTTGATCGCAATAGGCTGCGTGGAGCCTTATTCCAAACAAAAAAAGAACGGCACGCACCTGCCGTTCCGAAAAAAACATAGGCGGTGTCCCGGATGCATCAGCATCGGGACACCGCCTGATTTTGTTTAAGGGTTAGCAATTACTGCGCCGCTGCATCCTTTGCCGCGATCTTATCAAGATCGAGGAAGATGTCGCGCAGGAGCTTACGTGCCGTTCCAAGCGCAGTTTTGTAGCTACCGTCAACTGCGACCGAGGAGCCGGTGGAAACCGTGCTACCGACTGCGCCGGGCAGCATCGAGTTGATGAAGTTGAGCGGGTAGGAGTAAACCATGGTGAACGAGGGGGCGAAGCTTGAGCGAATGATGTTGAGCGACTGCACGCACTTGGGGTTGTTGAAGTACTGATACTGCAGCTTTTCGCCGTAGTATACCGTGATTACGTCAAAGTAGCTGATCATCGACATCATTTCGGCAACCGTTCCGGTCATGGTGGGGAGCTTGCAGTTGCGGGGAGCCATCACTGCCGAAACCTCGTCGCAAACCTCGGTGCGGTATTTTGCCTGATTCTCGTTGTACTTGGGGTAGGGAAGGACGCCGTAAGCCTCCTTCATGTTCTCGGTGAAGTAAGATGCCTGACCGAGCATCTGCGCGTAGAAGAGCGATCTGCCTGCGGAGAACACAGGATTGAGCGCGTCTGCTGCGGTGGTGTAGGTCATGTCGCACAGAACCTGGGGCGTTTCCACCACGAAGTCAACAACTGCCTGCATGCGCTCGGCAACGTCGGTGCTCAAGCTGGGATTGTGGAAGGCACGCACGCCCTCGGCGTTCAGGGGAGCGAGCTCGCAGTAGAAGGAGGTTCCGAACGCACGGTTTGCATGTGCACCGGTGAGCAGACCGTATTCGCGGTCCTCCTCGGCAAGGTCGAGGTTGGTAGTTGCCTTTGCCGTGTATTCCTTGAGCTTTGCAAAGGTCCAATCGCCGTCGATCGCCAGGTCATAGAGGTCCTCGATTGACAGATCCTCCGCAACCTGCTCGTTGAAGAAGAACACCTGCAGATATTCGTAGAGCGTGTAGGCAATGTCGCCGTACATCATGTAGATCGCGCCGTTATAGTTGCACTCGTTGTAGTAAACCTCACTCCACCATGCCTTGTTCACGTCGATGTTATCGAGCTTGGTGAAGTCCCAGCCGTAGCCATCAAGCGTTGCGGTTGCAAGGTAGGATTGGTGGGTCGAAACCAGATCGTATTGGCTCACGGGAAGGAGGCTGTTGGTGCGGAGAGTTGCAATGAAGGAGTCTCTGTCATCCCAGGTTCCTGCCTGCGGAACGATGGAGATCTCAATGTGACAGCGCTCTGCAACCTCTGCGTTGCGGTCGAAGATTGCCTGCTCAACGCCTGCAAGCTCGCCTGTGGGAGACTCAAACTCATACGCCGTGGTTGCACGGGAGAGAATGATAAATTCCTGCGTTTTTCCCTCAAAGATGTACTCGTCCAGAAGATCGATTCTTTCCTTGGGATTCTCGGTTGCGGTGCTGTCATCATCACCTGCGGTGGTGTCATCATCGCCGCCGTTTTCGTCACCTGCGGTGGTTGCGGTTCCGTCGTCGGTGTCTTTCGGGTCGTTATTTGCAGGGGTGTTGTTACAACCCGCGAATACGCCGAGGCACATGACCAGAACGAGGATCAAACAGAAGCTTTTTTTGATGGTTTGCATGGTAAAATACTCCTTTCAAAATTATGGGTTGAGCATATTATATCATATCGCGTGGCATTTTGCAATACTTTTTTTGTAATATGCTCATTTTCATTATACCATGCTCTCACAGAAAAGGTCAAGGGCAAATCGGTCATTTTTTTTTGCCGCGTTCCGTTTTTTTCAAAAAAGGAGCCTTTTCGTTTCACATCACAAAAAGGGGCTGTGCCGTCGGCACAGCCCCAAGAGGGAAAATCGGTCAGATCAGACCGTAGGCATCGGTAACGGGTGCGGTTGAGCAGGGAAGCGAGGCAACAATCGAGGCGATCGCGTCTGTGTAGAGTGCGAAAAGATGCTCACTCATCTCCTCATTTTCATCGAGCACAAGAGCCGAGGCAAGGTAGTAGGCAGCAACGGGGACAAAAACCTCGTGCAGCGCAAAGATCGCGTTCATATTGACCGTGCTTGCCCCGATCCAGGCAGACGGAATGCATCCGTTCGCCGTGCGATAGCGTGCGTCGATCGCCGCCGTCTGATTGCAGAAGGTTGCGAGAATATAGAGCGCACGATCCTCGTAATCAGCAATCGTATCGCCGTTCACGTCCTCTGCAATCAGCGCCACCGCAGACTTGAATATCTCACGGTAGGTCATGTGTCGATCTTATTCCTCTCTTACAGGCGCGAGGTCGAGCAGGACGAATTCCTCGGGATACACAACCTTTGCGCCGTAGAGGTGCAGACCCTTCATCGCGTCGGCAAAGCGATGCTCGGGGCGGTATGCCTCAATCTCGGAGAGCTGCTCGGCAAACGCGATCGCGCGCTTGGTGCGAACGAAGCACTTGTGGTAGACCGAGCCGTCGGTGTCCTCCTGCTTGAAGATGTTGTTGGAAACGTAGATCTTGGAGCCCGCAATCGTGCCCAGATAGCCGGTTTCCAGAATGTCGGAGGTCACGATCTGACTTGCTTTTGCCTTGAGGATCAGCTCTGCGATCTCGGGGGAAACCTCAATCACAATGTCGCTCGGATCGGTGACGTTGTTCACAAGCAGCTCGGTGCGTGCCTGGAGCAGAATGTTGATAATCTCGGTTTCGTCGATTGCGGTGTGCAGGATGGTCTTGCCGGCAAACGGAATGAGTCTGTAAACGTAGGTGTCGGCATCGTTGGCGAGTGCGATCGCTGCGTTTTTCATTGCCGCCTCCATCAGATTGGGTGCAGCCTGGGCGCGGTCAACGTCGTCGATCTGGAAGTTGAAATACTTTGCCTGATCAATCTTGAGCTCGCGCACGGTGCCGTCGAGCTCCTCGGGCGGCTGCATATCCGTGTTCTTGGTGTAGTTGTAGAGCTGAACGTCGCCGAGTCTGCCGATCTTGACAATGCTTCCGCATTCCTTGATCTCACCCTCGAATTCGCGGCTGCAGTTTGCAACGCCGACGTACTGACTGTTGAGCTTCTGCTGGAGCGTTTCACTCCAGATGGTAGGGATAAATTCGGTAACAGACATATTAAAAATTCCTTTCTTTTTTTAGTTCCATTTTTTCATGGAGTTCATGATTTTTTGATAGTTGCGACGTACCTCGTCGCGAGTCATTGCCCGAACCTCCGCAGAGGTGAAAATTTCGGGATCGGTACCGGAGAGCGAGCCGCTGGAGCGTGCCGCGTTCGTGCGGTTGACGGCATCCGCCTGCTCTGCAAGGCGTTGTCGGCGTTGTTCGGCAAGCGCATACGCCGCTGCGATCGGAATTCCGCATTTCACGTCCTTCCAAACGCCGTCGGGCAGATCGGAAAGGCTGACCCCGGGGTAGAGCGTGCGGAATTCTTCGTACTCGCGTCCCACACGACCGTAAAAGTCCTCGCGCTCACGGATTTCTTCCCGCAGATGCTTCAGTTCGTCTCGCAGCTGCTCCAGAGATTGCGCTTCAGACGAATCAGGATTTTCGGGAAGAACAGGATCAGAATCCGACACAGGATCATCAGAAAGCGCAGGATGGAGTGCAGGAACCGTTTCCCCACCGTCCTCGGAGACTGCGCATTCTGCGATCGGTTGGCACGGATCAGCGCCCTTTGCAGTCTCCTCTTCTGCCGATTCTCCCGTTTCCGCATTTTGTGCAGCAAACGGATCGTCCGACGGTGGAGTCGCTTCGAGCGCATTCGTTGAACCCAGATCTTCATCATTCATTTTTCAGGCTCCTTTCGATTTGATGGTGTTCAGGATTTTTTCGCGGTCCTGAACCGCGCCCGCAGGCAGAAGCTCCAGATAGGATTCCACCGACAGGTGTCCGTTCTCGAGTAGCTTATCGAGCAGCGCAACGGTTGCTGCGGGGGTGTAGGTGCTGATGTTGCTCACGGTTGCCGTGGCATGCAGGAGCTCCTCGCGGAGCAGGCGGTAGTCGGGCTTCTGTGCCAGCACGTCGCCCTCAAGCTCAACGGGAAGCGCGCGCTCAAGCGGTGAATATGCGCAGAGCATGTCCGCCCAGATCGTTGCAAGCTCGCCGATACAGCGGCGCAGATTGGATGCAACAAGCTGCAAGGCAAGCTTCGACGCCTCCTGCAAAACGAGGATCGCGCTGGTGTTGTTTGCCGCTGCGTCGCCCATCGCCGCCTCGGTTGCTCCCATCATGTTTTTGGTGGTTTCAATGACGTTTTCGATGAGCTCGGGGTAGCCCTCCTGCATTTTGCCAACTCCAACCACCGAAACCGCGTCCGCAACGTTGCCGCCGCCCATTGCCGCGATCGCCTCACCCACCTCGTTCGACCATTCGGGAATTCTCGACTTGTCGTAGACAACCTTGGAGAACGCCGTATCGTACATGTGCTTCATGACCATCGCATAGGCGGTGTTGATGTAGGTTTGGTTTGCGATCATGTCGCTCACGGGTGCACTTCCGTGGAAGGACCCCTTTGCGGGATGCCAATTGAAATAGGCAACAGGGTAATAGCGCAGACCGGTTCTCACACGCTTGATTACGGTATCCTTGGTGGATTTTTCAAAGATGACCTCGCCGTTCTCACGGGAAAACCGAATGAGGAAGGTTGCTTTTTCCGCACCCTCCAGCTCAAAGGACGCAAGGTCTCCCGAGGTAAACTCGGCTTCGCCATCGCCAACGATTGTCTTGGCGTCCGCTTCACTCATGCCTGCCTGGATTGCCTCGCGGCGAAGTGCGGCAACGGTTGCGCGTCCCGAGAGAATGATATATTCCTGCGATTGCAGATCGGTGCTGTTGACGTCCGCAACAAAGAGATCGGTACTGTCAATCAGATCGGTCTGCACGTCTCCCGTAAAGGGATGCCCGTTGCGTTTTTCGTGGTTCCACCAGCAATAAAACACACCGTCCCCCGAGATCGCGGCGTTGAGCAGCGCCTGATGTACCAAAGACTGCATGCCGTTTCGCTTCCATCGGTAGGAGGCGTTGCGGTTGAGAATTTCGATACCCTCGTGCACACGCTGACGCAAAATTTCGTTTTCGAGATAGGGGAGTCTGTCATCATCGTAGTGGATGTTGATATCACCCGGAACGATCGCACAAACGAGATAGTCGGTGATCCTTCGGATGAGATTAAAGACGGGGCGGGGGAGGTTGGAGTCGGTGCCGTACCATTGGTCACCCCGATAGAAGCGCTCGTTTTTCCGAACGCGCTCATATAGACCGATGCGGCGCTTGTATTCCTTTCCTGCCTCATATTCCTGCCACGCCATTGTTTTGTTTTGCTTCATGTTGTTCCTTTCCTTCAGACGTTTGCGTGGAGCGCAAGTCTGTAATAGCGTGAATTGACGCCGAGCGAGTCGCTGACCGTGACCTGCAAAAGGCGAAAGCGCCCGATCGAAAGGCGACGGTCCCAAACAACGGGAATGCCACCTCCACGCTCACTGATCAGCAGGGTTTGTGCCGATCCGCTCTCGCTTTTTACCTCCACCACAGCTCGCGCCCCCGGGTCGGCGCAGAGCGAGAGGCGGAGCGAGCGCTTGGATACCTCGGGATGATCGAAGGCGAGATAGCCCGTTTTGAAAATTCCCACAATCGGAGCGCCGTTATCCGAGGTCTTTGACTCGTCAAATATCGAAAGATATTCGTACATGCAGGCACCGACGCGGTCTCCGTGCGTAAAGAAATTTGTTGCATTGATCCCGTTGAAGGTGTACCACGCCCGTCGCGCGGTGTTGAATACGTAGATCGGAGAATTTGGGGCGCCAAACCAAAGCTCTCCGTGACCGCGGTCCTCCACGGTGAACGCCCGATCTGCAAACTCCCGATCGGATAGCTCCGAAATCCCGTCAGAGAGCGCGGTTGCGGTGAAATCATCGGGGTCGGAATCGGGAGCGTGCAGTGTGAAAACACCGTTTGAATTGATTACAACGGGGTCTCCGTCCAATCGTACGATCGCGTTCTTCGCCCGACAGCCCATTCCGTGGAGCAGAGGATACGCCTCGGCGTTGCGTCCGCTCTCTGCAATGCTCACCGAATAGGCACCGTCCTTATGGAACGCGAGAAAGCGCTCCCCGTGGCTGCAGACCGAGGTGATCGGGTGCTCGCTGTCGCCGAGCGGCAGGATTCCGGTGGAGGTGAAATAGAGTGGGTCGGAGTCGGGGTAGGCTGCCTTTGAGAAGCCGATCGAATCTTCATCCACCGTAGCAGCGCAGAAAAAGAGACTGTTTTTCTCCGAGCCGTAGAGCATCAGTCGCTCGCGCATGCCGTCGTTGTGGGAGAGGGCAAAAGGGGCTTCGTTGAGACGTGCCTTGTTCTCATTGTCGAGCATAATGGTGCAGCAGACCTCCACCGATTTTGCCACGCGATTGACCGAAAAGCCGTCATCCGTGGTGAACACGATAAACTCATCAGTCAGCTCCGTATCCAGGCGAACCTGATCGACGCTGGAAACATAGAAGGGCAGCGTGAATTCAAGCGAACCGTTCAGATTTTGGTAGTGCAGACGAATCCGATTGTTGAGCAGATTGAGCGGCTCGTTCATCACGCCGCAGGTTTCGGGATTCCAGTTTTTTCCGAACAGCGGGACGTAGCCCGATGCTGCAACGAAGCGTGCCTTGAGGGGATCAAAGCGTCGGATCGTGTGTCCGTCGAGCAGATAGAGGTTGTTGCAATAGGTGAAAAAGCAAACCGAGCCCGTGTCGGTTGAAAGACTGCACGCATGGTATTGCTCACCGTCGATCAGACGGTAGACCTGCGATCCCGCAACAACAAAGCGATAGGATACGCCGTTGAGCTCTCCGCTCCAATGACCTCGCAGGGTGCTGTCAAAGTAGGATTCTGCCTCCCATCCGCAGCGTTTTCGGATCGAGCCGTCGGGCAAAATCCGAAAATTTTGCATGGTGAGAGTCCCTTTTCCACCGAGCGTGTTTTGAATACCGATGCCGCCAAAGCCGTCAAAAACCTCGGAGGCATAGGCTTTTTTGGGGTTGATTTTGGACATTTACATGACCTTTCCTTTCTTGTTTGCAAAATTTTCGTTTACGTTCGACCGAATTGACACGCGACGGGGACGCATACACCCCTGATGCACAGAGCAGGGGAAACAGGGGTGTGCGACTCGGTCGGCGCCGACGCGGATTTTGCTGCTCCGCGGCGTTCAGATCAAGGAGGTGCTCCTTCTTTTAGAGAGAAAGTGGAAGTTTCGGTCGGGGCGTTCATCCTCACTCCAGGGGGCGGCGCGACTCATCACCGCATAGCGCAGTGCTTCGGGGGCGTGCGTGACCTCGTGCGGCTCATCCGAGGCGTCCTCCGGACGCATGGGATCACAGAGTAGTGCAGGGAGCGACTCCGTAAGAATGCGGCATGTCGATGCAATCCGAAGCATCGGTGTGTCGGAGCTTGGATTGAGATATTCCCGAAGGACTCGCCAGCCCGGCACGCGACGGTTGTCCGCCGGCGACATGGGCGGCATGCCGCGCACGCCTTGCATGATCTCAAAGCCACTTCGCCCCGTATCCTGCCGTCGGTTCCACAGGTCGGGCGATGCCACCGCGTATTCAACGTTCTCCCCCACGCAGAGTGATACTACGCGCTCCGCCGCATCACGCAGGGTGTGATTGGGCTCGCAGATTTCTCTCAAGACGTAGAGGTTGCCTCGCTCATCCACTCCGACAAGCAATGCGGCAAGCATGTCAAGCCCGTAGTCAAATGCCACGAATTTTCGCAGACGTTGCGGAAATTCGGCGGTGCTGCCAACGTGCAGGTCGGGGCGGAATTCGGGAAAGAACTGCCCCTCAAACACGTCCCATCTGCCGAGCAGCCATGCATCGCGCAGCTTGGGAGGGAGACTTTCCAGCTGCTGCACGTATGCGGGGTCTGCTTCCATCAGAACGGGATTGTCATAGACCTGTGCCGAAATAAAGCGGTAGTCCTCGCCTCGCTCGTCGGGGCGGAATTTCCGATCGAGAAAGAGCCTTTTCACCCATGCGTGTCCGATTCCCCCGGGGTTGCAGGTCAGATACATCCGCCGCGGAACGTTCCCGACACCTCTCAGACAAGCCTTGAAAATAGAAAACTGATATTCGCTCAGTTGCGTAGCTTCGTCGATGGCGATCACGTCATATTCCTGCCCTTGATAACGCAGGCAGTCGCGGTTGGATGCGCAATGTCCCAGAAAAATACGGCTTCCATTGGGGAAGGAGAGGCTTTTTTCGCTCTCACGGTAGGTCAGAAGCCCTCCGTATTCGGTAAGGAGGGGCTGCACGTGGTTTGCCTTCAGCTCGGGGTAGGAGCGGCGAACAAGCAGGCATCGGATACCCGCATATCGCAGGCAAAGTCCCACCAGCTTACGCCGCAGTGCCCAGGATTTTCCGCCTCCTCGCGCACCACCGTAGGCGGTGTAACGGGCACGGGAACGGAAAAACTCCTGCTGCTTGGCGTTCGGCTTTCCCTTGATGTAGAGCTTTTTTGCGCTTCCGGACGTCACGAGCCGTCCTCCAGAATGTCATGCTCGAAGATCGGCTGCACCACCGTGTCGGATGGCACCGTCTCTCCGCGCTCACCGTAATGAAGGCGTTCCTTCAGATAGGTGTTGATCAGAGTGGGGGAACGGGCGGAATTGAGTGCCTCATCCTCCAGCACTGCGCAGAGATAATCGAACTCTACGGGGAACTCGCGTGCCAGCTCCTCGGCGGCTTGCTGACCGCAGCCGAGCATACTGCAAAAGCCCGCCAGGGTCGGTAGTCGCCCGCTCTCCTTTTTTGGATCGGCGTCGGGGGGCGGACGGCATGCCGACAGATACTTTTTGATTTTTCTCGGAAGACTTCCGTCACGCGCCGCGTCGATCAGCGCGTTTCGGTCTGTCTTCTTTGCTTGCTCGCTCATGTCAAGCGCATCACCTCACTTTCTTGCTCTGTGCAACGATATTCTACCGCATTCAACCGTGCCACCTTCTGCCACTCCGTGCCACTCTGTGCCACTTTTTTAGATTTTTTCGCACTTTTTTGCATTTTGAGTGAGCAAAAAACGCCGTTTCATTGCTTCAATTAACAATTTGTTCATGTGACGTACAAAAACAAGACACAGCGGTGCGTTATACTGTCACTATCAAACAGGAAAGGAAATCCCCATGCTGACTTACGAAGAATTGCGGAAAAATCCCGAAATCCGAACCTATATTCAGGCGGCGGACGCCTCGCTTGAGGCACTCGGCTACACCGAGCACAGCTTTGCGCACGTGTGCAAGGTTGCCGAAACCGTAAAATATATTTTGAGTAGCCTCAATTATCCCGCGCATCAGATCGAGGTGGCACAGATGGCGGGATATCTGCACGATATCGGAAATCTGGTCAACCGCGTGGACCATTCGCAGAGCGGCGCGATCATAGCGTTTCGCCTGCTCGATCACCTGGGGCTTGCTGCAACCGATATCTCCACGATTGTTACCGCGATCGGAAACCATGACGAGGGCACGGGCGTTCCCGTCAATCCGGTCGCCGCGGCGTTGATTCTTGCCGATAAATCCGACGTGCGCCGAAGCCGCGTGCGCAACCGCGATCTTGCAACCTTTGATATTCACGATCGCGTCAACTATTCGGTCACCTCGTCGGAGTTAACCGTCGACACAGCCGTGCACGAGGTTCTTCTTTCTCTTGAAATTGAAACGCAGTATAGCCCAGTGATGGATTATTTTGAAATCTTTATCGAGCGCATGATCCTCTGCCGCAAGGCGGCCGAAAGCTTGGGGCTGTCCTTCCGACTGCGCATCAACGGGCAGACGCTGCTGTGAAAAAAGAGAGCTTATACAAAAAATTCCTATCATTGCGCAAAAAAGTAATAGAAATCACTGCTTTTTCTGTGGTATAATGTAGTTGCTCAAATTGAAAAAACCGCCAACGGCGGAAGATACAGGAGGCAATATGAGATTTGATCAGGTTTGGCAGGGCAGAAACTGCTCCGAGGCACCCGACGCGCTCTTTCCCGTGAGTGTTCCGGGTAACATTCAGTACGATTTCGGCGTTGCGCGCGGATTTACCGACGTGCAGTTTGCCGACGGTTACAAGCAGTACGTTCCCTATGAGGACGACGCTTGGGAGTACCGCACCACCCTCCGCTATGAGAAAAAAGAGGGCGAGCGCGTGTTCTTCGTTTCGCGTGGCATTGATTATCGCTACGACATTCTGCTCAATGGCGAAAAGCTCTATTCCTACGAGGGCATGTTCCGTGCCGCAGAGGTCGATCTGACCGATCACCTCACGGGCAAGGATGATCTGCTCACGGTTTACATTTATCCGCACCCCAAGCGCAAGGATGCAAGACCCGGCACGCGCGATGAGGCTGACCGCAGCTGCAAGCCCCCCGTTTCCTACGGCTGGGACTGGAACCCGCGTTTGGTTATTTCGGGTCTGTGGGACGAGGCGTATATCGAAACGCGTGACGCTTACTATATCGCAAACGCCGAGGTTCTCACCGAGTTGTCCGAGGATCTGACCGAGGGCACCGTTCGCGTCTCCTTCGATTGCGAGAAGCCCTGCACCCTCACGCTCACCGATGCCGAGGGCAACGTGGTTTATAGCGGCACCGACGGCGAATTCACGTTGAAAAATCCCGAGCTGTGGTGGTGTAACGGACAGGGAACCCCCTATCTCTACACCTGGAAGCTTGAGAACGAGCGCGAGCAGCGCGTGGGACACATCGGCTTCCGCCGCCTGCGTCTGGTGCGCAACACGGGTGCTACCGATCCCCATGGGTTCCCCAAATCGCGCTATGCAGTTCCCGCAACCGTTGAGCTGAACGGTCGCCGCATCCTTGCAAAGGGCTCCAACTGGGTCAATCCCGATATTTTCTGGGGACAGACCGACGAGGCGCGCTACGATTCGCTTCTCACGCTTGCTCGCGACGCACACATGAACATCCTCCGTATGTGGGGCGGCTCCTCTGTTTGCAAGCGCTCCTTCTATGACCTCTGTGACCGCTACGGCATCATGGTCTGGCAGGAATTCATGCTTGCCTGCAACAACTATCCCGACACGCCGCATTACCTGTCGGTTCTCGAATCCGAGGCGACCGCGATCATTCGCTCGCTGCGCTCGCATCCCTCGCTTGCACTCTGGTGTGGCGGAAACGAGCTCTTCAACGGATGGTCGGGTATGACCGATCAGTCGCATCCGCTGCGTCTGCTCAATAAGCTCTGCTACGATCTCGACCGCTCGCGTCCCTTCCTGGCAACCTCGCCGTTGGTCGGCATGGCACACGGCGGATATCAGTTCTATTCGCATTCGTTGGGTCTGGAGGTCTTTGAGGAATTCCAGCGCTCGCATGACGTTGCCTACACCGAGTTTGGCGTTCCGTCGATTGCAAGCGTGGAGACCCTGAAAAAGATCATTCCCGAGGACGAGCTGTTCCCGATCAAGCCCACCGAGGCGTGGATCGCGCACCACGGCTTTAACGCATGGGGACTTGCCTCCTGGACCTGTCTTGATACGCTGGAGCGTTACTTTGGCGAATCGACCTCGCTCGAGCAGACGGTTGAGCGCTCGAATTGGCTCCAATGCGCAGGCTATCAAGCTGCCTTCGAGGAGATGCGCAAGCAGTGGCCGCATTGCGGTATGATGCTCAACTGGTGCTTCGACGAGCCCTGGATGACCGCCGCAAATAACAGCCTGATTGAGTTCCCCTCCAAGCCCAAGCCTGCTTACGAATACGTTAAATCCGCTCTCCGTCCCAAGCTTTTCAGCGCACGCGTCAAGAAGTTTGCATGGGCGGTTGGCGAGACCTTCGAGGCGGAAATCTGGCTCCTCAACGATACCCCCGAGGCAATTTCGGGCGAGGTTCACATCAGCCTGCAGGTTGGTGACGAAACCTTTGATCTGCTGGATTGGAAGTCGAACGCATCGGCAAACTCGAGCAAGCAGGGTCCCACCGTCCGTTGCGTGCTGCCCAAGTGCGATGCCGACCGCATCACGCTCAAGCTGGAGAGCACCGACGGCATGTCGAGCAGCTATTGCCTGCAGCTCCGTCAGAAGAAGCTCAAGGATACCCGTCAGATGAACATGTAACCGTTTTTATATCCAAATCCGCACTTTTCTGCCCGAAGGGGCAGGGAGGTGCGGATTTTTTTTGGGGATTTTGGCGGAACACATTGACATTTTCCGAAAACGTGGTATAATAAAGAACACAAGGAAAGAAATTTCCAATTCTGAAAAAGGAGAAAAAAGATGAATACCATGAAAAAACTGATCTGTCTGATGTTGGCTCTGGTGATGTGCCTCTGCGTTTTTGCGGGCTGCAACGGCTCGACGGATAAGAATCCGCAGGACACCGACAATTCCACCACGGGCGGCGACGCTACCACGGGCGGCGACGCTACCACGGCAGGCGATGCAACCACGGGCGGTGACGATACCGATGACGATGGCTTCACCCGCGACGATCTGGAGGACTACTTCCCCTCCATGGAAACCAAGGAATTCGTGATTCTTTCGAGATCCACCACCGCTTATGAGTTTGAAACCCCCAAGGGTAACAATCTCTCGGGCGTGGACCAGGCAATCTACAACCGCAACACCGAGGTTGAGGAGCGCTGCAACGTTGAGCTGTCGGTTATGCCCCTTGCCGGCGAGTGGAATGACCGTGAGGTCTTTCTCCAAGCCGTGAGAAATAACTCGATGCTTACAAACAGCGAGTACTCGTTGATTGCAACGCACTCGGTTTATCTGATGAGCCTTGCCGTTGAGGGCATGGGACACGATTTTGCAGACCTGCCCTACATCAATCTTTCCAAGAGATGGTGGAGCGGCGCGTTCTACGAGCAGAGCAACTACAACGGCGCGCAGTATCTTGCGTTCGGTGACCTTGCACACACCCTCTATGCTTACATGATGGTGATGTTTGTCAACAACACCCTTGCAGATCGCTATGAGATCAAGGACGATCTTTACGATCTTGCGCTTGACGGCGACTGGACCTATGCAAAGCTGCAGGAATACATCACAAAGGTTACCACAAATCCCGACGAGGAGTTTGAGATGCGCACCTTCGGTTTCCTCACCAACGGACACTCCATGCGCGCATTCATGACCGGCTTCGACAAGGACTGGGCTGTGAGAGAGGCAGATGGCACGCATTCGATGCCCTCCAAGATCGAAGCCTCGATCGAGGCGGTTGCACAGTCGCTTGTCAACCTTTCCACCGGAGTTGATCAGGTTTATTATTCCACCGAGGGCGTCAACGGAACCGGCGACCAGAACGATATCTTTGCCGAGGGCAGAGGATTGTTCTATTCGCAGATGCTCGGTCAGGCAACCTACCTCAAGGGTGTTACCAATGACGATTACGGTGTGATGCCGTTCCCGAAATACGATGAGAATCAGAAGGAGTATCGCGGAGGCTACTGCGACGATATGACCGCCGTGATGATCCCCTATAACTGCCATGACGAGGATATGGTGGGCGTTGTCACCGAGATGCTCGCAATGGTTGGTTGGAGAGAGGTTACCGACGCATACTATGAGGAAACGCTCAAGTATCAGTCCTTCAACGCACCCGAGTGCGTTCCGATTCTGGAGCTTGTTCGTGTCAACCTCAGCCCCACCTTCACCTCGGTTTACGGTATGATCCTGTCCGGAACCAGCTCGATGGTTGCAAACGTGATCGAGAGCAATATCAAGAACGGCGCAAACGGTACGGTTGCAAACGCTTATAGCACGAGCATCGGAACCTGGCGCAGACAGCTCCGCGATCTCTATGCTGATCTCGATCAGATCGCCGCAGAGCGCGCCGCAGCATAAAAAACAAAAAGGAACCGAATAGCTTTTGGGCTGCGCCAATGGCGCAGCCCTCTCTCTTTCATTGTTCTCATTCGCAGGCTCTCCCTCTTTGCTTTGCCAATGCCGATTTGTTCCAAATTCCTAATTGGGAGGCTTACGCTTTGTGAAAAAACAACAATGCGTGCAAAAAATACTTATTTTCAAGCAAAAAAATAATAGAAAATCGACGAGCAATATGCTAAAATGTGACTACCTATTTAACGAAAGGAGTGTTTAACTATGAACACAACCAAGAGACTTCTGTGCCTTTTGCTCGTTCTGACGATGCTCGTTGGTGTTCTTGCGGGTTGTAACGACAACTCGAAGAAGAATCCCGATGACACCGATGACGAAACCTCGACCACCGCAGGTAACGGTGACGAGAACGGCAATGATGACACCACGGCAGGCGACGATAACACCACCGGCGGCGACGTAACCGAGGATCCTCGCAAGGCTGACACGCTTGACCCCAGCTACGATTTCGGTGGCGTGCAGGAATTCGTAGTTCTCTCGCGCTCGAGCACGACCTATGAGTTCGAGTCCCCCAAGGGCGCTAACCTCTCGGGCGTTGAGCAGGCGATCTATGACCGCAATGCCGCAACCGAAGAGCGCTGCAACGTTGAGATCAAGGTAATTCCGCTTGCAGGCGACTGGGGCAACCTCGAAACCTTCACCGCGGCTCTCCGCGAGAACAACTCGCTCACCACGAGCCAGTATGACCTCGTTGCAACCCACCAGGCATACCTGGCAAGTGCGGTTCTCGAGGGCTACTCCTGGGATTTCGACCAGCTTCCCAACATCGACCTCTCCAAGATCTGGTGGAGTGAGGCTTACTACAATGAAGTAAACTACAACGGCGCGGTCTACATGATGTACGGCGACATCGCCTACACGCTCTACGAGTACCTCGAGGTAATCTTCTTCAACGAGCAGCTCGCAGAGGACGTCGGTATCGACGGTCTGTATGAGCTCGCACTCGACGGCGACTGGACCTTCGCAAAGCTGAAGGAATACTCCGCGCTCATCACCCCCAATCCCGATGCGGATGAGGCAAGCCGTGAGTACGGTTTCCTCACCAACTCGCACGCACAGCGCTCCTTCATGGGTGCTCTGGGCGTTGACCTTGCTCCCATCAATGCAGACGGTCAGCACGAGTTTGCTTCGAGCCTGCACGTTTCGCAGTCCACGCCTCTGCAGGATTTCCTTTCCTTTGTAACCGCAAATCCCAACGTTCTGGCTGACTGCGATTCCTCCACCGCTGCATGGAAGCATGACCCGATCTTTGCAGAGGGCAGAGCACTGTTCTATTCTCAAACGCTCGACTCCGCAACCTACCTCAAGGGCGAGATGGCGCAGAACTACGGTCTGTTGCCTTTCCCCAAGTATAACGATCTGCAGAAGAACTACGTAACCGGTATCCGTGACACCGTAACCGGTATCATGGTTCCTTACAACTGCAGGAACGCCGAGATGGCAGGCACTGTCACCGAGATGCTCTCGATGTATAGCTTCCAGGAGGTTACCGATGCATACTACGAGGAAAAGCTGAAGTATCAGTCCTTCAACAATCCTCTCTGCGTGCAGACCCTTGAGCTGATCCGTACCACCTTCGCACCCTCCTTCGTGATGTCTTTCTCGTACTACATGAACTATGCGAACTCGCTGTTCAGCGGCTCGGTTGGCTCCAGTGTTTCGGCAGGCGTTCCGGTTGATGTCAATACCAACTACAAATCGTCTGTTGGTACCTACCGCAAGCGTTGCAGAGACCTCTACAAAATGCTTGATAAGATCGCAGACAAGCGTGCTACGGCATGATCGGAGCTTGAACGCTTCAAAAAAATGATAGTATAATTTTTTAGCCAACGGCGTTCCCACGTGGAACTGCCGTTGGCTTTCTTCATACAATATATTAGGTTGGAAAAATCGCTTTGTGAAAGCAGTACAAAACGATGGTTTTAGAATTGTGCAAATTGATAATTCGAGCAAAAAATACTTATTTTTCTGCAAAAAAATGATAGCAATTGAGCGGAGGATGTGATAGAATATGAATGCTTATACAAAAGTGCTAACTATATCATCTGACACGAAAGGAGTGTTTGAAATGAACACGATGAAACGGGTGTTTTGCCTGATGCTCGTTCTTGCCACAATCATTTGTGCGTTCGCCGGCTGTAACGATAACTCGAAGCCCAATGAGCCGAAGGAAACCGATGATTCCACAACGGCAGATAAAGACGCAACCGACGGCACCACGGCGGGTGACGATGATGAAACCACCGGCGGCGACGTAACCACCGGCGAGGATGACATCAGCACCGATCACCTCCAGCAAACCTACAAATGGGGCGACGCAGTTCAGGAATACAGAATCCTGTCCAGATCCTCCACCACCTATGAGTTCGAGGCTCCCGACACCGCCGATCTTTCGGGCGTTGAGCAGGCAGTATTCGACCGAAACGCTGAGGTTGAGGAGCGCTGCAACATCGACATTATCGTAATTCCGCAGCCGGGTGACTGGGCCACGGGCGGTAACCCCGAATTTATGCAAACCGTTCGTAACAACAGCCGCGTGCAAACCAGTGCATACGAGCTGATTGCAACCCACCAGGCATATCTGGTCAACCTTGCGGTTGAGGGTTGCGGTTGGGATTTCAACGAGCTTCCCGTGGTCGACCTCTCCAAGAGATGGTGGTCCGAGGCGTTCTATGAAACCGCAAACTACAACGGCGCGCAGTACCTCGCATACGGCGATATCGCCTACACCCTTTACTCCTACATGATGGTTGTCTTCTTCAACTCGCAGGTTGCAGAGAACTACGGCATCGACGAGGATTTCTACGATCTGGCACTCGACGGCGATTGGACCTTTGACAAGATGAAGACCTACACCACCATGGTTACCACCAACCTTGATCTTGATCTTGAGGACCGCACCTACGGTCTGCTCATGAACGGTCACTCGCTCCGCAACTTCTCTTGCGGCGGCTTTGATATCGACCTGATCCCCGTGAATGCCGACGGCAAGCACGAGATCAACACCACCGCGATTGCTGCCGACGTTGAGGCGAAGCTGCAGGAGGTTGCAGATTTCCTGCAGGAAACCGATCAGGTTCACTATTCCTTCGCAGGCAACAACGGCGCGGGCGAGCAGAATGACATCTTCAAAACCGGTCACGCACTGTTCTACACGCAGATGCTCGGCGAGGCAGTTGTCTTTAAGGAAGTCCTCAGAGATGACTACGGCGTAATGCCCCTTCCCAAGTATAACGAGCAGCAGGACGCTTACCACACCGGCGTTCGCGACACCGTAACGGGTATCCTCGTTCCTTACAACGTAGGAAACACCGAGATGGCAGGCGTTGTTGTGGAGATGCTCTCCGCAGTGAGCTACTTTGAGGTTACCGACGCATACTATGAGGAAACCATCAAGTATAAGTCCTTCAACAACCCCAAGTGCGTTGCAACCCTTGAGCTGATCCGTAAATCCTTCGACCCTGCATGGGAGCTGGCATATTCCAACTGCCTTGCAACCTGCTATTCGCTCATGACCAACCTTGTTGAGACCAACATCAGTAAGGGAACCGACAACCAGGTGGCAGGTGCATATAGCTCGAATGCAGGCGCATGGCGAAAGCTTCTGCGTGACCTCTACGCAGACCTTGACAAGATCGCTGCAGATCGCGCGGCTGCATAAAAAACCGCGGCGCTAACATTTGTTTCCCCAAAAAAACATAAAAAAGGAGAAAAAAACATGAAACGCATTGTTCCTCTTCTTCTCGCAGTAGTGATGGTATTCACAATGGCGGTTTCGACCTTCGGCGTTGAGTATGTCGACGAGCTTCCCGAGGGCGTAGAAACCCGTGATTCTGCTGAACTTTTCGACAGAACCGTTGAGAACCTCTTTGCTGCAAATGGTACCCCCACTGTTGATGGTGTAGTTGATGCTGCTTGGGCTAACGCATTCACCTACATCAACGACGCAGGCGCCGCAGCTATCAAAATGAACTTCAACCTTTGTCATGGTTGGACCTCCAACACCACCTCGGGCAACTCTGAGATTCGCCTGATGTGGGATGAGAACAACCTGTACATCCTTGAGCAGCGTTTTGATGAGACCTACGACTGGGCAGCAAACGACAAGTTCGACAACTGCTGGTCCAGCGGCGACCAGACCAACTTCAACATCATGCTTCCCGCTCCCATGACCGAGTTCGGCGATGTGATCTCTCACCAGATCATGTTCTGCGTACCCGTTGCTCTGACCGAGACGCAGGTTGTTGACGGCCTTGAGACTGTTGTTCCGAAGGCAGTTGGAACCGTTGCTCCTTCCATTATGTACGGTCGTGAGATGCAGATCACCTCTTACCGTCCCAGCGTTTACAAAGAATACGTTTGGGATCTGGCAACCGGCAAGGATGGCGCGTATGCAGGCGTTAAGTCCTTCACCGCGATCACCGCTGACGGTTACCTCCAGGAGTCTGTAATCCCGTGGTCCACCCTCTGCTACGGCAACGTTGAGGCTGATGATTTCAAGGGTGAGCTCGGCGCAGAGTTCGGTATCAAGATGTACATGAACTATGACTCCGATACCGGTACGAAGGTTTACCACGTAAACCAGTTCCTCATGGACGGCACCATCAACTCCTCCGACTACTCCGGCCACGCTCCTGTTAAGATGATCAACTCGGTTTCCGAGCACATCAAGCCCGACTACAGCTGGTACAACAAGGACGCTACCGAGTTCGAGATCGCAGACGCTGCTGACCTCCTCGGTCTCGTTTACCTCACGCACTCCTGGAACAAGCTTGCCGGCTATGCAGCTGCTGACACTAGCGTAACCCTGCCCTCCAAGCCGGGCGGATATGCTAACGGCGACTGGAGAGACGAGGCTAACACCGAGATTCGTGCTCCTTACCTCGCATACTACGAGGCAAAGATCGCGCAGGATGCAGAGGGCGCAGCTCTCGTAACTGCTGGCAAGACCTTCAAGCTCACCGCTGACATCGACCTGAACCCCGGCTACACCGGCGCAGCAAACACCCGTCCCGGCAACATCTGGTACGGTCTGCTCAACTTCGCAGGTACGCTCGACGGTCAGGGCCACACCATCAAGGGTCTCTACAATGACGCTATGTATGGCACGGGCTTCTACGATGAGATGGGTCTCGCAACCACTCTGGCAGCAACCGGTACGATTAAGAACGTTACCCTCGAGGGTACCTTCATCGCTGACTCCGAGACCGACAAGCTCACCGACGGTGTTGCTGGCGTTAAGGCAGACGGCGCAACCGTAACCAACGTTGTTACCACCAACCTCGTATGCGCAGTTGGCGATCCTGATGATTACACCCAGGGCGCTGACGAGACCACCGCTCCTGATACCACTGTGTCTGATACCACCACCGCTGCTGATACCACCGCTGCTGACACCACTGCAGCTGATACCACCGCAGCAGGCACCACCGCAGCTGATACCGACGAGGATCCCACCGAGGCTCCCACCGCGGCTCCTACCGACGATAAGAAGCCCGATGAGTCCAAGGGTTGTAAATCCGTAGCAGGTGGCGCAGTTGTAGCTCTGCTCGCACTCGCAGCAGTTCCTGCAATCTGCCGCAAGAAGGAAGACTAATCAGTCAACCTCCAAAAGGTAATATTAAGCAAGTCGATTGATTTGACTTGAAAACAGTGCCCTCCTTGTAAGGAGATCAAGGGGAAAATCCCTGCCGCGGCTCGCCGCGGCAGGGAAGATCTCCGCAAGGGGGGCACAAAAAATCTTGAAACGGGATCGCCCGTTTCAAAAAAGAGTCCGAACGCTTGGGAAAAGGCGCCCAAGCCTCCCATGTGTAAGGGGAGGTGGCAGCCGCTTGTCGGCTGACGGAGGGGTTGTTCTCTCGCGGCGTTCAGAATTTTTGAAAAACTCGAAACGGGATCGCCCGTTTCACCTCGTTCCTTTCAAAATCCAAACGTGCAAAAATTGCGCAGTGGATTTGAAACGGTGCCTTGGAATGAGAAACACGTTCCGATGCACCAACAAAACAAGTGAAACCTCCCATCATTTATTTTTTTTCAGAGCCACTGCGCGAGAGATCGCTCGGTGGCATAACGAGTAAATAGTGGAGGTTGCACAAAATCGCGACCCCAATAATACGAAAAATATAAAATAAGGAGACGTAACTCTTATGAAACGTATTATTTCCGCGTTACTCACCGTTGCGATGCTCGTTACGATGCTCGTGGTTCCCACCATGACCGTTTCGGCTGCAACGTATTCGCACACCTCCGACTTGTATAGCAACACCCTTCCTACTCGCTACGCAGTAAAGGGAACCCCCACGATCGATGGCGACAAGTCCGAGTGGACAAAGGCATACACCTATCGTGTCGACCGTAGCCAGAACGCCCTTCTTGGCGGTGCTGCTCCTATGGGCACCATGGCAGATGTTTACATGATGTGGGATGAGAACTATCTCTACATTCTTGAAGAGCGTTTTAATGAAACCATTATTGCAAATAGTACTTACTACAACTTTAGTAACCAGGGCACCGCTCACTATGTTGTTCTTCCCTCCGATTACACCGATGACGGGGTGGCAACCAACAACGGTGGTACCGCAATGATCTACACCATTCCTGCGCAGTCGCTTCTTGGAAGCACCACGGTTGGCGCAACCGGTGACTCTACCATCAACGGTCGAATCAAGTGGTACAAAGATGCTTCTCTTGGTACTGCACAGGCAGTTATTGTCAAGGGTGATCAAAATTATTCTGTGTTTGCGGGCGACGATGCGACTTCTTGGGAGGGAGCAACCTCCAAGACCAGCCTGACTGAAACCGGCTATATCATGGAAACTCGTGTCCCGTGGAATTTCCTTGATCAGCGTTGCGACGAGGCATTCACTCCTGCAGCAGATACCGTGATCGGTATTGGCTGGAACGGCGGACGCAAAACAAATGCAAGCTTTTTGCATACTTCAGATACCGCTGGGTTCCAGAAACTCCAGCTTCTTGGTGCAGGCGTAGAAAACCCCACTGTTAAGCCCATCGTTCCGGATCTTTCTTGGTACGATGTTTCCAAATCCGAATTCACGATCACCACGGCAGAGCAGCTCCTTGGTCTTGCTGAATTGACTAACCTTCACGGTAATTATGCTGTATGGTTTAAGAACAACCCCAAGTTTGGTACGGATAACCCGGCTACTTTGACTGCTGGCAAAACCTTTAAGCTTGGCGCAAACATCGACCTCAACCCCGGCACCACCTTTAATTCTGACGGAACTTACACCGGAACTCCTTTGAATGGTTGGGGAACAATCGGTCGTTTTGCCGGAACGTTTGATGGTCAAGGTTATACCATCTCGGGTATTTATGTAGCGAAGGGACTTACCAATGGCTCTCATACTGATGAGCTTGGATTTATTGGCAGAATGATTCCCAATGGAACCATTAAAAACGTGAAATTCACAAACGGCTTGTTGATTGGAGACGGCAAGGATGACATCGCAGGTGTTGTTGGTGTTCTTCACGGCAACGGTAAGCCCAATGCAGGTACCCTCACAATTTCCAACGTTTACTCCGATATGATTGTTAAGGGTACCAAGAACAGCGGTTTTGTAGGTGGTATTGCAGGTTCTGCATACACAGGAAATAGTTATACAGTTGGTAGCCCCAACACCGCCACGATTGTAATTGAGGATTGCGTATTTGCAGGTGTTATTTCCTCGAGCGGAACTACTCCTACTCTGGGTGCAATTTCTTCTCGTCTTGCTTGGAATTCTAATTATACCGTTACCAAAAATGACAAAATTAACGGTGTAGATGCTGACGGCGATGAAGCAACTAAAGGTGGTAATAATATTACCAATAACACTGGGACGGAAATTGTACTTGGAAGTACTTACCATGCTGCTCGTATGAATGCTACCATTTCGAATTGCTATGATCTCTCCGGCAGCACTTTGAAAACTTATGGAAGTACTGGTGGAGGAACCGTTACTGACAATTCCGACGCAGCTTACATTCAGGAAACTGCTGTTAATGAGGGCAAGTTCGACGTTCGTATCCTTGGTCTGATCGACGAGGCTGAGCTTGGACTTGACGGCGTTGGCATGAAGGTTACCGTAACCTACACCAACGGCGCAACCACGCCTGCAACCGTAACCACCTTTGAAACCAAGGTTCTCGAGGGCGTTACCCAGGTTTACAAGACTGTAAGCGCAAACGGCACGCCTGTTGAGGTTTCCACTCTTGAGGGCGATTATGAGTACGCTTACGGCGCAGTTCTCACCAACATTCCCGGTGCCGAAACCGACACCGTGAAGATCGACGTTGTTCTCACCCGTGTGATTGACGGCGTTGCAGTTGAGAGCACCTGCACCTACTCCGCAACCTATGTTGGCGGCGTGAAGTAATGAAAGGGAGGATATTACGATGAAAAAAGTTTATCAGGCACCCGAAATGATCAACGTTCTGCTTGATCAGAATGATATTTTGACCCTCTCCGTCGAAAACGCCGGTCTCTCCTCGGTTTGGGATTTCAACGATCTCTCCGCACAGGTATAAAAATATCAAACCTTCTCAAAATAGCACGTTTTGAGTTTTAGGAACGGGGGAAAGGATCCGTCCTTTCCCCCCAATTCCAAAAGCTTTTTTCTTCTTTTTTCTTCTTCTTTCGTGTCACGAATTTTCGTTCATGGTACGAAACAAGGCGAAAAAACGAACTCAAAGGAGAACTCCCCGCATGAAACGAATTGTTTCTGTCCTTCTCATGCTCTCAATGCTTGTGGCTCTGCTCGCGGTCCCTACCGTAACGGCTTCGGCGGCAACCTATGCAAACACCTCCGATCTTTGGACCGCAAACACGCAAGAGCTTTATGCAACGGCAGGAAGCGCAACCATCGACGGCGTGAAGGACTCCGCTTGGGCAAATGCCTACACCATGCGCCTCGACCGTAGCCACATGGTGCTCAACGGCGCTACCTACAACATGAGCGTGAAGGCGGACTACTACGTCATGTGGGATAGCACCAATCTCTACATCCTTTCCGAATATTTCGACGAAAACCTGAACCGCTGGACCGATGCGCCCATCGACAACATGACCGACTCCAACGGCAAGGCAGACGGCGGCGATCATCAGGATTGTGTCGCCTACTATATCACACTCCCGCAGGCATCCAGCGATGACTCCAAAAAGAATGACGGTGCCGTTTATCAGATTTATGTTTCGGTTGGAAACGCAACCGAAAAGGGAAAAGCAGTCAACTCGCTCGTTTTTGGCAGAGCAAGATATTATCAAAAGGGCAATAACGGAACCACCGCTCCCGCAGTCTGGGATTATGCCTACAATGACGGAACCACCGCTTTCGATGCAGTTACCTCCAAGACCATGCTCACCGACACCGGTTACCTCACCGAAACCGCAATTCCGTGGGATCTGCTCGACGGCTACAATAGCGAAGCGTTCACGCCCACAGCAGAAACCACCATCGGCTTTGCATTCACGCTCAACAATGGCGACGGCCACGGCTGGAGTAATGCGGGGGCATCCGATAACGGCGGCTACATGAGGATGAAGCTGGTGAACACCAACCGAACTGCACAGCCCCTGATCGCAGACTATTCCTGGTACGATAAGACCCAAAACGAGTTCACCATCACCACCGCAGCAGAGCTGCTCGGCCTTGTTGAGCTCACCAACATTCACGGTTCTGTTTCCAAAACCCACACCCTGAATGACAAAATCGGCTCTGCCGATGCAACCACCCTCACGAGCGGCAAAACCTTTAAGCTTGGCGCGAACATCAACCTCAACCCCGGCACTACCTTCCATGCCGACGGCACTTGGACCGGCAACGCTCCCGTGAGCGGCTGGGGCGCAATTCAGGCATTCTGCGGTACCTTCGACGGACAGGGCTACACCGTTTCGGGTATGTATGCTCCTTACGGTCTTGCAAACGGCTCGGGCGGCGGATGCGTAAACGTTGTGTTCAAAAACTGCTATGCAGCTTCCGATCTCACCAAGTACACGGGTACCTCCGATGCTGCCAACGGCGTGATCTCCTTCGCATCCGACGCGGCTTACATCCAATCTACCGAGGCTGCTGAAAACAAGTTCGACGTTCGCATTCTTGGTCTGATCGACGAGGCTGAACTCGGACTGGGTAGCGTTGGTATGAAGGTTACCGTAACCTACACCAACGGTGCAACCACGCCTGCAACCGTAACCACCTTTGAAACCAAGGTTCTCGATGGCGTTACCAAGGTTTACAAGACAGTAAGAGCAAACGGCACCGACATTGAGATTTCCACTCTTGAAGGCGATTATGAGTACGCTTACGGCGCAGTTCTCACCAACGTTCCCGCAAAAGCAACCGACACCGTGAAGATCGACGTGAAGATCACCCGCGTTGTTGACGGCGCTGCACTCGAGAGCAACTGCACCTACTCCGCAACCTATGTTGGCGGCGATCTGCAGTAATGAAAAGTGAGGATATTACAATGAAAAGGGTTTATCAGGCACCCGAAATGATCAACGTTCTGCTTGATCAGAATGATATTTTGACCCTCTCCGTCGAAACCGACGGCCTCTCCGCGATTTGGGATTTCAACGATCTTTCAGCACAGGTATAAAATATATCAAACCTTTTCAAAATAGCACGGTTTGAGTTTTAGGAACGGGGGAAGGGATTCCGATCCTTTCCCCCGATTTTAGGAGTTTTTTTGCACCGCAAGCCCCCGTTTGCGATCCGAAATGCGACGAAAAAACGCGAGCAAACAAAAAAGGACGGGAGCCAAAGCTCCCATCCGTCATGCGGCTCGCCGCATCAAGCCTCTTCGTCCTCACCCTTGGGCATTTCCACCCAGGCAGGCATGCTCGCCGAGGACTCCTCCGAGCCATCCCCCCGCGGTGCTTGCCCGATTTTTGACAGGCGGTATTTGCGCTGAAATTCGCGCGGTGTCATGCCGTTTTTCGCCTTGAATTTCTGAATGAAATACGAAACGTATTCAAATCCGCATTCAAGCGCCACCTCCGAGATTGATTTGTTTTCCTCAAGCAGCTTTTTCTGCGCGCAGTTGAGCCGCAGCTCCAAGAGATATTCGTTGAATTTCTTGTTGGTAAGCTTCTTGAAAAATCTCGAAAAATGATAATAGCTCATGCCAAACACCTCGGCAACCTCTTGCATCGAGATGTTGTATTGATAGTTTTCCCGCAGATACATCATGATCTGATAGAGCTCGCGCGTGCCGCTCGTGCCGCCCTCCATTTCTGCCCCCGCAGGTCGCGTGGGAATAATGCATTTGCAGGAGCGGAGCAGGGTAGTGTAGAGCGTGGTCAGCCTTCCGCGCAGCGCCAGCTCGTAGCCAATCCCCTCGCGCTCGCGATCCGCCAGCGTTGCCCGCAGGATCGAGCCGAGCTCCTCGGCAATCGGCGTGCCGCTCTTAAACACGAAGAAATCCTCGCAAAAGATCGGCGAGGTGAGCAAGCAGTCCACGTCGGATTGCGTGGTTTCCATCGGGTAGAGAAACATTGGCGAAAATTTTACCACGATGCTTCGCATTCCACAATCGCTCACTTGCTCGGGCTGATGCGTTTGGTGGATCACGTGCGGCGGCAAAACAATCACATCTCCCGCATGCATCACCACCTGCTCGTGATCGGGAATCCAATAGATCAGCTCTCCCTCGGTCACCATTGTCACCTCAAAATAGGTGTGCGTGTGCGCGTTTCCCAGCATTTGTTTGCCTTTATGGTAATTTTTGAAAATGTCGTATTGCTTTTTTGAACCGTCTTTTCCAACCTCGTTCTCGGCTTGAACAGAATATTTCATTTTTCTATTATTCCTCCCGGTTACAATCGAAAATTTCAATTTTTTGCATTGCGAGCTTAAATTCGACATTATTATATCATTTTTTTGTTATAAATGCAATAGTTTATCAAAACTTTTTGCGGTTTATAAATAGGATTTTCCGAAATTTTTTCACAAAGAAAGGAAACAAACATGAAAAAACGGATTCTCTGCTTTTTTCTGGCAATGCTCATGCTCATTCTGATGCCCGCATGCCAGGAAAACCCCAACCCCAACGATGACACAGATGACAAGACAAATGCGACAACAGGTGGCAACGAAGGCACAACCGAAGCCCCCGCAGAGCCGCTCTACATCGGTAAGAACAAGAAGGCAAGCTACGCCATCGTTCTTGCGCAATCCCTCCCTTCTTCGGCATCCGACCTGGCTGCCACGCTCCGCACCGAGATTCAGAAGGTCGTTGGAGCAAAGCCCGATCGCAACTATGACAACACCGACATCAATCCCGAGGTTGACAAGGAGATTCTGATCGGCTTGACCAACCGCGAGGAATCCACCGAGGCAAAGAGCAAGCTCGGTGAAAATGAATATATCGTCGAGGTCAACGGCGATAAGATCGTTGTTCTGGGCGCAAACGATACCGCACTCTGCGCAGCGATCAACGAGCTGATGGCAATCTGGACGGCTGCAGATGGCGCACTTTCCGTGCCCTCGAACCTCTCTCTGAAAAAGAAGCTTCCCGATCCGATGCTCAAGTTCCTTGACGGTGACAAGTTTGCCTTCAAGATTATCCGTGCAAGCTCCGCTTCTGCCGACGTTGGCGGCGATGCCTCGGATTTCCGCGACGATCTGGAGGCTCTGTTTGGCGACGATAAGATCAACTGCACGCTCGACACCACCGTTGCCGCAGACAGCAATACCTTTGAAATTCTGGTTGGTTTGACCAATCGCCCTGAAAGCACCGAGGCGTTTAAGAATCTTAACGCGCTTGGTTACCGCATTGCTGTGATCGGTAACAAGATCACGGTTGCCGCATCGAGCGACGATCAGTATTCTCACGCGCTCAACGCGCTCTACATCATCATTCGCAACGCCAAGAACAACACTCTCGTTGGCACGCCCTCGTTGAGTGCAACCTTTGAATCGGCGTCCTACTCGTCGGTTATGGGTCAGTCCTGGTTCCTCACTGTTCCTACACTCACCGACGGAAATCTGATCGACGGCTACGCTGGCGATAGTGCCTCCTGCATCCTTGAGCGTGAGAACGCTACACTTGCCGGCTTCAACGAGTACGTTGCTAAGCTGGAGGCAGCCGGCTTCACGGGCGGCGAGGACTACGAGCTTGGCGGCAACCGCTATGCGCTCCGCTACGGCGAAAAGGCAACCGTTTACGTTTCTTACAGCGATGAGAACAAATCCATTCGTCTCTATGCCGAGGTAGCAGGCACCTTCAAGTATCCCGCCAAGGATCAGAAGGGCACTGTGAACACCTATGAGCCCAAGCTCTGGCAGCTCCGTGTGGACAACATCAACTCGCGTGCAAACGGTGGCATGTCTTACGTCTGGCTTCTTGCTGACGGTACTTTCTTTGTGATCGACGGCGGTTACAACACGCCTCTCGAGGCAGAGAATCTGTGCAAGTTCCTCGCTGAAAAGAACCCCAGACAGGGCAAGCCCGTTGTTTCGGCTTGGTATTTCTCGCACACCCACGGCGACCACATCGGCGCGATCCAGGCGGTTGCGGCAAATTATGCTTCTGCCATCGACGTCAAGGCGTTCTACTATCACTTTGAAAACAGTATCCCCAGCGGCTTCCGCAATGCAACTGCTGCATGGTCGGGTGCTAAGCATTATGCAAGACTCCACACGGGTATGCAGATCGAGCTCCCCGGCATCACGGTGAACGTGCTCTACACGCTCGAGGATCAGTATTCGGATTATCCCAAGGAGGGCAACGATTACAGTGCCGTGATCCGCGTTGACGTTACCGCAGGCGGCACCACGCAGAGAGTGATGTTCCTGGGCGACATCCAGCTCAAGGCATCCAACCGAATGATGAAGTATATTGGCGACGACATCCTTAAGAGTGATATCGTGCAGTTCTCGCACCACGGCTACGAGGGTGCTACGAGACAGGTCTATAACGCAATCGCAGCTCCCACGGTGCTCTGGCCCATGAACTACGTCAGCACCCAGGAATCCTACGGCAGCGTGTGCAACGTATTTGCAAAATGGTATCTCAAGAATAGCGGCGGCGAGGGCTTCATGTCGAACCAGTATATCTCTACCTCCGCGTCCTACTGCAAGCAGATTATCGTTGCAGGCGGATCGGCATCGCAGGAGATCACCTTCCCCTATACGCCCACGCCCTACGCGAACGGACAGTCCGGCACGAACGGACGTCTGCCCGACCTCAATGCGGAGTACAGACGTGTATATGCCGAGCTGCTCCCCAACGGCTACGATTTCTAAAATAAGAACCTAACGTTCGATTATTGATGGATTGACCTTAAAAATCATAGCGGGATCCATCCAACGGTGGATCCCGTCTCTTTTATAGCGAAAAGGATACTCTATTATGGAAAACATCAAAAAGACAGAATGGTTTCAAACGTTGCCACCCGTAAACGCAGGCGAGCTTCTCTTTGAGTTTGCACCCGACGGTGCATCCTGCCGCATGCAGTTTGGCGATTGCTGTGCGAAATGCTACGGCAGATATCTGGAGGAACTTGAGAAAGCGGGCTTTGCTCGCGGCGAGGATTACAACCTCGATGAAAACCTCTATGCATTGCGCTTCGGTGAGAAAGCAACCGTCTACGTTTCTTACAGCGCCAAGAGCCACGAGATCGCACTCTATGCCGAGGAGAAGGGGCATAACAACTACCCCGCACGCAAGCTCGGTGGGGAAGAGCGCTACCGTCCCACGCTCTGGCAGCTGGAAACCGATTGCGTTGGCACCAAGCAGAACGGCGGTATGTCCTACGTGTTCCTCACGGGTGACGGAACCTTTGTGGTGATCGACGGCGGTTATCCCACCGATCTCGAGGCAGACAATCTCTACCGACATCTCAAGGAAAAAACGCCAGCAGGCGAAAAGACCGTGATCTCTGCGTGGTTTATCTCTCACATGCACGGCGATCACTACGGCGCGCTGCTCAAATTCGCACCCAAATATGCCTCCGAGATTGAGGTTAAGGGCTTCTACTATCACTTCGACGTGATGCCCGATTGGTTCCGCGTGCCCTTCACAACGGCGATTGCATATTGGCCGGATGCCAAGATTTATGGCAGACTCCACACGGGCATGCAGCTCGCATTCTCGGGTATTACCTTCGACGTGATCTACACCAAGGAGGACTATTACCCCGACGACGAAACCTATCCGCTCTCCGAGCGTCAGAACGGAAACGAGCACAGTACGGCTCTGCGCGCAACCATTGCAGGTCAGCGCCTGATGCTGCTTGCCGATATTCAGATGGTTGCCTCGGGCACGATGCTCCGACACCATACCGACGAGATTTTGCATGCCGATATCGTGCAGTTCGCGCACCACGGCTATGAGGGTGGAACCCCCGAGCTTTACCGCGCGATCGGCGCGCACACCGTGCTCTGGCCAATGAACTTTTTGAGCACGCAAACCTCCTATGGCGGTATTATCAACGTTTTCAAGGCGTGGATGAATCACGCGCCCACGTCGCGTTTCCCGTTCGGAAACAGCTATGTGATGGCAGATGAAAACGTCAAAAAGATCATCGTGGAGGGCGAGGGTCTGCTTGAGATGCAGTTCCCGTATACCCCCGAGGGGCCCAGAATGGCGGATATCGACGCGATTTATATGCGTCAGAACCGCGATTTCATCGAAACCTACACTTGGTTTGCAGGTGTTCCGCGTCCCGATCCCACCAAGGAGCTTTTCGGATACACCCCCGAGGAGCATTCCTGCATTTTCGAGTATCGCGGCATCACCAAGGCAGCCTTTGCAGATTACCTCAAGGCGCTTGACGAGGCAGGCTTTGCGGTGGTGGAGAACTATGAGCTCGGGGAAAATCGCTACACCCTCCGTGAAAACGATACCACCACTGTTTACGTGGCATATAGCCCGCAAAGATGCTCGATTCGCCTTTATGCGGCGATCAAGGGCTCGCGCACCTATCCCATAAAGGGGGAGCGCAGCGATGGCGGCGAATATCCCGTTACCATGTGGCAGCTTCCGGTTGATAACCGCGGCTCCAAGGAAAACGGCGGTATGTCCTACGTTTGGCGTCTTGCCGACGGCACCTTCTTTGTTATCGACGGCGGCTATCCCACCGAGCGAGAGGCAGACAATCTCTATCAGTTCCTCAAGGAAAAGACCCCCGAGGGCAAGGAGACCGTGATTTCGATGTGGTTTATTTCGCATCTGCACGGCGATCATTTCGGTGCCCTGCTGAAATTCTCGCCCAAGTATGCCGAGAATGTCAAAGTAAAGAGCTTCCTTTACCACTCGCGTCTCCCCAGTGCGATCAAGGAAGCAGCCGGTCGTTGGCCGGAGGCTGTGCATTATGCAAAGCCCCACACGGGTATGGAATGGAATTTCCCGGGTGCATGTGTTCAGATTCTCTACACGCGAGAGGACCTGCTCCCTGCAGCTCCCGAAACCGAGAACGATGGCAGCGCGGTGCTCCGCATGACGGTGAACGGGCAGAGAATTCTCTTCCTCGCCGACATTCAGCGGCAGGCATCCGATTGCATGGAGAAATATCTCTCACCCAAAACGCTCAAGAGCGATATCGTTCAGTTCGCGCATCACGGCTATGAGGGCGGAACAGTTGGACTCTATCAGAAGATCGACCCGCACACCGTGCTCTGGACGATGAACGTGGAAGGCTACCAGGAAACCGGATACTACGTCATGGGTCCCGACGGACACTCGCTCAAGGATGAGAACGGCAATCGCATTCTCGACATTCCGCAAAGAGTGATCGGTGCATGGATCAACCGCACCCCGAATGAGAAATACGCTTGGCCAAACCGCTACGTGGTGGATGCTGAGAGCATCAAGAAGATCTTCCTCTCGCACGAGCTTCTTGAGATGAGCTTCCCCTACACGCCCAGCGGCGACAAGTTCCCCGATATCGAAGCGATCTTTGAAGAACGCAAAAATAAATATTTCAATTCATGAAACGGAGGATTTCTAACATGAAACGCATTCTTTCCGCGGTGCTCGTGATCGTGATGCTGGTTACAGCAATGGTCGTTCCAACCGCAGCACTGACCTACTCCAACACGATTGATATGTGCGATCAATCTGCAGAGACACTTTATGCAAAGTATGGAACCGCGAGTATCGACGGTGTAAAAGAGTCCAAGTGGGATGATGCATACACCATTCGCTTGGATGCAGCCCAAAAGGCAATCACTGGTGGCGATTATCCTAATACATTGATGGCAAATATCTACTATATGTGGGATGCGACGAATCTCTACATTTTGGAAGAGCGATTCAATGATGATATTACGTACAGAGCAGCGCCAAAGGATAACTGGACTGCTCCTCATGGAGACTGCACGGCATACTATATCATGCCGCCGCAGAACTATACTGGAGTTAAGAAGCAGAACGGTGCGGTGAACATGATCTTTGCGCAGGCGGGAAACGCAACACAGCAGGGGACTGCTGTCGACTCTGTTGTTTTCGGTCGTGCAAAATACTATACCACCAACACCTATGAGGATGCCAAGAATGGTGAAAACAACACAACTGACGGCTGGGATTACAGCTATAACAGCGGCACCACCAGATATGATGCGGTGACCTCCAAAACTATGCTCACCGAGAACGGCTTTTTGATGGAAACTGCCATTCCGTGGAGCATTTTGGGGCTCTATAACACCAATGGAGAGTATACTCCTCAGGCAGGAAATACGCTGGGTATCGCAATTATTATCAATGACGGTACAGCAAAGGGAACCCACAAATCTGGAATTCGGGACTGGTGTGGATTCCAAAAAATGCAGTTGCTTGGAGACAAGGCGGCAAACCCCACTCCCATTATTCCCGACACATCTTGGTATAAATCTACCGGTGACCTTCATATCAGCAATGCTGCAGATCTGCTTGGTCTGGTTGATATGACGCACAACTATGCAAAATATTCTAAATATGAATTTGCAAATGCCTATTCAGTTACTTCCGGCAGAACGATTTATCTTGATGCTGATATTGACCTCAACCCCGGCACCTTTTTCAATGCTGATGGCAGCTACACGGGCAACGCGCCTGTAAACGTTTGGAAGGGAATTGCATCCTTTGCAGGAACCTTTGACGGACAGGGTCACACGATCAAGGGCATGTATGCTCCCAACGGTCTTTCCTCCGGTCCTTATGCCGATGAGTTCGGATTTGTCGGACGTTTGATCACCGGATCCACCATCAAGAACCTCAACCTCACCAATGGCTATCTTTGCGGTGATTCTTGGATCAAGACAACCTATACAGATAAAAATCAAAACGGTACTCAGGATTCGGATGAACCGGATGTATACGAAGAAAAAGGCGATAATATCGGTTCTTTTGTAGGCGTTGTGCATTGCGGAGGCATTGGAACAGGAACCATTACGATTGAAGGTTGCTATTCCGATCTTCACATTGCTGCAAACACAAAAGCGGGCGACGGTTATATTGGCGGCATCTATGGCACTGCCTATACGAGTGCAACAGGTACGATCAGTATTACTGTTTCAAACACCTCTTTTGTTGGCACCCTGAAGCAAAATGTCAGAGCCGGTAACGCTGGGCAGCTTGCAGGCCGTGCGGGATGGGTGAGCGGTAGCAATATCATGAATGCTACTTACACCGATTGCTATTATCCCTCTACGGGTAAGGTATACGCTACAACCGGCGGTGGCACCGTCACCAACAATCCCGCAAAGGTGTTCATTCAGGAAACCGAGGTTGAAAACAACACCTTCTCGGTTCGTATTCTGAGCGGCTTGAGCAATCTGCATTGGGATAACGTTGGCTTCCGCGTTATAGTATCGCGCGCCGACGGTACCACCGTTTCCAAGGTTTACACCACCACCAAGGTGTTCAAATCCATTCAGGCTGCAGGCAAGACCGTTCTTGCAAGCGAGCTGGATGCAGATTATCAGTATCTCTACGGTTTGACCATCGAAAACGTACCCGCAGATGAGAGTCTCACCTTTGCCGTGATGCCTTACAGAACCACGGGCGGCCATGCTGCAAACGCATCGCTCGTATCCCACGAGATGTATGATGATGGTGTTGCCGTTGACGATTGGACGTCCTATATTCCTCAGTACAGCGCAAGTGCATCGCAGAGCTATGCGGTTGATGCCAACTGCACAATGAAGGAATACAGCAACGTCAGCAAGGCAAACTTCACCGCATTTATCAACCAGCTCAAGGCAAATGGTTTTGCTATTTCGCAGGAGAACACGCTCGGCGAGAACAGCTATGCGCTTGCTTCTAACGGTATCGTGAACGCTTACGTTTCTCACATCGAGTCGCAGGATGTGCTTCGTCTCTACACCGAGCCCGCCCTTCGCGCAAATCCCTCCGACGCCGAGCCCGCAGGCGGCACCTACACGCCCAAGATGTGGCAGCTCCGCGTGGATAACATCAATTCGCGCCTAAACGGCGGTATGTCTTACGTATTCCTGCTCTCCGACGGCACCTTCTTCATCATCGACGGCGGCTACAATACCGCAGGTGAGGCAGATAACCTCTATCAGTTCCTCAAGAATAACACCCCTGCAGGCAAGGAAACCGTGATCTCCGGTTGGTATTTCTCGCATACTCACGGTGACCACATCGGTGCAATTCAGGCGTTTGCGCCTAGGTATGCAAGCGAGATTGACGTCAAGGCGTTCTACTATCATTTTGAAAACGATAGCGCGGATGTACAAGCGTTTAATGGTGCAGCCGCATATTGGCCCGATGCCGTTCACTATTCGCGCATCCACACGGGTATGAAGATCAACCTGCCCGGCATCGACGTCAACGTGATCTACACGCTGGAGGATCTTTACAAGACCGGCTTCTCCTTCACGAATCTGAACGGCAACAACTACAGTGCAGTGATCCGCGTGGACGTAACCGCGAACGGTAAAACTCAGAAGATCATGTTCCTCGGCGACATTCAGGTAATTGCAACCCAGTGCATCAAGAGCATGTATGCAAGCAACTCCGATGCACTCAAAGCCGATTTCGTGCAGTTCTCGCACCACGGCTATGAGGGCGCAGACAGGGAACTCTACGACAGGATCGCCGCTCCCACCGTGCTTTGGCCGATCAACGTGGTCAGCACGCAGGAAAGCTACGGCAGCGTGTGCAACGTATTTACAAGATGGGGCATGGGAACAAAGGATAGCAAACAGACCGAAACCAATCCCGTAACGGGCGCATCCGTCTCGTATAATTTCCCGAACGACTATATCTGGTCGAACGCAACCTACGTCAAGAAGATCGTCCTCGCCGGCGAGAGTGCGGCTCAGGAATTTGCCTTCCCCTACACGCCGAGCGGCTCCAAGAAGCCCGACGTGGAAGCGATCTATAACAGAGACCATACGAACCTCGTTCCCGACAAATCTCTTTTCCCGTTCTGAAAATAAAAAAACTCCCCCGGCGAATCCGTCGGGGGATACCCATATCAAAACAATATGAAACACGTACCCTATCGTGCAGACTTTTGTAAGTGTTCGAAATGGAGGAACTACATGAAACGAATTCTTTCTATGCTCCTTGCGATCCTTATGCTTGCGTCCATGATCACATTACCCACATTCACAGTCTCGGCAGCAGGGAACACCATTACCCCCGACACCTCTTGGTATCAAGGAGACGGTCCCTACTATATCAGCGACGCTGCCGATCTGCTCGGTTTGGTTCAGTTGACCCATGCGGTAACTTCATCCACCGACTACAGTGTGACGAAGGGCAAAACCTTTTATCTCACTGCCGACATTGACCTCAACCCCGGTTGGACGGTTGGTGATCCTGCTCCCGCCAATATTTGGAAGGGAATTGCCTCCTTTGCGGGTACCCTCGACGGGCAGGGGCATTGCATTCGCGGTATCTACGCGCCGAGCGGGCTTTCCTCGGGCCCCATTCCGAATGAATTTGGCTTCATCGGTCGCTTGGTTACCGGCGGAACTGTGAAAAACCTGACCCTCACCAACGGCACGCTCGTTGGAGACGGTAGCGACAACCTCGGCTCGATCGCGGGCGTGGTGCACTGGGGCGCTATGCCAAACGGCGAGATCCTGATCGAAAACTGCCATTCCAGCCTCTCGCTCGTTGCCAATTCCGCGGCAGATATCGGCGGTCTTTACGGCAGCTCCTGGCAGGACGGTGAGGGAACGTTGACGGTCGCGGTGAAAAACTCCTCCTTCTCGGGCACGATCACCAAGAAGAACAGCAGTGCCAAGGTTGGTCAGATCGCGGGGCGCGCGGGCTGGACGAGCGGCAAGAAGATCATGAATATCATCTACACCGATTGCACCTATCCCACAGAGCCCATGTTCGGCTATACCAGCAATGCTACGGTTACCGTAACCACTACCCCCGTCCCCACCTTTGTGCAGAAAACTGAGGTTGATCCAACCACCAATACCTTCTCGATCCGAATCGTTGGCGGATTGGAGACCAACTCCTGCACCGAGGCAGGCTTCCGCGTGTTCCTCACCGATCAGAGCGGCAGATCGAGCTACAAGGTTTACACCACCACCGAAATTCGCGAATCGATACAGGCAGCCGGAAAAACTGTTTTGGCATCCGAGCTGCATTCAAAGCTCAAGGCACTCTACGCCGTTACTCTGGACGGTATTTCTGCCGATGCCGGCACCACGATCATGGTCACTCCTCTGACAAACCTGCAGGGCGAGGCAGATGACGATCTGAGATCCTCCTATGTGATGTTCTATGAGGGGGAGGATGTAACGGATTCTTGGGAATTCCTCATTCCTTCCTACAATCTGACTCCCACAGAAATCTATCAGACCGATGACGTGTCCACCATGAGAGAATTTGCAAACGTGAGCGCCGAGGATTTTGAGCGATTTGTTTCGGGTGTGCAGGCAATTGGCTACACGATCTCGCACAACAACAAGCTCGGCGATAATCGCTATGCATATGCCTCCAACGGAGTTGTGAATCTCTTTGCAACGCATTTGAAGGCAGACGGCACACTCCGTCTCTATTCTGAACCGGCACTCCGCGCAAATCCATCCGACGAGGAATACACGGGAGAGAAGACCTATACACCCAAAATGTGGCAGCGTCGCGTGGACAACATCAACTCGCGCGAAAACGGCGGTATGAGCTATATTTTCCTGCTCACCGATGGAAGCTTCTTCCTCATCGACGGTGGCTATCCCACCGACACTGAGGCAGACAACCTTTATGCCTTCCTCAAGCAGATTTGCGCGGACGAGGGGATTGAGGGCGAGCCCGTGATTACCGGATGGTATTTCTCACACACCCACGGCGACCACATCGGAGCGATCCAAAAATTTGCACCCAAGTATGCCGACAAGGTCAAGGTAAAAGCATTCTACTATCACTTTGAGTCCTCCCATCCTCACGAATTTGACGTGGCAACCGCATATTGGCAGGATGCAATTCACTATTCGCGTCTGCACACCGGTCAGAAGATCCATCTGCCCGGCATCGATATCAACGTGATGTACACGCTTGAGGATCTCTACACCTCCACCTTTAATCTGAGCACGCTCAATTGGAACAACCGCAGTGCAATGATCCGCATCGACGTTCATGCAGGTGAGACCACCCAGCGCGTGATGTTCCTCGGCGACCTGCAGGTGATCGCTTCCGCATACATCATGAACAACTATCGCGGCAATTACGATGATCTCAAGTCGGATATCGTGCAGTTCTCGCACCACGGATATGAAGGCGGAAGCAAGGAGCTTTATGATGCGATCGCAGCTCCCACCGTGATCTGGCCGATCAACGTGGTCAGCACCCAGCAGTCCTATGGATCAATTTGCAACGTCTTTATCAGATGGGGAATGGGTACGCGGTCGAACAATCAGACTGAAACCGATCCGAGCACAGGAGAGAAGGTGACCACTGCATTCCCGAACGCCTATATCTGGTCGAATGCAACCTACGTCAAGAAAATCATCCTCGCCGCCGAGGGCGAAGCGCAGGAGTTCGGCTTCCCCTACACGCCGAGCGGTGCAAGACAACCCGACGTGAACGCAATATTCGAACGCGATAAGCCGATCCTCATTCCGGATCCTTCAAAATATCCCTTCTGATCATATTCCTCGGCACCTCTGCGGTGCAACCTATGGGAGTGCCGAGGTTTATTTATTTTAACATTTCAGGCAAGACTATTTTCAAAATATGAGGTGACATCATGAGAAAAAGAATTATTATTGCATCCGACATTCATTATTGCCAGCGCGATTGGTTTGGCGTTAACTCCGACGAACGCATGGAGCATTTTCTCAATGCACTCCGCGAGGAATACGAGCGCGATCCTTATGAGATGATCCTCCTGCTGGGTGACTATTCGCTCGATCATTGGCAATGGCAGGAGAAGGGCACCTATCTCACAATCGGACGCTCCTACACACAGGAATTTGTGGAAAAATACTGCAGTCGCTTGACCGTTCCATACTACATGATCGCGGGCAACCATGAGCAATACGGCGAGGAAAAGTGGCGCGAGATCACGGGATGCTCCCGTCAGTTCACGGTTGAGAGCGACGGATATCTCTTTATCATGCTCGATACCTTTGCAGGGAACCTTGATCCCACCGAGCACCATGACGGCGTGTTCACGCGCATTGACGCGGCGTATCTGCGTGAGCAAATGGAAGCATATCCCAATCACAAGATTATTCTTTGCTCGCATTATTTCGACATCGCAGGCGAGAGTGACGAGGTGAAGGCAATGGTGAATGACGAACGTGTGCTCTGCCTGTTCTGCGGACACACCCACGGAGCCAATATCGTCAAGCTCCCCGAGGCGGTCACTCCCGCTCGCAAGCGCGTGATTTTCACGGGTACCTACGGCGAGTGCGGCAACCTCACCTCCATGTGCGGCTTCCGCGATCTGGTGATCACCGATCACGAGCTGACCTCGAGTTACTACGTTTATCCCTTTGAGGGCACCTTTGCAGGGCAGCCCTTCTCGCTCGGAAAGGCTGTGAAAAACAGCGTTACGATCGAATATTAACACGGCAGAGTGAGCCAAATGCCTTTTCGCATTTGGCTCACTTTTTTGTGTAATGCTATTGAATTTTGCAGTAAAAAATGATATAATAAAGAATGGAATAGAATGTGAAAAGGAGAGACGTGATATGCAAAAATTCTTTGGAAAACGAAATTGGACGGTTCTGTTGCTGTTCGGTCTCGTGGGGCAGATCGCATGGTCGGTTGAAAATATGTATTTCAACCTGTTCGTGTTTGAAACGATCTCTCCAAATCTCGATACCGTAACCCTCATGGTGCAGCTCTCGGGCATTGCGGCAACGCTCACCACGCTCGTTGCAGGCACCCTTTCGGACCGCGCGGGCAACCGTCGCTCCTTCATTTCAATCGGCTACCTGATCTGGGGTGTCACGGTTGCGCTGTTTGGGCTTGTGAGTGCCGAAAATATGCAGGCGATTTTTGGAGGCTCTCTGTCGAGAGCGGTTTCGATTGCCCTTGCCGTTGTTGTGGTTGGCGACTGCGTGATGACCGTGTTCGGCTCCACCGCCAACGATGCAGCCTTTAACGCATGGGTCACCGATAACACGGGCGAGCACAACCGCGGTCGGATCGAGGGCGTGCTCTCCATCCTGCCGCTTCTCGCCATGCTCATCGTGGCAGGCGGCTTTGGTATTCTTGTGGAGCTGATCGGCTATCAGGGGCTCTTTCTCGGTCTTGGTGCCGTGATCTCGCTCTGCGGCGCCGTTGGAATTTTTACGATCCGCGACCACGAGGGCCTGCAAAAAAACGGAACCTTCCGTGATATTGTCTACGGATTTCGCCCCTCCGTGATCCGCGGCAATGCAACGCTTTATTGGACGCTCCTGCTCGTTGGAATTTACGGTATTGCCTGCCAGATATTCATGCCGTATCTGATCATTTATATGAAAACCTACCTCGGCTTCAGCGTTTTGGAATACAGCATCGTGTTCGGCGTTGCCATTCTGCTTGGCGCTTTGGTCAATCTTTATCTTGCCAACCTGTCAGACCGACATGATAAAGCGCGCCTGCTCTATCCTGCCGCAGGTGTTTTTGCGCTTGGTCTCTTTGGCATGTATCTCTCTAAATTTGAAAACAAAACCGTCACGCTGATTCTGTTTGGCGTTGCGGGCTTTGTGATGATTACGGGATACATCTTCGTTTCTGCACTTTGCGGTGCGCTCACGCGCGATTACACGCCGAGCGGAAACGCAGGTAAGCTACAGGGCGTGCGCATGGTGTTCAGCGTTCTGATTCCCATGCTGGTTGGCCCCATGATCGGAAACACGATCAATCGCATCGCGGCGGTTCCGCTTCCCGACCTCGGTAGCGCCGACGTGATGACAACCCAATATATCCCCGCGCCCGAGATTTTTCTGGCAGGCGCGATTACGGCAATTCTGCTCTTTGCGGTGATTCCGCTTCTGGCACGTGCCGCTAAAAAGACGAGAAAGGAGAGCGAAAAGCCGTGAATATGAAAACCGATTATGAGATCGGCGCCATTCCGCATGCCGAGCATCCCATGCCGCAGGCGGAGCGCGAGAGCTGGCTTTGTCTCAACGGTGAATGGAGCTTTCGCAAGATAGACTCCCACGGTGTGCGAACGGAAGAAGCTTCCATTATGGTTCCGTTTTCGCCGGAGACGCTCAATAGCGGAATAGGGGAGGGCTTTGTTCTCGCAGATGATGAGCTGCTGGAATATACCCGAACGGTCAACGTCACGCCCGATCTGCTTCGTGGAAAAACGCTCCTGCACTTTGGTGCGGTTGACAGCGAATGCAGGGTTTTTGTCAATGGCACGGAGGTTGGCTCGCATAAGGGCGGCTTCACCGCATTTTTCTGCGACGTGACCGACGTTATCCGCGAGGGCGAAAATACTCTCTGCGTCCTTTGCGCCGACCGTGCAACCCGTAACGGTGACGCACGCGGTAAGCAGAGTGACCGTCGGGGAGGTATTTGGTATACCCCACAGAGCGGCATCTGGCAAACCGTTTGGCTTGAGAGCATGCCCGTGCATTATATCCGTGGGCTCAAAATTACGCCAAACGCCGAGCAGGGAAACGTCAGGATTGAGTCGGATAGCTTTGGAGAGCTTCAGCACCTGCGCGTTTTTGACGGCGGTGAGGAGATTCTCAACGCCGACTATACCGATGCGGTTACGCTCACTCATCCTTTCAAGCTCTGGTCTCCCGAGGAGCCCTATCTTTACGAATTTGAGATCACAAATCAATCGGGCGACAAGCTCCGCTCCTATTTCGGGGTCCGTTCCTTTGGTATGACGCATGATGCAAAGGGAATCGCACGCCTCACCCTCAACGGAAAGCCCTATTTCTTCAACGGCGTGCTCGATCAGGGCTATTGGTCGGACGGACTTTTGACCTATCCGTCGGACAAGGCGGCGTATGACGAGCTGAAGATGCTGCGCGACATGGGCTTTAACACCGTGCGCAAGCATATCAAGCTCGAGCCGATGCGTTGGTATTACCATTGCGATCGCCTGGGTCTTGTGGTCTGGCAGGATTTTGTCAACGGTGGCGGAGAATATAGCTTCGCTCACGTTGCGGCGCTCCCGTTCCTCGGATTTCATCATAGAGATCACGATTATCGCTATTTCGCACGCGAGGATGCCGCGGCAAGAGCCGATTTTCTGCGCGAGGCAGACGAAACGGTTGCCCAACTCTATAACTGCGTTTGCATCGGGCTTTGGTGCCCCTTCAACGAGGGCTGGGGGCAGTTTGATTCGGCAGAGGTCACCGAGCGTGTTCGCCGCGCCGATCCAACCCGTATCATCGACTCGGTGAGCGGCTGGCACGATCAGGGCGTTGGTAAAACCGAACTGCGAAGCCTGCACACCTACTATACGCCTCTCCGTGTTCCGCGCGATCCGCGCCCCGTGGTGCTCAGTGAATTCGGCGGCTACTCGATGAAAACCGAGGGGCATGTGTTTGATGAAAAGCGCGAATTCGGATATAAAAAATTCCGCTCGCAGGCGGAGCTTGTCAAGGCACTGGAGACGCTTTATTTGAAAAAATTGTTGCCCCTGATCGCGCGCGGACTCTGCGGTTGTATCTACACGCAGGTTTCAGACGTGGAGGAGGAGATCAACGGGCTTGTCACCTATGACCGCAAGGTCGTCAAGGTTCCCCTTTCCGAGATGCGACGCATCAACGATCGTATCCGAGAGGCGGCGAACCAAGTAAACTGAAGGAAAAACAGAAGGAAAAGAGGCAATAACAATGGATAACAAAGAAATTTTGTCGCATTGTGACCATACCCTGCTTGCACAAACCGCCACCTGGGAGGAGATCCGTGCCGTTTGCGACGATGGGATCAAATACGGTACCGCATCGGTCTGCATTCCGCCCTGCTTTGTGCGGCAGGCGAAGGAATACGTTGGCAACCGTCTTGCCATCTGCACCGTGATCGGATTTCCGAACGGATATAACACAACCACCGTCAAATGCTTTGAAACGCGCGAGGCGATTGCCATGGGCGCAGACGAGATCGACATGGTAATCAATATCGGCAAGCTACGTGCAGGACTTGACGGAGAGGTGCTTGAGGAAATCCGTGACGTCAAGGCGGCATGCGGAGATAAAATTCTGAAGGTAATCATCGAAACCTGCCTGCTCAGTGAGGACGAAAAAATCCGCATGTGCCACATCGTCACCGATGCGGGGGCAGATTATATCAAAACCTCCACGGGCTTTTCCACGGCGGGTGCAACGCAGGCAGACGTTGCCCTGATGGGAATTCACGTTGGAGCAAACGTTAGAGTCAAGGCGGCGGGCGGCATTTCAAGTCTTGCTGATGCCGAGGAATTTTTGAAGCTGGGAGCCGATCGACTCGGCACCAGTCGCGTGGTCAAGGCAGTCAAGGGTCTTGACGAGAGCGGGAAAGGAGTTTACTGATGGCAGTTCCAACCATGCATATTGCCGCAAAGGCAGATGAGATCGCAAAAACCGTCCTGATGCCGGGAGACCCCCTGCGTTCGGAGTTTATCGCCAAAAATTATCTGGAGAATGCCAGACTGGTCAACGATATCCGAGGCGTTCACGGCTACACGGGAACCTACAAGGGCAAGCCCGTCACGGTGATGGCGTCGGGCATGGGGCAGCCCTCGATCGGCATTTATTCCTACGAGCTGTTCAAATTCTATGACGTTGACGCGATCATCCGCGTTGGCTCCTGCGGTGCCTTCCACCCCGACCTGCACGTGCGCGACATCGTGATTGCAATGGGCGCCTGCACCAATGGCAACTTTGCCACGCAGTTTGGCATGCCCGGTACGTTTGCGCCGATTGCAGACTTCGATCTGGTGCGCCGTGCCGCCGATCTGTGTGAGGCGAAAGGGGTCAATTATAAGGTTGGCAACATCTTTTCCTCCGACATGTTCTATAATGCCGCAGGCAACGACACCGAGTGGGCAAAAATGGGCGTGCTCGGCGTGGAAATGGAATCAGCCGCCCTTTATTGTAATGCGGCGTGGACGGGTAAAAAGGCGCTTTGTATCTGCACGGTGAGCGATAATTTCCTCTGTCCCGAGGAAAACGCAACTGCCGAGGAGCGCCAGAATTCCTTTACCGACATGATGGAAATTGCGCTCGGATTGGTGTGAGCTATGGGAAAACGTGTATTTTTGATCGTGATGGACAGCATGGGCATCGGAGAGATGCCCGATGCCGCCGCTTGGGGAGACGCGGGGAGCAACACGCTTGGCGCGATTCGCGATCTGCCCGAGTTCTCCTGTCCGAATCTGACCGCGATGGGACTCTTTAACATCGAGGGCGTAGGTGGCGGAGTTGCTGTTCCCAACGCATCCTACGCGCGCATGCGTGAGGCGTCGATGGGCAAGGATACCACCATCGGACATTGGGAGATGGCGGGCATTTTGTCGGCTTCGCCCTTTCCAACCTTCACCGAGGGCTTTCCCACACACATCATCGAGCAGTTTGAAGCCCTGACGGGACGCGGCGTGCTTTGCAACGCCTCCTATTCGGGCATTGAGGTGTTGCGTGACTTTGGCGAGGAGCACATGAGAACCGGAAAGCTGATCGTTTATACCTCTGCCGACAGCGTATTTCAGGTTGCGGCGCACGAGAACGTTGTTCCCGTGGAGGAGCTTTACCGCTACTGCCAAATGGCTCGCGGAATTCTCACAGGCAAATATGGTGTCGGGCGCGTGATCGCACGCCCCTTCACGGGCGAGCATCCCTTCAAGCGTTTGCCCCTGCGCCACGATTATTCGATCGAGCCCACCGATATCACCATGATCGACCTGCTTCAAAAGGAGCGCTTTGATACGCTTGCGGTGGGGAAGATCTACGATATTTTTGCAGGCAGGGGCTTTTCCGAGTGCCACCGTACGGTCGATAACGATGACGGCATGCGTCAAACACTTGAGCTTGCCGACCGTGATTTCGAGGGGCTTTGCTTTGTCAATCTGGTTGATTTCGACAGTGCCTTCGGGCATCGAAACGATCCGCACGGCTATGCCGCAGCAATGACCGCGTTTGACGCCCATCTCGGTGCCCTGCGCGAGAAGCTGCGCGAAGACGATCTTCTGATCGTCACTGCCGACCACGGATGCGACCCCTCCACCCCCTCCTCCGATCACTCGCGTGAGTACACGCCCATGCTGATTTGCGGTAGCAGGGTACGCGAGGGCGTTGACCTGGGAACGAGGGCGACCTTTGCCGACATTGGCGCCACTGTGATGGATTTCCTCGGCGCAAAATCGAGGATGCGTATCGGGGAGAGCTTTCTTGACGCCGTGCGAAAGTGAGACTGCATGATGAATGATTTGGAATTGATGAAGCTTGCCGAGGAGGCAAGAACGCGTGCTTATGCTCCCTATTCGGGCTTCCGCGTCGGAGCGGCTCTCTTGAGCGCTTCGGGACGTGTTTATCTTGGATGCAATATTGAAAACGCCGCCTATACGCCCACAAACTGTGCCGAGCGAACCGCTTTTTTCAAGGCGGTCAGCGAGGGAGAACACGATTTTAGCGCGATTGCGATTGTGGGGGGGCAAGGGGATGACGTCAGCGAGCTCTGTGCCCCCTGCGGCGTGTGCCGCCAGGTGATGGCGGAGTTCTGTAATGCCGATTTTCGGGTCTTGCTTGGAAGCTCCAAGGGAATTCGCGCGCTGACGCTGGGTGAGCTTTTGCCGTTGTCCTTTTCTCCGCGCGATCTGCAACAGAAGGGAGACCGATCCGATGAGAATGTATGATGTGATCAAGAAAAAACGCGACGGAGAAAAGCTTTCCGCCGCCGAGATCGAATATTTTGTGGAAGGCTACACCAAGGGGACGATTCCCGATTATCAGGCGGCGGCACTTTGCATGGCGATTCGTCTGTGCGGCATGGATGCCGAGGAAACCGCAGCACTCACGCTTGCCATCCGCGATTCGGGTGATATTCTCAAGCTGGCTCCCACAGGAGGCTTGCGCGTGGATAAGCATTCCACGGGCGGTGTGGGCGATAAGACCAGCCTTGCGGTGATCCCGATTGTTGCGGCTCTCGGCGTCAAGGTGGCAAAGATGAGCGGTAGAGGTCTTGGGCACACGGGTGGCACGGTTGACAAGCTCGAGGCGTTCGAGGGCTTCCGCACCGACCTTTCCACCGCCGAGTTTGAAGCGGTTGTTGAGCGTTGCGGACTTTCGATCGTGGGACAGAGTGCCAATCTTGCACCCGCCGACAAAAAGCTCTATGCGTTGCGCGACGTCACCGCAACAGTTGATAGCCTGCCGCTGATCGCGTCGAGTATCATGGGCAAAAAGCTTGCAGCGGATGACGATTGCATCGTGCTCGACGTCAAAACGGGCAGCGGCTCGTTTATGAAAACCACCGAGGATAGCATTGAGCTGGCTCGCCTGATGGTGGACATCGGCAAGCGAGCAGGGAAGCGCATGTCTGCGCTGATCACCGATATGGACCGTCCGCTTGGAAGAACGGTTGGAAATACCGTTGAGGTAGTGGAGGCGATTGAAACGCTGCGCGGCAGGGGTCCCAAGGATTTCACCGACCTTTGCGTCGAGCTTGCCACCGAAATGCTCGTGCTTGCCGAGCGAGGCGATCATGAGAGCTGCCGTGCGTCGGTTCTGCGTGTGATCGAATCAGGTGAGGCGCTCGAGAAGCTTGCCGATATGGTCGAGGCGCAGGGCGGAGACCGCACGTGGGTCAAAAATCCCGAAAAATTCCCGCGCGCGGCGTATTCTCACACCGTCAAGGCACCGTCGAGCGGATATATCACGCGCGTCAACGCCGAGGACTACGGCAAGGCGGCGCTTCTGCTCGGCGCGGGGCGCAACACCAAGGAGGACACGATCGACCACAAGGCAGGGCTTCGTCTCCTTGCTAAAACGGGTGATTACGTCGAGGTGGGCGAACCGATCGCAGAGCTTTACGCCTCCGATCCCAAGCTCTTTGCCGCGGCGGAGCAAACGCTCCTGCACGCCACCGAGCTCGGTTCCACTGCACCTGCACCGCGTCCTCTGATCTTTGAAGTGATCAGTTGACCGAACACTGTCAGAACAAAAGGAGAAAAACGATGGTTTTTGATAAGCTGGAAAATCTGGAAAACTATCGCGGTGTGCATCCGCGTTTTGACCGCGCTCTGCCGTTTTTGCTCGATCTGATTGCAAAAGGGGCGGATACGGGGCGGCATGAGATTCTCGATGCCGATCTTGCAGGCGAGGTTTGGGGTAATATGCTCGCTTTTGAGGCACAGCCGGTTGGCGAGCGCACCGTGATGGAGTCGCATCGCCGTTTCATCGACGTGCAGATCGTGCTTGAAGGGGCAGAGCAGATGTTTGTTCCCGCTGATCTCATCCCAAGCGTGCAAACACCCTACAACGAGGCATCGGACGTCGAGTTTTACCGTCTGCCGCCGATGGAATCGCTCACACGTCTCTATGTTCCCGCAGGCTATTTTGCAATTTTTTTTGCAGGAGAGCTTCACGCGCCCAGCAATTCGGTCACCAACGAACCCACGCCTATGCGCAAGCTGGTGGGAAAGATCATGCAATAAGTGCCTGTCAAACCGAAAAAAGTAAAGAAAAAGGACTGCCTCAATATGAGACAGTCCTTTTTCTGTTTTTCCAAGACAGTTAGAAATTGGGTTGAAATTATTTAATCTCAACAGTTGCGCCTGCCTCAGTGAGAGCAGCCTTAACCTTCTCAGCCTCGTCCTTGGAAACGCCTTCCTTAACGGTCTTGGGAGCGCCCTCAACCAGATCCTTTGCGTCCTTCAGACCCAGACCGGTGATCTCGCGAACAGCCTTGATAACGTTGAGCTTGTTAGCGCCAAAGCTTGCAAGGATAACGTCGAACTCGGTCTTCTCCTCTGCTGCGGGAGCTGCTGCGCCTGCTGCTACTGCTACGCCAACGGGAGCTGCTGCAGATACGCCGAACTCCTCCTCAACTGCCTTTACGAGGTCGTTGAGCTCGAGGATGGTGAGGGACTTGATTTCTTCGAGAATGTTAGTAATCTTTTCGGATGCCATTTTCATTTACCTCCAAAATTCATTTGAATCTTAAAATTTGTTTTTTTATGTTCCGACTTTAAGCGGGGATCGGTACCCGATGGGGCAGATTGCCGTGCAGAGCCTTTGAATTATGCTTCTGCAGGAGCCTCTTCGCCGCCGTTTTCCTTGTCCACAACTGCCTTGATCGCGTAAGCGAACTTGTACAGAGGAGACTGGATGGAGCCGAGGAACTTCGCGATGAGCGTTTCCTTGTTCGGAATCTCAGCCAGCTCGTTAACCGTGTTGGCGTCGATCACAGCACCATCTACATAGCCTGCCAGAATATTGAAGGACTCAACCTTCTCAGCATAGGTCTTGAGAACCTTTGCAGCAGCAACGGGGTCATTTTCGCTGATTGCGATTGCAGTCATACCGTTGAGGTACTGCTTCAAGTCACCGTAGCCAACCATGTCGCAAGCTCTGCCGGTCATGGTGTTCTTCATGACAACGTACTTTACGCCTGCCTCACGGAGTGCCTTACGCATTGCGGTGTCGTGCTCTACCGTGATACCCTGATAGTTGACGACAACGCCTGCGGTGGAATTCTTGATCTGCTCTGCCAGCTCTGCAACAACCTGCTGTTTCTGAACGAGAATAGAATTGCTGGGCATTTCGTTTTACCTCCCATTGAATTAAACGAATAAAAAAATCTTTCCTCCGGCAACGCACACCTCGCCGAAAAGAAAGATCGTATCACATCTCTGTAATTCAATTTCTCTCCTCGGCAGGAAAACTTGCGCTTTTACCGGAACCTGCTGTCTTTGGATAACATCGCATATTATATCACAATGCGCGCTCTTTGTCAATAGTTTTTTTGAAAAAAAGAAAAAAATTTTTGTTTTTTCAAAATACGTACAAAAAGTCAACGTAAAAACATGTTTTGAGGCAATCCGCACTTGACTTTGCACGTTTTCTGTGTTAGAATAAACGTAACAAATTATCATGGAGGACACAAAAGTGAGAAATCTGACGATTACCCGAAATAAAACCTTTGTTGGATGCCTAGGCACGATGAAGGTCTACATCGAGGACCCGATCATGGGGGATACTACCATCGGCGAAGTCCGCTGCAAAAAGCTGGGGGATTTGAAAAACGGTGAGACAAAAACCTTTTCGATCGAGGAGACCGAGGCGAGGATCTACGTGATCGCCGACAAGATCAGCAAGAATTATTGCAACGATTTTTGCACGGTTCCCGCAGGCAACGCCGACGTTTTTCTGACGGGGCAGAACCGCTACAATCCCGCCAACGGACACGCCTTTCAGTTTGACGGACAGGCAGACGAGGCAACTCTGCAAAACCGCCGCAAAAACACCACGCGCGGCGTGATCATTCTCGTTGCAGCCCTTATTATCGGTGTTGTCATTGGCGTTGCGTCGGTTCTCCTGGATAAGCCCGAGCCGAAAACCTTTGAGCTCGACATGGGCGCGCAGATCACGCTCACCGATGAGTTTGAGATCGACACGGAGGAATACGATCTCGTTGTGTTCTCATCCTACGATAATCTCGTTGCCATCTACAAATACGGCTTTGATGAATCGCCCATTCCCACCTTCCCGAACCTGACTCACAAGGAATACGGCGAATTCGTGATCGAGATGTTTGAGCTTGAGGACGTTGGAATGAAGGTCAAGGATGGCGTATGGTATTTTGAATACGAGGAAACCTCCGAGGGTGACGAGCTTTACAGCCTGCACGTCATTTTCAAGGGCGACGATGCCTTCTGGTCGGTGGAGTTTACCTGCTATGCCGACGAGCAGAGCAAGTGGGTGGATCAGTTCTGGGAATGGGCAGACACCTTTGAGATGAAATAAAAGAGAGGAAGCATCAATTATGGACCGTATTTTGGGAAAAGCAGGCTTCATCTGCGATATGGACGGCGTGATCTATCACGGCAACAAGCTGCTTGACGGCGTTACCGAATTTGTGAATTGGATGATCGAGAATGACAAAAAGTTTGTGTTCCTCACCAACAGCCCCGAGAAAACGCCGCACGAGTTGAGCATGAAGCTGGAGCGCATGGGTCTTTCGGTCTCGGCGGATCATTTCTACACGAGTGCGATGGCAACCGCAGAGTTTCTGCACAGTCAGGCACCCGGATGCACCGCATACGTAATCGGTGAGGCGGCGCTTTCCAAGGCGCTCTATGACCGTAATATTTATATGAATGACGTCAATCCCGATTACGTTGTAGTAGGGGAAACGCGCACCTATTGCTTTGAAAAGATCGAAAAGGCGATTGCGCTCGTGAATAAGGGCGCAAAGCTGATCGGTGCCAATCCCGACACCATCGGCGTTGTGGAGGGCGGCATTATGCCTGCAACCGGCTCGCTCGTTGCTCCCATCGAAATCGCAACAGGGAAAAAGGCATATTTCGTTGGAAAGCCCAATCCGCTTATGCTTCGCCACGGATTGCGAATCCTCGGATGTCACAGTGCCGACATTGCCTTTATCGGTGACCGCATGGATACCGATATCATTGCGGGCATCGAGTCGAATGTCGACACCGTTCTCGTGCTCTCGGGTGTAACCGCACGGGAGGATATCGACAATTTCCCCTACCGCCCCAAATACATTCTCAATGGCGTGGGCGACATTGTGCGTGGTACCGCAAACTAATTGCAAACACCAAAGGGTGCCTCAAATGCATGCATTTGAGGCACCCTCCTTTTTATATGCTGTTTTGCCGTCACACCAGCGTAAAGCGATCGGTGATGGCAGGGTGGTCGGCGTAGCCAACGAACAGGTCGAATTCGCCGGGCTCGGAGACGTGATTGCACTCGGCATCCCAGAAGCGGAGCATCGGCTCGGTGATCTGGAAGGTTACCGTCTTGCTTTCACCCGCATCCAGCTCCACCTTCTCAAAGGCGACGAGCGATTGGATCGGGCGCACCGTGGAGGCAACGAGATCGTGGATATAGAGCTGCACAACCTCTTTTCCGCAGCGGTCACCCGTGTTTTTCAGGGTCACGCGAACGGTGATCGCCCCGTCAGCGGTCATTTCATGGCGGTCAAGCTCGAGTGCCTCGTAGGTAAAGGAGGTGTAGGAGAGACCGTGACCAAAGGGATAGAGCGGCAGATTTCCGCATCCGATGTAGTTGGAGGCATAGGGCTGATGCACGTCCTCGGGCTTTCTCTTGGGGCGTCCCGTGGCGGGGTGGTTGTAGTAGATCGGGCACTGTCCAACTGCCTTCGGGAAGCTCATGGTTACCTTACCGCAGGGGTTTGCGTCGCCCCAAAGCAGACGAGCGGCGGCATTTCCACCCTCGGTGCCGGGGAACCACATTGTCATGATCGCGGGTGCAATGGCATCCAGCTCGGTGAGCACGAGCGGTCTGCCGTTGAAGATCAGCGCGGCGGTGTTGGGATTGACTGCAAGGACCTCGCGCGCGAGCTGCAGCTGTACGCCCGGCAGACCGAGATCGGCACGGCTGTTACCCTCGCCGCTGTATTTCTGGGGCTCACCCAGGCAGAGCACCACAACGTCGGCGTTTCTGGCAGCTTCAATCGCCTCGGCAAAGCCTTCGGTGGAGAGCTCGTTCCACTGTGCCGAGCAGCCTGCAACGGCGGTGACCTCTGCGTCACTCAGCAGGGTGCTCACACCCTCATAAACGCTCACACATTCCTCGTCGCGACCGTTGCATGCCCAAAAGCCCTTGATCTCGTTGGTGCCTGCAAAGGGGCCGATCAAAGCCACGCGACGCACGTCCTTGGAGAAGGGAAGCACGCCGTCGTTCTTGAGCAACACCGCACATTCCTCGGCGGCTCTGCGTGCGATCGCGCGATGTGCGGGCGTGAGAAGCTCGGTTGCCTCGCGTTCCACCGATGCACCGCGGAGAGGGTCCTCAAAGAGTCCCAGCTCACGCTTGAGCTCAAGCACACGTTCCACCGCTGCATCCACCGCAGCCTCGGTGATCACGCCCTCGTCGATCAGCTCCTTGACGTGGCGGTAATAGGTGATCGACATCATTTCAATGTCGCATCCGTTGGTAAATGCCATGCGTGCTGCTTCCTTGGTGTCGGCAGCAACACCGTGACGGAGCAATTCTCCAATGGCGTTGTAGTCACTGATTACGAGTCCGTCGTAGCCCCATTCCTTTTTGAGGACGGTTTGCATCAGCCATTTGTTTGCCGTAGAGGGAACTCCGTTGAGTGAGTTGAAGGAGGGCATGAGCATCTTCACGCCCGCATCAATGCAAGCCTTATAGGCGGGGAGATAGTATTCGCGCAAAAGTCGCTCGGAGATCTCCACCGTGTTATAGTCTCTGCCTGCTTCGGCACCGCCGTATGCGGCGAAATGCTTGACGCAGGTGGCAAGTGTATCGGGATTTGAGAGATCGTCACCCTGAAATGCCTTGACCTGTGCCGCACCCATCACCGAGTTGAGCAAGGGGTCCTCACCGCAGGTCTCCATCACGCGCCCCCAACGGGCATCGCGCGCATAGTCCACCATCGGCGTGAAGGTGAGCTGAACGCCACCTGCCGACGCCTCCCTTGCCGCCATGCGCGAGCATTCGGCAACGAGCTCGGGGTCGAAGGACGCGCCCATTCCGAGCGGAATGGGATAGATGGTGCGAAATCCGTGGATCACGTCCATCATAAAGATCATGGGGATCGCGTTGGGGTCCTCCTCCATGTGCTTTTTCTGGATTTCGATCATTTCACTCACGCCGTGGAAATTGAGTGCCGAGCCGATATAGCGCAGGTCCTCCTGCGCAATGCCCAGCTTTTCCCAGGGACCCGTGATTTCCGCATCGCTCTGTGCAAAGAAGTTTGCGTTGAGCTGCGTGAGTTGACACACCTTTTCCTTGAGTGTCATTTTTTCAATCAGTTGCTTGACATTAACGGTTGATTTTGCCATGGCGGTATCCTTTCCATTCGGTTGTTTTCGTTTTTCCTCCCTTATCATACCATATTTTGTCGCAAAAATCAATAGTCAACCTCAAAAAGCGGCTTTTATGAACGCTATTTTACAAAAAGTTGACAAACAATTATTGTTTTTGTGCTATACTGTATGGGAAAAGGAGATGATCGAAATGAAACGATGGCTTATGAGAATGGGCGAGCGGCTTGCTCGCTTTATGTACGGAAGATACGGCAATGACGCACTCAACCACGTGCTGTTTGGCACGGCGCTCGTCCTGATGCTGCTTTCCTGCTTTGCCCCTCTATGGTGGCTGGTATTCCCCTCGTGGGCGCTGTTGATCTGGGCAACCTTTCGCTGCTATTCGCGTAATTTGACAAAAAGGCGCGGCGAGCTTGAGGTGTGGAGGCGGATATGGCGACCGATCGGCGGTTTCTTCGCGCTTTTGAAAAACAAACGGCGTGACCGCAAAACGCACTGCTATTTCAAATGTCGGAAATGCAAGGCAGTTTTGCGCGTGCCGAAGGGGAAGGGCATGATTGACGTCACCTGCCCAAAATGTCGAACCGTAACCGTGAAAAAAACCTGAAAAAGAGCAACGGCACACCGAGCGCATCGGTGTGCCGTTGCTTTTTGTTTGTGAAACGAAAACCACCAGCAGTGCTGGTGGTTCCAAAAAGCTTTAGCTTTGC
>CAJKPX010000011.1 GCA_905201895.1 uncultured Eubacteriales bacterium | reverse complement strand
GGGGGAGAGGGAGAACTTTTTTCAAAAAGTTCTCCCTCTCCCCCTGCATAAAAAATAATAAAAACATATCTTAACACTCGCGCATGAGGCGGAGGTAGAACTCGACCGAGCGGGCGAGGGTTTCGAGGCGGATGGATTCGTTGTTGCCGTGGATGGTAGCGCGTTCCTCGCTTGTGAGGTCCATTGCGGAGAAGCGGTAGACCCTATCCGAGATGCGTCCGTAGTGACGCGAGTCGGAGCACTGCACCATGAGGTAGGGCGAGACGATGCAGCCCTTCCAGGTCGACGCCACGGCAGAGGAGACCTTATCCCAGCCCTCGCAGTCGGTGCGTGAGATGCGGCTGGGGTTCATGCCGTGCAGGCGCGTGACCTCCACGTCGGAGTCCTTGAGCGTTTTTTGCAGATATGCCAGCGCCGAATCGAGGGAGTCCTCGGGATTGAGGCGCATGTTTGAGACCATGCTTGCCTCGGGCGGAATGACGTTCGACGCCGAGGAGCCCTGCATCTGGGTAAACGCAACGGTGGTGCGCATGAGGGCGTTGAGCTCGCCGCCGCCCTTCTTGCAGATCATGTCGAGCAGAGGCAGAAAGATGCGGATGTTGGCAAAGAGCACGCGATAGAGGAAGGACGAATGCCGTCCCAGCGTGTCAAACATTTCGGCAACGGGGGCTGAGAGATGCGCGGGGAAGGGATGGCGGAGAACACGGGTGCAGGCAGAGGAGAGACGGTCGATCGGTGCGTTTGGCTTTGGAGCCGATGCGTGACCGCCGTTGGAGCGCGCGGTGTAGCGCACGTCCATCATACCCTTTTCGGCAATTCCGATCAGACCGCAGGGCGCCTTGACGCCGGGAAATACGTTTTCCACCACGGCACCGCCCTCGTCGAGCACGAATGCGGGGTCGATGCCGCGCTCGGCAAAATAGTCCACGATATGGGATGCGCCCGCGCCGTTGACCTCCTCACCGCCCGAAAAGGCGAAATAGAGATCGGAGGCAGGCACGAAGCCCTCGGCGATCAGATGATCGGCGGCGGTAAGAATGGCGTTGAAGGTCACCTTGGTGTCGAGCGTACCCCTGCCCCAGATGCGTCCGTCGCGCAGGATCGCCTCAAAGGGAGGGACGTCCCAAGCCGATTCGTTCACGGGCACCACGTCGTAGTGCGCCATGAGAACGGCGGGAGCGGCGTCGGTTTTCCCCTTCCAGCGAAACAGGATCGCGCGGTCGGGCAGCTCGCTGTATTCGCAAGCGGCAAAGACGTTGGGATAGAGCGAGGGGAGCAGAGAGCGGAATTTTTCAAATTCTGCATTGTCCTCAAGGGCGGGGTCGCGGTAGGAAACCGTTTTGCAGCGCACGAGCGCACGCAGATTTTCGGCGGCGCGGTCGGCGTCAAAAACCTCGGCGTTCTCGCGCAGGGTGGGTTGAGCCTTGGGCTTGAAGGCGGCACCGCGCACAAGGATCACGGCGAGAAAAACAACGAGCGCTGCAGGAATGAGAAGCCACCAATACATGGATCAGAGCACTCCCTTCTTATAAAGGATGCGCGCGGTGATGAGCGTGAAGATCACTCCAACCGGCACCATGATGCCAACGGTGGAGGCGTTGAGCGCGGGAACGAAGATGAAAAGCGCCAGCATGAGAATGATCGGCGCGATCGAGAGCTTGAGGTTTTTGGAAACGAACACCACCGCAAGACCGCCAAAGAGCGCGGGCAGGATCATGTCGAAGGCGGGCTCGAGCACCTTGGATTCGAGGATGGGGGTGAGCGGAATGATGCAGGCAACGCCAACCGCAATGATCAGGGTGGTCACGATGCTCGATACGGCAATGGCAATCGTGGAGATCACCTCGCCCTCCTCGCTCGACGCCTTCACACCCGCGCGCTCCATCGCGTCAATCGCGCAGGGGAGCTTGAGGTTGGAGATGTTGCCCGTCACAAAGGAGAGGTAGGTGCCGCCCGCGCCGAGCATGGGCACGTAGGTGAAAATTTCAACGATACCAACCGCCCAATACATGGGAGCGGTTGCGATGATGCCCTTGAGCAGGATGCTGTAATTGGGCGCGGAGCGGAAAAGCAGCGAGAGCACGAAGGGGAAGGCGAGCAAAACGATCGCAACAACGATGCCCCAGATGCGTCCCGAGCGGTGTACGCTGTCCATATAAGAAAGATTCTGTTTTTTCATAGCGTGTAGTCTCCTTTCATCAAATCAGGCACCGAGCCACATGGTAAAGGGGATCGCCGAGATCATACCCACCACAAGGCTCATGGGGAGTGCATAGTCGGTGAGCCAGCGGATTTTCGCCTTGGTGGCAATGATGCCGCAGATCGCCATCACGATTGCCGAGACCGCCATCACGAGCACGGGGATCAGTCCCGAGGGATTTCCCTTGAACACCAGACCCACGTCGCAGAATACGTAGCCGAGGAATGCCGAGATCATGCCGAGGAACATGGCGTTGTTGAAGATTTCGCCCCATTTTTTGTCCTTCATGCCCACCTTGGAGAGCCCCGATTGGATGCGCTTGGTGAGGAAGGGAACGAGGACCAGCCCAGCCGCGATGCCAACCGTCATCACCCATGCCACCGCGATAAAGACCGAGGGGTCGGTGATGGTGGTGCCCGCGGTCATGCCAGCCGCCTCGAGCGCGTTGCCTGCGGCAACCGTTTCGTAGGTGATCGAGCCGATCACAGAGAGGCGAAGCCAGGGGAGCGCAACGCCCAGGCTCTTGGAGAGCGCCACCACGCCAACGAGCACGGCAATGGCAGGCGCGATTGTGAAGATCGCGGAGGAGGAGATGGTCTTGCGGACGGTGGAGGCAGCAATGCCGAGCTCCTTTGCACGCTTGATCGCACGCACGAGGAAGTATACCGACTGTCCGAGCACCAGCGCGATGATCGCGCCGACGAACACGTAGAGGATGGGATGGTTGACGTCGAAGGTCATGTCAGGTAAAGCTCCTTTCAGGTTTTGATTTTGGTTTTTTCAGGTTTTTCTGCCGATTTTGGAAAGCCAACGGAAGGAGAGCGGCCAGGGAACGCCGCCCGCGATCACAACGCAGAAATAGCGCACGCTGCGTGCGACGAGGTGACCGCCAAAGAGTGCGTCGAGCGGAGCGCGCAGGAGCTCCTTGACTGCAAGCACGAGCAGGAGTCCCACAACAACCTTGATGATTTGCACCCACCAAACCGCCTCGGTGGGGAATTTGATCCATTTGCGCTCAACGGTGTAGAGCACGATCAGACCGATCATGCAGCCGAGCAGGGTGTAGGCGTTCTTTTGTGCCGATTGCAGGTTGTGCACCTGTGCCTCGGAATAAACCTCGGGCGGAAAGGCATAGCAGCTCACGAAAATGAGAAATGCCACCACCATTGCGGTCAGAACCGCCATCACGGCATACATCACGCGCGGATCGCGCTCGGCACGGCGGAAGATCGGCGCACCGATGAAGATGAGCGCGAGTGCGATCGCAACCGAAACGCCAACGTCAAGCGGCGTGTGCACGCCGAGGTACATCCGCGAGAGCGGTACGAGGACGCAGAGCGCAATCATCACGCCACGCAGAATTCGCCCTCGATTTTGCACCGCGATGCCGCCAAACAGACCAACCGAGGTCTGGGTGTGTCCGCTGGGGAAGGAATAACCAGTGGCGCCCTCCTTCGCCGAGCCAACGATTGTGAATTCGGGGTCCTTGACCCAGGGGCGCGGAATGCGAAAGACCATTTTGAGAAATTGATTGAGCACCGTGCCGAAAAATCCGACGCAAAAGAGGTAGTAGCCCTGATGCTTGCTCACGCACCAGAAGAAGATCATGCCAACCGCCATGAAGATCGTTTCCTCGCCGCATCGCGTGATCAGCGAGAAGAATGCGTCAAAGACGGGATTGCGCAGGCTCTCCAAAAAGTAAAGAAGCTCCATACATCGTAGGTCCTTTCTTGTTTGATTTTCCTTATTATATCACGCATCTCCCCAATTTGCAATCTTTTTCGCATAATTTTTCATTTTGCAGGGGAAGGGCGGCAGAGAATGGGGCGCGCCGATTGACAAACCGCTTGATGTGTGGTATAATGATGGACGTTAAGATGAAAAAACTTGAGACAAGGAGCGTTGAGATGATGGCAGAAGCGAAAAGAGGCGTATACGTGTTCGATCTGGATGGTACGCTGGTGGATTCCATGCCCTATTTCACAAGGGGGATCTTGAGCATTCCCGACGAGGAGGGCGTATCCTACGGCGACGATCTGATCAAAATTCTCACGCCGCTCGGCTATGTCAAGGGCGCAGAATATTACGTCAACGTCATGGGAATTCGCGACAGCGTGGAGCATATCGTGGAGCGCATCACCGAAAAGCTGGTGTTTGAATATTCCAACAATATCCGCCTCAAGGCAGGCGTGGGCGACTATCTGCGCCGCCTGCACAGCGAGGGCGCGCGCTTGTTCGTGCTCACGGCGAGCCCGCATACCGTCACCGATATCTGCCTGCAAAGAAACGGGGTGTACGATCTGTTCGAGCAGGTGTGGTCGGTGGAGGATTTCGGGCTTTCCAAGTCCGATACGCGCATCTTTTTCGAGGTCGCAGAGCGCATCGGATGCGAGCCCTCACAGGTGCATTATTTCGACGATAGCCTGATCGCGCTCGGGAATGCGGGCAAGGCGGGCTACGATACCTACGGCGTGCTCGACGCCCACACCGAGGACGAGATCGCGCGCATGCAGACTCTTGCGCGGCACTACGTGCCCACCTTTGAGGTGCTCTGACCGCAGCCTGCAGGGACTGTTGGGGCACGGCTGTATGAAAAGCCTTTGCCTGTTTTTTTAATACGTCATAAAGAAATCCCGCAAAAACGCAACACGTATCTGCGTTTTTGCGGGGTTTTTTGTGTTTGGATCGCGTGGTATTTGGCAGGGAAAGGCTGCACGCGGGGGAATGCTCAACGGCAGCGGTCGTCCACCGTATTGCAAAACGCGATACCGTAGTAATCAAAGAGTGCAATTGCCTGCTCGTCCACGAGCTCACCACAGATGAGGATCGGAATTGCGGGAGGGCAGGCGACGTTGAGGTCGGCGAACACGCGTCCCGCGGCGTCGGACGAGGCATAGTAAATGTGCGGCGCGAGCAGAGCCTCTCGGATCGAGCAGGCGCGGCGCGGCAGATGCAGAGGAGGCGGTGCCTCGTTGATCGGCTCGCGTTTTGGAATGATCTCCATCGCAAGCACGAGATTGTTCACATCCTTCTGCGTAAAATCGGCAGAGAGCATCAGGACCGCGAAGTCGGGGTCGGCAAACTCACACACGATGCCATATTTGGCGAGCATGTCGGAAAATTCGTAGCCGTAGTAGCCGTATTCTTTGGTGCAAACCGTCCATTTGAGCGGCTCGTCACCGAAAAAGCGGTAGCCGCGTCGGGTCAGATGCACCTTTGCACGCTCCCAACGCTCCACCGCGTCGGCAAGACCTGCCGTGTATCCGTCGGCAAGATAGGCGTTGGTGGCATCGAGCGATTGCAGGATCAGATAGGAGGGGCTGGTCGACCCGAACAGTGAGAGTGCCTCGCGTGCATGGTAGCGCATATTTTTCGGTGCACTGTGTGACACGTGCAGATATGCCGCACCCGTGAGGGCGGGCAGGGTTTTGTGTGCCGAGTCGCATACCAGATCGGCTCCGAGGTCGAGCGGATGCGCCGACGTGGGCAGAAATTTGAGGTACGCCCCGTGCGCGTTGTCGACCAGAAGCAGGACGCCGTGCCTGTGGCAAATCTCGGAGATCGCTGCGATATCAGCCATGCGTCCGAGGTAATCGGGCGAGGTGAGGTAGAGCGCGGTGGGGGAGAGCTCGCGGATGCGTGCCTCGACCCGTTCGGGTGTGAGCGTGACGGAGAGAAGATTGGAGCCTTCCTCGGGCTCGAGCCATTCCACGGGCAGATCGAGCATGCCAACCGCCGAAACGAAGGTTTTATGCACGTTGCGTGCGGCGAGGATCAGCGGAGGCAGGTGCTGTTCGGCTGCGTGTCGCGCGAGCATGGTGAGCATGGCGCGGATACAGAGCGAGGAGCCCTCGGCGGAATAAAAGGTGTCGGCAGATCCAAAGAGCGCCGAGGCGTTTCGTTCGCTCTCGCGAATGATCCCACACGCCTCGTAGAGGCTGTCCGCCCCCACAATCTCGGTGATATCAAGCGGCTCGGGGCCGATCAGGGGGATGCCCTTGTGGCCCGGCATGTGTGCGCGGAGCGTCTGCTCCTCGCGGTAAGCTTTTACAAAATCACAGATGGGTGTATTCATGCTTCGTCATCGAGCAGGCGCGATGCCTCCACCATGATGGCGCATTCCATGCGACGGCGGAAGAGCTCGCAGCCGTATTTGTAGACCCCTCGCACCGAGCCGGTTGCGTGGTAGGCGTTTGCGGCACAGCCGCCCGAGCAATAGAGCTTTGCCCAGCAATCGGCACAGTCGGGGCGTGCATAGACGTTGCAATCGGCAAATTCCTGCTGCACGTCGGTGTTTTTCACGCCGTCCCAAATATTGCCCAGGCAGAATTTTTCCTCGCCGACAAACTGATGGCAGGGATAGAGATCGCCCCAAGGGGTAACGGCCATATATTCGGTTCCCGAGCCGCAGCCCGAGATGCGCTTATAGATGCAGGGACCTCCCGAGAGGTCGATCATGTAGTGGTAGAAGGTAAAGGGCTTGCCCGCGCGGCGGCGCTCGATCATCAGCTCTGCGAGCTTTTCGTATTGCTCGAGCACGATGGGAAGGTCCTCCTCGGTCAGCTCGGAGGGGTCACCCGCCGCAGTTACCACGGGCTCCATGCTCAACTCATTGAAGCCGAGGTCGAGCATCGTTTTGATGTCCTCGAGAAAATCGGGATTTGCATGCGTAAAGGTGCCGCGCATGTAGTAGCCCTTGCCGCCTCTCGCCTCCACCAGGCGCTGGAACTTGGGCACAATGCGATCCCAGCTTCCGTTGCCGGCGTAGTCGACGCGGTAGCGATCGTGCACCTCGCGTCTGCCGTCGAGGCTGAGCACCACGTTTGCGCACTCACGGTTGGCAAATTCAATCACGTCATCGGTAATTCCGAGACCGTTTGTGGTGAGCGTGAAGCGGAAATTCTTGCCCTTTTCGTGCTCGATCGAGCGCGCGTAGGCAACCAGCTCCTTGACCACCTCGAAGTTCATCAGCGGCTCACCGCCGAAGAAATCAACCTCCAGATTGCGGCGCGTGCCCGAATTTTCCACGAGAAAATCGAGAGCACGCTTGCCAACCTCAAGGCTCATCACCGCGCGCTCGCCGTGATATTTGCCCTGACTTGCAAAGCAGTAGGCGCAGTTGAGATTGCAGGTGTGTGCCACGTGCAGGCAGAGTGCCTTGATCACACCTGCGGTTTTTTTCTTGAGCTCTCCCGCCATGGGGCGGAAGGTGTCGGGGGCAAAGAGTCTGCCGCTGTCGCGGAGCGAAACCACCTGCTCGTAGCATTCCTCGAGATCGGCGTCGGTGATGTCCGCTCTGTCCGCATAGCGCAGGCGCAGGTTGGAGAGAATCTGCTCGCGTGTCTCGGTTTCAAATGCCGCGATGATATCGTAGGCAACCTCGTCCACCACGTGCACCGAGCCCGATGCCACGTCGAGCACGATATTCATGCCGCCAAGCTTGTATTGATGTACCATATTGCGTTCCTTTCGCACGTTTTTCAAAATCGGAGTTTGTCGGAACAGATTTCGGGTTCCGATGAAAGATGGACGGGGGCGTCGCCAATGCGCGTTGCATTTGGTCGACACCCCCGAGCCTCAATTGGGCAAATTACTTGCTTTCCTTCTTGTTTTCGCACTGCTGATTTGCAATACCGCAGCTGGTTTTGCAAGCAGACTGGCAAGAGGTCTGGCATTCGCCGCATCCGCCGTTCTTTGCGCTCTCGCAGAGGTTGCGGGTTTCAAGAGTTTTGATATGCTTCATCGTTTTACCCTCCGTTTAGATTTTCATGATCACGGATAGTATACCACAAAACGGCATCAAAGTCAACAGCATTTTTCGCTTTTTTTAAATTTTCGGCGCGGTTTTGCGGGCAAGCGCTCTGCGGGCGGTGCGATGGCTTTTTGATGTTATAAAGTAGATTGTGAAAACTATTAAAATACAACAGACCGAATTTGGGAAAAACATACAAAAATAAAGAATATAAACAAATGATATTGATTTTTTGCCCTCGGTAAGTTATAATATAAGCAGTTGAAAAAGAGTCTTTTGATGTTGTCGCAAGAGGCTCTTTTTAACACCGATACAGGGCTCGCGGCACCGATTGCCGTCGACCTGATACGAAAACAATTTTTCTTTGAAGGAGGAAAAAACATGAAGAAACTGATTTGCTTGCTTCTTGCTCTGTCGCTGTTCGTAACCATGTTCGTTGCATGCGGACCTGAAAACGACCCCGACGATGACAAGAAAACCGCGGAATCAACCGAAGCCGACACCAACGGTGACGCTACCGATGGCAACGGCAGTGATGACGAAACCACCGGGGGTGAAACCGGTTACCAGGATCCCCTCAAGGACGAGAACCTTGGCACGGCTACCGGCCCGTCTGAGGTGAACATGCTCGTTCGTCAGAATCGCTACTACTACCTCTGGATGCCCGACGGCAACTCGGCAGACACGGTAGAGAGAGCGGTATTCAGCCGCAACGATGAGATCGAAGTTCGCTTCAACGTCGAGATCGCGATCGAGGAATGCGAATCCGTGGCAGCTTCGTTCAAGAAGAAGATCGAGGAAACCTCCTCGACCTACTACTATGACATCGTTTGCTGGGACTACTTCTGGGCGCTGGAGCAGAACGGCCAGTTTGCCGACATCCAGGCAATGAGCGAGATCGACACCAATGATTATTGGTGGCACGAGGGCTGGAACAAAAACGTTACCATCAACGGCAAGCAGTTCTCGATTTCGGGTGACGCTGCGCTTGAGGCTCTGCAGAACCTCGAGGTGATCTTCTACAACAAGCAGATCGCCGAGCAGTATCAGCTTGAGCTTTACGATCTGGTTGACGAGGGTGCATGGGATATCGCAACGATGAAGGCCATCTGCGAGCAGGTTGCAAACAACCTCGACGACGATGACACCTCCAACGACTTCTGGGGCGCTCTCTATGACGTTCACTCGCTCCGTTCGGGCCTGTTCTCGTCGGGCATGCAGTTCGCAGTCAAGAACGCTGACGGCGGCATCTCGATCCCCAGCGACAACGCATCCAAGACGCGCCTGATCGACGCCTGCGATGCATTCACCGCGCTGATCCACAGTCCTGCAGTCAACTACTCGAGCGCAACCGCACGTGCACGCGACTACTCGCTCTTCAAGGAGCAGAACGCACTCTTCTTCGCATCCTGCCTCCTCATCGGTAAGGATATGAAGGCGCTCGGCCTGCCCTTCGATTACGGAATTCTTCCCGCTCCGAAGCTCAATGGCGATGCAGATTACATCTCCACCGCATACGGTGTTTCGATCTTCTCGATCCCCAACTCCTGCGAGAACATGCACAGAGCAGCCGTAATCCTCAATGCCATGAACGCACTCGCGAACATCGCGGTTGAGGACGGTGTTGTTTGGACCTTCTATGAGCAGGTTATCAAGGGCCGCGTTGCAGACGAGCCCGCAGACGCAAAGATGATCGACCTCGCAAGAGATTCGCTCTACTTCGACTTCGCATTCGTTAACGAGGGCCTCGGACTCCTCGGCGCGGCTCAGACCGCAGCCGCAGGCGGCACCAGCCTCAACACCTCGCTCAGCGGTGCACTGCGCTCCGCTAAGCAGAAGCTCGACGATCTGCTCGTCGTTTACCAGTAAGCAATCGAACAAACTCTCCGATCTCCCGCGCGGGAGGTCGGAGAGATGAGGGTATCAGAGTTATGATTTTGAAACGAGTTCTCGCCTGTCTGCTCCTGCTTGGAATGCTGCTGGCGGCGGTCGGATGCAACGGGTCAGATCCGAACACGGAGGGCAACGGCACCGACGATGCGACCAACGGCACCGCCGAGGATACCACCGAGGCGCAAACAGAGCTGCCCGCCAAGGCTCTTGACTTGATTAAGGGCGGCAAAACCGACTACACGATCGTTTTTGCAGAGGACGCTTCCAAAGCGGTTATCTCTGCGGCAAACGATCTCAAGGCTGCGATTCGCAGCTACACGGGCGCGTCCATCAAATGCAAGGATGATTTTCTCGGTCACAGCACCACGGCAGCAACGCACGAAATTCTGATCGGCACCACAAACCGCGAGGAATCGGCGGCTGCAATGGCGAACCTGCGTGCAGGAGAATTCACGATCACGGTGCAGGGCGAAAAGCTTGTGATCGGAGGTCTGACCGATCGTGCGACCGAAAATGCAGTCTCGCGCTTCATCAATGACTTTCTCAAGCGCTCCGACACGCTCTTTGAGGGCTGCAAGGACGGAAGCCTCTCATTTTCCCCGGAGGATACCGTCAGAACCAAGATCAATTTTACGATCGACTCGTTCGCGATCAATGGAACTCCTATTTCTGAGCTGCAGATCGTGATCCCCACCGACTATATGGCGGAGAAAGGCGTTGCAAAGCTGCTCGCACGGCATTTGCGTATCTACACGGGCTATGTGCTTCCCGTGATCACCGAGGATGAATACAGTGGCGATTGCGCGATCCTTGTGGGCAAAACCAAGCATTCCACTCTCACCGCGCCAAACGGCAAATTCGTTTGCGAGGTCACCGCAGCGGGGCTTGAGATTGTGAGTGATACCCAATTCGGCTATGCCGAGGCGTATTTTGAAATTCAGGATACGCTGCTTGCCACGGGAAATTCAACCGTGGCACTCAAAACAGGCGACCGCTGCGAGGGCAGCGATGCCGCCCCCGCCGATCTTGAGCGGAAGGGAGACCTGCGCGTGATGTACCACAACATCTGGGGTACGCTCAACGACAACGAGCGCAGTTATCTTGGGGACCGCAACGGATACTCCAAGGCGGTTTACGATGCTTACAAGCCCGACGTGCTCTGCATGCAGGAGTCCTGGGATGCCTACATTTTTGCCGACAAGCTGCTTTTCCCCTGGCTCAAGGCGAATTACGGCTCACTTGACAACACGGGCAAGAAAAACTACATTTATTACAATAAGGACACCGTTGAGCTGATCGAGAGCGGATACCTCAAGATCAACTCCAGCGATTCGGGCTCTGCATGGGCGGTGTTCAAGCATCGTGCAACGGGTGAGCTCTTCGGCGTGATCAACGTGCATTTTCCATCCGACTACGGCGTGGAAAACAATCCCGATCTTGCCAATCAGCGCCGCGTGCTCGATGCGCAAACCTCGGTTCGGGCAATGGAGCGCATCCTGGAGAAGTACCCGAACATCCCGATCATCCACGGCGGTGACTACAACTCCACGGTGGTAAACCAACCGATCTCGGTGCTCAAGGCAGCGGGATTGACGAACGCGAGAATGCTCACCGACGACCGCTCGGAATGGGGAACCTGCTTCAAGGGACCCACCTATCTCGACGATGACGATACCTTCTCCTTCCGCACCACGGTGCAGGCAAAGGCGGAGAATGCGATCGACCACATCATGCTTCGTGGCAACGTCAAGGTCGAGCGCTATCACGTTTTGAACGATCTGCTCGCACTCACGGCGAGCGACCATCTGGCACATTTCGTCGATCTTTCGTTCGACGAATAATCCAAACTGAAACAGGGAAGTTTTTATGAATTTGTTTATGAAAAGAATTCTGCCGTTGCTTCTGGCTGTGCTGATGCTTCTGACCGCGGTTGGATGTCAGCCCACCGACCCGAATGACGGCGATGAAACCGATCCCGACACGGGTGAGACAACCGACACCACGGGCGAGGAGGAAACCACGGGCGACCTTGGGGCATTCCTTGAGCTGGTGAAGGACGGAAATTCCGAATTTGTGATCGTTTATCCCGAGGATTACGAGGAAAAGGAATGGGAGGCAGTGCAGCGTCTTGTGACGGCGTTTCAGACCTACACGGGCACCAAGCTCAAGGTCCGTGACGATTTCACCAGCCATAGCATTCCCGAAAAAACCTACGAAATCCTCGTTGGTCCCACTGCCCGCGCGGCAAGCCAGGAGGTTTCTTCCAAGCTTCTGTTCGGACAGTACACGATCTGCATCATGGGCACCAAGCTCGTGATCTGCGGCTCGGATGCAAACACCACCTATAACGGCGTGAGCTATTTCGAGCGCCAGATCCTCCGAAAAAAGATGCAGGCAGAGGGAGCCGACCCCGACACCTTCCTCTTTTATGAGAGCGACGAGTTCACCAATGAAACCAGCTACACCATCAAGAGCGCGGTGATCGGCGGCAGACCGATCAAGGATTATCGCCTCGTGATCCCTGCAAATGCGTCGGTGGAGTATTACATCGCAAGGCTGATTCAGGCACACGTGAGCAGATACGTGGGCGCAAACCTCCAGATCGTGCGTGACAATGAGCCCGCACAGGATTGCGAAATTCTGATCGGCAACACCTCGCGCACCACCGTGACCGCACCCACGGGCGAATACCGTATTGAGGTCACAGGCACCAAGGTGCAGGTGGTTGCAAGCTCGATTCTTGGTCTTCCCGAGGCATATTGGGGCGTGGTTGAGTCGCTCATTCCGATCTCAAGCGCCACGCTGGAGGCTCCTTCGGGAACCGTTTACACGGGCGAGGACAATTCTCCCACCGATCTGCAAAAAACGGGCGACATGCGTATCCTCTATCACAACATCGTGGGTTACACGCTCGACAAATGCCCCGTTGAGGACCGCTCGGATATGATGCTGGCTGTTTACAGCACCTACAATCCCGAGATCCTTTGCTGGCAGGAGGCGAGCGCAAAGCAGAGAGACGACGCGCGCTCGTTGCAGTTGAAAAATTGGCTCAAAGAAAACTACGTTGAGATCTGCTACAAGGAAAAGGGCGGACTCGGCAACCCGATCTTCTATCGCAAGGACGCAGGTCTGACCCTGCTCGACAGCGGTTATAGCCGCGCACGCTCGGGCGACAAGGGCTCCACGTGGGCTGTGTTCCAGAGAGCGGACGGAACGATCTTTGGAGTGACCAACTCCCATTTTGCGGCAGACACGAATGCCAACAACAATCATGAGCTTGGCAATCAGTATCGCACGCAGGATGCAGAAAATCTGGTAAATGCCATCGCGGGTATCCGTGAAACCTACGGTGGAATTACAATAATCTCGGGCGGCGACTACAACTCGACTCCCGGAAGCACGGCCTATTACAGGCTCACAGGCTCCGGTATGACTCCTGTTCGTAACATCGCAGCCTACCACACCCCCTTCTCCGCGCATCATGCGTATCCCGAGGTTGCAAAGGCGTCCGGACTGTACACGATGCTGTACAATCTCACCTCGCCCGTGGCAAACGCGATCGATCACATTATGCACAGCGGAGAGGACGTAACCATCCACAGTTACAAGATCCTCAGCGACCCCTTTTCACTCACGTCGAGTGACCACGCGCCCCACTACGTTGACATTTCGTTCAACTAAAACACCAAAAAAGGAGAAGAAACAATGAAACGCATCATTTCTATGATTCTCACAGTCTGCATGCTCGCAACGCTGTTCGTCGTTCCGATGATGAACGTTGCAGCAGATGACCCCGCTCCCTGGCTCATCCCCACCACCTTCGCAAACACCACCGAGCTCTACACCCCCGATTCCGCACTTCCTGCTGTTAAGGTTCCCGCAGGCGCAACCATTACCATCGACGGTAAGGCTGACGATGCAGCATGGGCAAACGCAGCAGTGATCAACTTCGACAAGGCTGCCAAAACGGCAAACGGTTACACCTACAGCGATAATCTCGATGCAGAGTATTACGTAATGTGGGATGACACCAACCTCTACATCCTTGAGAAGCGCGTAGAGCCCCGCATCACCGTAACTGCCTCCAACCAGGCAAACTTCTGGTCCAACAGCCACAAGACCTTCTATGACTTCTGCCTGCCCACCGCGGCAACCGCAGAGAAGCCCAGCGCATCGGTTCTTGTTGGTACTTGGGTAACCTCCGCAGATGCAAACGCTACCGGCGATGCATACAACTACTGCCGTTACAACAAGTTCGCTTGGAATGCAGATGCAGGCGAGACCAACTCCGCAGCCGGCAGAACCCGCGAGACCGATAAGAAGACCGGCATCGAGTCCAAGTTTGAGATCGTTGACGGCGGCTATGTGATCGAGACCCAGATTGCTTGGGCTACGCTCGGTCTGTACAATGCAGACGCCTTCACGCCCGCAGCAAACGCAGAGTTCGGTATGTCCTTCTACTTCTGCGGCCGCGACTACAACAAGAACTTCTACCCCAACCGCGCAGGTCTTGAGGAGAACGCAACCTCCCTCGACGGCGGCGACAGCCGTATGTTCGGTAAGGTTAAGCTCCTTGACAAGGCTCCCGCAGCTCCCGCTCCCGAGGCAGTTGCTCCCACGGGTACCGGTACCGCAGCAGATCCTTACCTGATCTCCAGCGCAGCAAACCTCGTTTGGATGTCCGAGCAGATCGGTGACGGCTCCGTTGTTCAGGGCACCCAGTCCAACCCCTTCGCAGGCAAGTTCTTCAAGCAGACCGCTGACATCGACCTCGGCGGCGCAGCAATCCCCTCGATCGGTTACTACTACGTAAAGGGCGAGCTCCGCGGTGAGCTCGTGGCAGGCGCTCCCATCAAGCAGCAGGACAACTCCTACGTTGATGCAAACGGCGCAATTACCAACTCGCAGGGTATCCTCCTTGACGAGCTTGGCACTCCTCAGGTATTCAACACCAAGTACGTATTCGGCGGAACCTACGACGGACAGGGCTTCACCATTAAGAACGGTACTGTTGTTGAGCCCACTCCCGCAAACCACACCTTTGACATCTGCTATGGCTCGGGTCTGTTCGGTATGATCTACGGCGCAACCATTCAGAACGTCAAGCTTGACAACATCACCGCTACCGGTGTTGGTGTTGTTGGTACGCTCGTTGGTAGAGCAGCTGTTGACGGCTACTCCAAGAACCCCGACGGCACGCTTCCCACCACCCAGGTTGCAGTTGACTTCAACAAGATCATCAACTGCTCCACCAGCGCAACCTGCTCGGTTCAGGCAACCTACGTAAACACCACCAACCAGTATGACGCTGCAGGCCGTATCGGCGGTATCGCAGGTATGACCGGTGGCACTACCATTCGCAACTGCGTAAACAACGCAACTGTAAACGCAATCGGCGGTATCAACTTCGCAGGCGGTATCGTTGGCGTTGCAGGTCAGAACACCGCAGTGAACAAGTGCGTGAACAACGGTATGCTCACCCTCGACGTAACCTCGAACGCAAACAAGGGCGAGAGCGCAATGGGCGGTATCGTTGGCTTCAACGCTCCTTACTCCTCGGGCACCTACAAGGCAGGCGCACTCGGTGGCGGTCTCACCATCACCTACTGCTATAACACCGGCTCCTTCACCTTTGTTGGCACCAAGAACACTGCTCCCACCTACTGGGGCGGTATCCTGGGCGGCGGTAACTCCTCCTATGATCTCGGCTACACCTACACCATCGCAAACTGCTTCAACCTCTGCGACGAGCTCAACGGCATCACCGGCGACACCAACTGGCGTATCGCAGGTATCCTTGGCTCCTACTGGATTGCAGACAAGGGACCGGATGTTGGCTCCTTCTTCCTCACCGATTGCTACTCCGTAGACGTGAAGAGCCAGAAGGACGTTGGCGGCTATCTCGTGATCAACGAGTACATCTGCAAGAACCGCGTAAACAAGGCAGGCCTCAACGACATCGTTGCAGCTGAAACCGATGACGGCGAGTATCTGGTTGACACCAGAACGGCAGAAGAGATCGCTCCCTTCGTTGCACTGATCGACGCAAAGATCAATGCGAACTCGAATGACGATCCCGATTTCGCGAACCCCGATTCCGATGAAACCACCGCTGATACCACTGCAGCTGATACCACCGTTGATACCACCGTTGATACCACTGCAGCAGACACCACCGCAGCTGATACCACCGCAGCAGGCACCACCGCTGCTGACACCGACGAGGATCCCACCGAGGCTCCCACCGCGGCTCCCACTGACGATAAGAAGCCCGATGAGTCCAAGGGTTGTGCTTCGTTCGCAGGCGGCGCAGCAGTTCTCCTGCTCGCACTTGCAGCAGCTCCCATGATCTGCCGCAAGAAAGAGGACTAATTCCTTCCAAAGCCTCTGACCCATGCCATAGAGCATAGGTCCAAAACAGCGTGACACCCGTACACGGGCGGGTGTCACGCCCGAAGGAAAACAAAACAAAACAATCGGTCGCAGAGGTCCTTCCGCATCTCCTCATATGAGGGGGTGCGGATTAGGTATCTTTTATAAAGGTTGCGAGTCAAAGAAAAAACGCGCGTATTTTTCTTTGTGCAATCTAAATTTCACTTGTTTCGCGTTGCCCGCTTGGGATCGAACCAATGGCAGCGCGCAACCCCACACAAAAGAAAGAAGGAACACAAATATGAAAAAGTTATTTGCGCTCATCCTTGCAGTCCTGATGGTTGTGTCATGCATGACGATCGTTCCGATCACCGCTTCTGCTGCGGCTTGGGACGGAAGCACTGCAACCGCACCTGCCGGATTGGGAACAAAAGATGATCCCTATCTGATCGAGTCGGCGGCAAACTTGAAGTGGCTTGCTGCCAGCATCCCTCAGGGAGACAAGGTTGGCAATGAGGACGCTGACGTTCTTGCAGGTAAGTACGGTCCTGCATTTGACGGCGTTTATTTCAAACAGACCAAGGATATCGATCTGAACGGAAAGAATCTCTCGTCGATCGGATATTATTATTCCAACGCATCCAGAATGGCTGCTTTTGGCGGTGAATATGACGGACAGGGATTCAGAATCTACAACGGTAATATCACAGCGGTAAACAGCACTCACGATTGGCTTGCGAACTACAACTGGGGTCATGGCTTGTTCGGAATGGTTTACGGCGGTACTGTTAAGAACGTTACTCTTGACAACGTTGTAATTTCCGGCTATGGTATCACCGGCGGTATCGTTGGTAGAGCAATCGCTCCTGCTAACAATACCAGCGCTGAGTTCAACGTGATTGAAAACTGTCATCTTACTAATAGCGTATCTTTTAATCTTGGTTTCCCGAAAGATCATGTTACAGAAGCCGGAACCACCCACATTGGAACTGACAAGACCCCCGGCCGTCTCGGCGGTATTGTGGGTATGGCATACGGCACCACGGTTGCAAACTGCACTGTTGCGTCCACGATCTCCTATTATCAGTCTTATTCGCTGGTAGGCGGTATCGTTGGTACTGCAGGCTTTAACTGCGTCGTAGAGTATTGTGCATTCACAGGTGCACTGAAGATGGATAACAGCAAGTATCCTTGCACCAAGGATGAATCCGCAAACGGCGGTATCGTTGGCTTTATTTCGCCTTTCTCCTCGGGATCGGTTGATAAGACTTTGAGCGGAACCGTGAAGATTCTCAACTGCTATAACAGCGGTTCTTTCAAATTCCTGGGTACCTCTGCTCCGGCTAAGTCAACCTACTGGGGTGGTATTCTGGGTGGTATCAACTCCCTTAACTATGTCGCGCCTACGGTTGCTGATCCCTATCCATTCTTAATGGAGAATTGCTACAACTCCTATGCGTTTACCTTTGTAGAATCGCTTAATAATTTATCAACTAACTGGCGTGTTGGTGGCTTGCTCGGTTCGTCGTATTGTGCAAGTGGCGCGACCGTCAGCACTCTGTGGATCAAAAACAGCGCGTCGGTAGATGTTGATGAAAAACATTATAACGGTACAAACGAATACCGTCAACATGGTAACTCTACCAAAGACGGTTATCATCCCGTAGAACCCGTTAAGGTTGACTCTGTCAGCACGGTAAGCACCAAGACCGCCAATGAAATGGCAACTGCGATTGCAGCGATCGACGCTGCTAACACGACTGTGAAGAACAGTGTAGCTCAAAACCGAATCACCGGTGAAACGTATACCTGGTATACGAATCTGAATCTGGTGGAGGGTAAGCGCCTCACCGCAGCTGTGAAGCCTGCCGGTTCGGGTACCGCAGAGGATCCTTATCTGGTTGCATGTGCGGAGAACCTTGTTTGGATGGGCAATACGATCATCTCTCTCAACAACGAAAAGAACGTTGTCACCAATCCCTTCAAGGATACCTATTTCCTGCAGGTATGCGACATTGACCTCGGTGGAAAAGCAATTTATGCAATCGGTTACTATTTCTCCGATGATTTTGAAACTGCTTACAGTGTCTTTGGAGGAAACTATAACGGTCAGGGCTTTGCAATCAAGAACGGCTATGTTATAGATTACAACGAAGATCACAGCACCAATCAGTATTGGGCAGGTGGTCTGTTTGGCGTAATTTACGGCGCAACCATTGAAAATGTGAACCTCAAGGACGTTGCTTCCATCACGAAGAACCTCGGCGGTGTTCTGGTTGGTAGAGCTGCTCCCGCAAAGGACGCTGCTCCCAGCGCAAGCTTTAACACGATCCGCAACTGCTCTGTTGATGCAGACTGCTACGTTCAGAACCGCATTAGTAATACCAATGTGGGTGGTAGCGGACAGACCTCCGGTTTCCGTCTCGGCGGTATTGTAGGTATGGCAGAAAGCGTTACGATCGAGAACTGCACCAACAATGCAAACATTTACGGCTACGGTGTGTCTGCAGCAGCTGGAATCGCCGGAACGCTCGGACATGCAACGACCATTCGCGGATGCGTTAACAACGGTGTAATCGCATACCAGCGCGGTAGAATGACGGTAGAGATCGCGCTCGGCGGCATTGCCGGCTCGATTGTTTCTGACAAAAACTCCACCGGAAGCGTTTTGGTTGAGAATTGCTATAATACCGGATACTGTGAGCTCATGGCAAACAATTCCGTTCTTTATTACGGCGGTATTCTCGGCGGTGCAAACTCGCTGGCTCAGATTGACGGCGTGACCTACACTGTACAGAACTGCTATAGCAATCCTGTTAAGGCAAATACCTACATGCATCGTATACCCTACGTATCCGGCGATGCACGCATTGGCTCTGTTATCGGTTGCGTGTACGTTGCGAGCAGTGCTTCGGTATCCTACGTAACTGTTGCGGACTGCTACGGTACGGCGGCTACTTGCAAGAATGCTAAGAACTATCCCGGCTATGGTGTTATTAACATTCGTGGCAACACCTCCGCAAACGCCACCGCTCCCAAGGGCGCGCTCGTTAAGGTCGGTCAAACCACGTATAATCTGACCGAGACAGCTCAGCAGGATACGCTTAACGCTGCAACCGTCCTTTCCGCTGCAGACGTTGCTGCAAAGATCACCGCAGCGAACATCACGGGCGCAACCGGTGCGTTTGTAAATCCCAACGGCGCGGTTGTTGGCAACCTCGGCGTTCAGGAGCACGACACCGAATCCACCGTTCGCTTCGTGGTTGAGATCGACAAGACCGTAACCTCGGTTGCATTCGATATCATCGCAAGCTACAACGTTGGCGGAACCCCCGTTTACTCCAAGCTCAACCACTTCGATTGCAAGTACGTTTACGAAACCATCAATGCAGCAGGCGAGCTCATTTCCGCTCCTGCAGGTAAGTATTTTGCACTTGTGAAGATCGACAACATTCCCACCGACCGCGGCGACGTAACCTTCTACGTAACCCCCTCGGTTGTGAAGGATGAGGAAACTCTCAAGGGCGCAACCCTGATCTACACCTACGATAAGACCGATCTGGGCGACCTCGCTGCAACCAACGTTGGCGGCGCAGCTCCTGTGGTTGGCTACAACCCGAACGCGGTTGGCGCAGTGAACGTTGCGGAAATGCTCCAGAAGAAGCTCGCTTCGATGGGCGCAAATGCAACGCTCGCGGAGAACGGCAATATCGTGTTCAACGTTGCTCCCGCCGCTGTTGAGGCAGGCACCTGGAGCATCGCAACCTCGAACGAGGGCATCCTCGTTGTTTCCGACACTGCTTACGGTCTGATCGCGGCATACGAATATATGCTGCCCAAGCTCGGTCTCGCAACCGACCTGACCGACGCAATCCCCTCGGCAAGCGGCGAATATGCACTTGACACCACCGCGGCAAACGAGATTCGCGTGATGTACCACAACATCTTCACCTATTCCTACCACCAGGACTACACGGTTCTCGACAGAGCCGACCTGATGCTCCTCACCTACAAGGCATACCAGCCCGACGTGATCGGTCTGCAAGAGGCAGGTAAGGGCGGCGCGAACTTCGCAACAAGCGAGGATTTCGCAGAACTCCGCGCGTGGCTCGATGCAAACTACGTCAAGTATCAGGCTGCCAACAACTCGGGCAACCCGATCTACGTTAAGAAGAACACCTTTACCGTTGAGGAAAGCGGCTATGCACAGGGCACCGGCGGCTACGGCACGCAGTACGTTGTGCTCACCAAGGGCGGCAAGACCTTTGCGGTTGCAAACCTCCACTTCGAGGCAAGCTCGATCTACAACAAGGTTGGCGGCGAAAGCGGCAACGAAACGGTTGGTAATCAGGCTCGCTATGAGAACGGTCAGAAGCTGATCGCGCTCGTAAAGACGCTGCAAACCACCTACTCCTGCCCCGTTGTGGTTGGCGGTGACTTCAACTCTAACCTCTACTCCTCGCCTGTTGGCCTGGAGCTGACGATGGGCACCGTTGCAGCAGGCTCAGACTTCATCTACAAGCATCTTGTGAAATACAGTACGCTGGACGAGGCTGAAAAGGCTAACTATCAGGAAGATCCCAACGGCTATGCTTACAGCATCGTTGACGAGAAGGTTAAATACCTCACCGGTACTGCTTCCACTGCGGAGAATGCAGGCAACTTTGACGCGGTTCGTCACATTGCGCTCGACTACGTGGACAGCGCTACCACGCACGGCATGACGCGTCCCGAGCAGGGTGACACTCGCTACGAGACCGTAACCTCGATCGGCTCCGCCTCCAAGGATGCCATCGACCACGTGCTCTACAAGGCATGCGGCGAGAACACCATTACCTTTAACCAGTATAAGGTAGTTGACGACTGCTTCGCTCTCACCTCCAGTGACCATGCTCCGCACTACGTGGACATCGTCCTTGACTGATGAAAGGAGAAAACAGCGATGAAAAAGATTTATGAAACGCCCGTTTCTGACGTAATCCTGCTTCTCGACGAGGAGATCCACATGTTCGAGGTTTCCAATGAGACCTTGGGCGATATCGGCGGCGAGGGCAAGAGCTTCAACGAGCTCTTCTGATTAAAATTTCGCATAATATGCGGGGAGAGGGGACATTCCGAATGGAATGTCCCCTCTCCCTTTGTGTTTTTGTGTATGACAGAGGGGGGGATGACGCATAGAGGACGGCGCTATTTCCCGTTTGGAAGGATCTGCAGCTTGGGACAAAGGCAATCTCCTTGACGTTTTGATCCACCCTTGGGAAAGTTCTTGAAGGGGTGCAGGGGGAACCGAACGCCGGATGCAGGCGACGCCTGCGTCGGGCTTCGAACAGCAACGGAACGTTGCGATTTCTCAACAAGAAGTTCCCCCTGCAAAAACCTCAATCCCCCACAAAATAATATGCCGAGAGGGGAAGGAGGTCGTAGTTATCGAACCAGATGGCGGTGAATTTGTCGATGAAAAGCGGGCAGGAGCCCTTGCCTGTTTCCACGGTGATGGCGATGAGCCCGCGATTTAAGGCGCACCAATCGCTGAAGGAGGCGTCATTGTTGACCTCATAGATCATCTCATAGCCCGTACCTTCAGCAACTGCGACTGTGAATGCTTGTGTGGCAGTGCGCAGGAGCTCGGGCTGACCGCAATCCCAATAGAGCACCTCGCCCTGGGAATGGATGCAAAGAACTGCAACGGGATTTGAGAGTGATTCGGTCAGAGAGACCAGCGCACGCGTTTCGGGCTCGGATGCCGCCGAGGGGCCCTTGTAGTTCTTGTGGCAGGGCTCGGGCTCGCCGTCACGGTAATTCTCCCAGAGCGCGTCGTAATTGCGATTGAGGTCGACGCCTCGCGCGTTCGCCTTCCAATATTTGAGGTATTCGTTGATGTCTACCTGCGAGGTATAGCCCTTGCGGCGGTCGGACTCGTAGACAGATCTCACCGTTTGCCGCAGCGCCTCGTCGGTGAGCGAGTCGAGCCCCGCCTGCGAGAGCATGATGCCGTCGGGGTTGCTCATGGGCACGATGTAGAAGGCGCAGGAGTCAAAGAGCTCGGAATAGCGCACGCCGTTGTAGGCACCCGTTTCGCAGTAGCGCAGGTAGAATTCGAGCTGCTTCATGGCGAGCAGCGGCGTGAGGTATTCGCGACCGTGAATGCCTGCGCTTACCAAAATCTGCCGCGACGCGTTGGGATTTCCGAGGCATACCGCCCATATTTCGCGCCCCGCCACCGATTGTCCGATGCTCTCATAGGTGAATCGGTTGGGGTATGCTTCTGTGAGCTCGGCAAGGTCGCTGCACATCTCGGCGTAGGAATATTCGCGCTTGGAGCTGTCCACGATTGTGTCGCCTGCCGTGAAAAAGAGGCTTGCCGTGGCGTCGGCATCGCTCCAGATCGGGAGCGTGAGCGAGGGCCCCTCTGCGGTTGCTTGCTCGGTATTCGGTTGGGTTGGTGGGTCTGTCGGCGGCTCGGTGTCGCTGGGATCCGGCGTGATGCAGGATGGGAGCGAGAGGACGAGGAGGACCGCCAGAAAAATGAGTAATATCCGCTTCATGCAGAGTCCTTTCGGTTGAATTGAGGGGGATTTTCTCTATTGTACCATAAAAGACCGAAAAAATCCACCCCTTCGCCTGCGACTTTACAATTTGTTCGCAACTTTTGCTTCGATCAACAGCTCCAGCGCACGCCGTGCGGCGGCATTTCGGACACCGCAGCGAGTTGCACCTGCGGGAGCCGAGAAGCGCTCGGTGTGCGTGCCGTTCGGGGCGGCAACCGCCAGATAAACGGTGCCAACGGGGTCGGCTTCGGTGCCACCTCCGGGGCCGGCAAAGCCCGTGGTGGAAACGGCAAGGGTTGTACCGAATTTTTCTCTTGCGCCCTCTGCCATCGCAGCGGCACAGGCGTGGCTCACCTCGGTGTCACGCGCAATGATCGCGGGGTCAACGCCGAGGACCGACATTTTGATCTCATTTGTGTAGCTGACGCATCCGCCCATGAGTACGGCAGAGCTGCCGGGGACGTCGGTAATCAGCTTGGCGATCAATCCCCCCGTGCAGGATTCGGCGGTGGAAACCGTCACGCCGTCGGCGGCGAATTCCCGAACCAGGCGTTTTGCCAATTGTGCGTTTGTCATATAGATGCTCCTTTTCGTTTCGTTGGAGGATGGAGAAAGAGGGGATGCCTCAAATTACATGCTTGAGACATCCCTTTTTTCTTTTGATTACTTTTTGATGGTAACGTCGAGCTGATTGAAGGGAATTTCGATGCCCTCGCTCTCAAAGCGTTTGGTAACGCGCTCCATCAGGTCGAAGTTGACCGTCCAATAATCGGAGCTATTGACCCAAACGCGCATCACGAAGTCGAGCGAGCTTGCGCCCTGCACCGAGAGACGCGCCATCGGAGCGGGGTCCTTGAGCACGAGCTCGTGCTTTGCAGCCTCGTCGAGCAGGATTTCCTTCACGCGATCCACGTCGGTGCCGTAAGCAACGCCGAAGGTGAAGTCCACACGGCGGGTATCCTTTGCCGAATTGTTGATGATGTTGCTGCTCATCACGGTTCCGTTCGGGATCGTGATTACCTTGTTGTCACCGGTTGTGAGCACGGTGTAGAAGATGCCAACGTCGGTCACCGTTCCCGCATAGCCGCCGATGTCAACGAAGTTACCAACCTTGAAGGGGCGCAGGATCAGGATCATGATGCCGCCTGCAATGTTGCTCAATGCGCCCTGAAGTGCCAGACCGATCGCAACGCCCGCAGAGGCGATCACGGCGATCACCGAGGCGGTGGGGATACCGAGAATTCCGATGATGATTACCACCAGCAGAACGTAGAGCGCGGCGGATACGAAGTGCGAGAGGACCGTAACAACGGTCTTATCGTTCTTCTGCGCGAACTTGCTTTTTGTCATAATCTTAACTGTCCATTTGATCACGATCCTACCGACGATCAGAACCAGAATGCATGCAAGCAGCTTCAGTCCGAGATCGGTGCCGTGTTGAATGAGGTCGTGGAAAAAATTCTGCATTTGAGGGTCCTGCATTTGAGGTTTTCTCCTTTTTTTATTTCATAAAAATCATGCCTGTTTGATGGGGGCTGTGCTTACGAAACGGTGTGGCGCTTGATCTTTTTGGAGGTAGTCTTTTCAAACGGCTCGTAGCGGAATTCAACCGCGCGGATCTGCTTATAGGCAGCAAGCTTGCGGTTGAGCTTTCTGATCTGCGCGTTGATGCATTCCTCGATCGCCTCGTGATCCTTGGGGTCCTCGAAGCTGTCGAGCTGCGGGTAGACGATCGCGGTAAGCGTGAGCGTGTTATCCGCTCCCTCTCTGCCAACCACAACGCTTTCGGCAACCGTTTCAAGCTGAGCGATATATTCCTCGATCTCCTCGGGGAACACGTTTTTGCCGTTGTCCGAAATGATGACGTACTTCTTGCGTCCCGTGATGTAGATGTAGCCGTCGTCATCCATATATCCAACGTCACCCGTGCAGAACCAGCCGTCCTCGGTAAAGATCTCGGCGGTGCTCTCCGGGTTCTTGTAGTAGCCGATCATCACGTTGTCGCCCTTTGCCTGGATTTCACCCTCCCAGAAGCCCTTGTCGTTGAGGTGATCCTTGTCGATGCGGACCTCGCAGCAGGGAACTGCGGGACCAACCGAGCCCTTCTTGGGTGCATAGTAGGGAGTTACGGCGATCAGAGGCGAGCATTCGGTGATGCCGTAGCCCTCGTAGATGTCGATGCCGAACTCGGCGAAGATGTCAACCAGCTCGGGGTTGAGCGCCGCGCCGCCGCAAACGATCTTGGTCAGATTGCCGCCGAAGGCACCCGTGACCTGCTTGAACACCTGCTTGCGCACGTCGATCTTCACGCCGCGCATCACGCGGGAAACCTTGGTCATGACGCGCAGGACCTTATCCTTGCCGCCCTTTCTTGCCTCCTCCCAGATGCGCTTGTTCATGGTGCTCACGAACAGAGGGACGAGCACCAGACCCGTGGGCTTAAAGAGTGCGAAGTTCTTGAGCACGTGCTTGAGAGAGTCGTTGATGGCAATGTTCATGCCGTAGTTGAGTCCTGCGAGCATGATGCAGAGCTCGTAGGTGTGGTGGATCGGGAGGACCGAGACGATCGAATCGTCTGCCGAGAAGTCCACCGTTTCGCAGGCTGCGTTCACGGCGGCGAGGATGTTGCGCTCGCTGAGTGCCACGCATTTGCTCGTTCCCGTGGTGCCCGAGGTAAAGAGCATCTCGGTCATGCGGTCGGGGTCGCCCGCCTCGGGGAGCTGATAGCCCGCCTTGAGGTTGTCGATGCCCATGTCAAGGAGCTTCTGGAGCGGCAGGATCGAGGCGCAGTCCTCGTAGGTTCCGCGCTCGGGGTCCATCGGAATCTGAACTCTGACGGTGGGGTGGTCAACTGCAAGACCCGCAAATTTTTCGTTAAAGGAGTGCGAATAGACCACCGCGTCGACCTCTGCAAACTCAAAGAAGCCCTTGATCTGCTCCACGTCGAGCTCACGGTCCATCGGAACGGCAATGCCGCCTGCGGCAATCGCGGCAACGTAGGATGCCACCCATTCCACCGAGGTCTCGCCGATGATTGCAATGCGCTTGCCTGCCAGACCTGCTGCCTCGTAGCCCGCAGCCAAGCGCAGGCATTTCGTCGAGAAGTTGCGATAGGTGATCGAGAGGAGATTGCGCTGACGGTCGAAATAGCGATAAGCCGTTCTGTCACCGAATTTCGCCAGCTTTTCCACGAAATGCTGCATGCTCTCGATCTTGGTATATTTTCTTTCTGTTTTCTTATGACCTGCCATAATAATGATATATCCGCCCTGGGCGGTTCCTCCTGACTTAAATATTGCCTTCTCCCGAGAGGGGAAGTGCTTTCATTTTCTCTTTGTTGGTGTAAACTCGGGTGACCACCTGGTAGACCTCCTGCAGCTGGTCCTGCGGGATGCCGTTGATGATGCTTTGCACGAAGGACATCGAGGTGTCCTTGAGCGTATCAAGGATCGGTTCTGCAAGCTCGTTCAGGGTAATCAGGACCGATCGACGGTCCTTTTTGTCGTGATCGACTGTGACGAGCTTCTTTTTTCGCAGGCTTTCAACCGCCTGGCTGATCATGCCGCGCGAGAGGTGCATCGTTTCGCTGATGCCCTTCACGGTGTTGCGTTCGGGGTGCTTGGTGAGCGAGATCATCACGTCGATCTCATTGAGCGAAAAGCCGAGATCAACCACGGGCTTGTAGCAATACGCGCGAAAATACTTGCTCAGGTCCATGAGCTTGAAAAAGGTCCAGAACGCGCGCTCGGTGTCGGGCGTAGAGGCGACCGCCTCGGTTTCTGCGGTATCGTTTACAAGCGAGGGGATTTTTTTGGGAAGATTGTTGTTTTGCAATCCGGTTCGACTCCTTTCCGCCAAGCGGCAACGCATGCGTCAACCGTTTGGAACAAAATCGTTTTGTACAGAATGATTATACCAAAAAAAGTGCCATTTGTCAATAGCATGAGACAAATATGTGCCGGTTGAGAGAGAAAAAAGGGGGTGTCCCGAATGCTGACGCATTCGGTCACCCCCCGGCTTTATTCGTCCTGTACGAACACGGCGGTGGCACCCTCGAGCTCTCTGCCCTCGGGACCGAAAAAGATGCAGAGCGTGCCGTCGAGGTCGGGTAGAAATTCAATTTTCGACTCTCGCGGATCAAACTGCAAAAGCAGCTGCGGGGCATCCGAGAGCCCACCTCGCGGATTGGGGACGCCGAGCAGCTTGGTGCCGGCGGCATCTGCATCCACCGCAGAAAATTCGATCGCATAGGTGCGGATGAGGTGCTCGTAGCCCTCAACGTTTTCGTTGGCGTCGAACAGAAAATAGTCGGGCTTGCCGTCAAAATAGAACACGCGTGCCGAGGGCGCGCGGTTCTGCGACCGCATTTGTAAAAAGACATAGAGATAACCCGTGTGCGGCAGCCTGCCCAGGGGATCGAGGTGGGCGAGGTCGGCAAGGTTGAGCTGGCAGAAAAAGAGGTCGCTTTCATAGAGCTCGTCAAGCACCCACTCCAGCGGAATTTTCGCGGAGCCGAGCATGCGGCTTGCCGTTTGGGGGTAGGTCTTGTCTGCCTCCCGAAGTTGAATTCCGATTGCGTAGCTCATATAGTGCTCCTTTCAATTGGGGTTGCACGTTCAGATGCGGTCGCTGTGGCAGACCAGATAGAGAATCTGCTGCTCCTCGGCGAGCTGCTCGAGCAGGGCACGGGCGGCGGTTAGACGGTCATCATCGAGATTGACGAAGGGATCGTCGAGGAGTAGGAAGGGGCGCTCGCCCTCGGCAAAGAGTGCGTCGGTGAGCGAGAGACGGACGCAGAAGCGTACCGCATCACGCCAGCCTCGGCTGAAGCTCTCCATGGTGCGGGTCTGTCCACCCTCGCGCAGACGTACCTCAAAGGAGGTGTCCATGAGCGATTCGGGCGCATCGGCACCCGTGAGAGCCGTGAAATAGCGGCGGAAGCTCTCCTGCATGCCGTCGAGGTAGCGCGTGGAGAGCGCGGTTTTGGCTTCCTCGAGGAATTTCTGCGTGTTTGCCACGGTTGCGGCGTTTGCCTTTGCCTCGTCGATGCGACCCTTCAGGCGTACCTGCTCCTCGGAGAGCTCGGGCACACGGTCGGCATCCACCGAGAGACGGTCGATCTCGCTGCCGAGCACGGTGTATTGCCGTCCCAGCGCCTCTGCCTGCTCGTGCAGCTGCCGATCCTCCTCGGAAAGTCGCTCGTAGGCAGACGTATCAACGTCGGTGGGCAGATCGTCGAGATGCTTTTCGGCAACGAAGGCGGCAAGCACGCGATGCTTTTCGTGAATCTGCTCGACGATGCGCTCGTGCATCGTGCGGTTTTCTGCGATCTGATCGAGACATGCCCCCGCACGCAGCGTTTCGGCGGGGTCAAAGCGGTGCAGGAAGGGCAGAAGCGTCTGCTTTTTGCGGTTGAGGGCAGCGCGGAGCGACGCGATCTCGTCGGAGCGCTGCTGCTCGGATTCCTCCAGCCGTGCCAGGCGAGCGGTGCTCTGGCGGAGGTTGTGGATGGCGGTCGGATATGCGCCCGTGTCGGTGGGGGGGATCAGATAGGCGCGCAGGAAGCGTTGGAGCGTGGCGATGATCTCGGTTCGACGCTCGGTGAGTGACGCAATTTCGCTCGCAACGCGGCGACGTGCCTGCTGTCCTGCCCGATATTGCGCCGCAAGCAAGGAAAGCCCTGCCAGCGCGTGCGAGAGATCGGAGTCGCGGATCGGCATGCGATAGGAGGTCAGAAGCTCACGCACGGTTTTCTCCTCGCGTTCGATGCGAGCCTGCCACTCGCGGCACTTGACGGCGAGCTGCTCGGTGCGGCGTCGCTCTTTGGCTTGTGCCGAAAGACCCAGCACCAAAAGCAGGACGCCAACGGCGATGCAGACTCCACCCGTCGCCACAAGCGGCAGAAGAAGGGCTTGCAGGGCAGGGAGGAGCGAAAGAAGTGCGATGAGCAGACCGAGGGGCATCAGCGCCAATGCCATCGGCAAAAGCGGCGAGCGACGCGGAGCCGCATCGGCCAAGCCCTCCACCGCCCGACGCAGGTTTTTCGCGTTTTCCAGCGACTGCACGGCGGCATTGAGGCGCTCCTCGGTGGGAACGCCCGAGGGAAATTCCTTGGCGAGCGTGTCACCGCCTTGCGAGGCGATCAGAGCATCGCGGCGTGCGTCCACGCGACGCAGCTCCTCAACCCCATCCTCCGCTTCTGCCAGCACCTCCTCGCTCGGCAGCCCCGACGGGTACTCCTCACGAAGCTGTGCGAGGGCTCGTGTGTCTGCAGAGGGTGCGGAGAGAGTCTCAAGCCGCACGCTGTCGGCGCGGATTTCCTCGTAGAGCGCGCGAGCACGCGAGAGCTCGTCCTCGGTGGGAACCCGACCGCCAAATCGGTCGGAAAGTGTTTTTTGCTGTTTTGAGAGCGCCTCGAGCTCGGCACTCATGCGCGCCCGTTGCTCAATCAGCGCGGCGTGCTCGCGTGCGCGGCTCGCCTCGGCGAGTGCGGAACGCACCTCCTCGATGCGTGCACGAACGCTTTGCAGCTCAGCGGCAACCTCGCCGCGGCGCGTTTGTTGCGCCTGCATTGCCTCGCGGATGCGCAGACAACGCTCAAGCTCTGCCTGCTTTTCCAGGCATGCGCGCTCCAATTCGGCGATCGCGCCGCGGTTACCCGTCATCACGTAGTAGCGGCGGCGCTTGTCGAGCGCTTCAAATGCCTCGTCGAAGCTGCCGATGTCGTCCACGTCGTCGAGGAGATTTCCAAGCCTGGCGGCGATGCTGCTGTTGTCCTTGCTGTCGGCGATCAGACGCTGGGAGAGATAGGTGCTGCGCTCAAATCCGTCGGCGTCGATGCCAAAGAGCTCCTCGCCGATCGCGGCAGAGTAGGCGGTGGAGGGCTTGTTGGTGGTCAGATCAAAGAGGGCGAACGTATCATTTGCCTCCTTGGCGCCGAAAAAGCGTTCGATGCGGAATTTTCCATCGGCAACCTCAAACTCGAGGCTGCCGCCAAAGGCACCTCCCTGCCAGGGGGTGTATTTTTTGCGTTCGTTTTCGTCGAGCGAGCGACGGGTGGTGGCGGGCAAACCGTAAAACATCGCCTTGATGAACACGGCGAGCGTGCTCTTGCCCCAGCCGTTTTGGCGGTGCAGGACGTTGAGTCCCTTTTGCAGATCGAGGTCAAGACCCGACAAAATGCCAAAGGCTTCCACGTGAATGCGAAGCAGTCTCACAGTCCCACCTCCTCTCCCGAGAGGGCACGGAAGCCGCAGGCGATCACGCGCTCCTTTTCGAGCTCGGAGAGCGAGGACGCCATCACGCGGCGCACGAATTCCCCCTTGAGCGAGATGTCGTGGCGGTAGTCGTCGGGGTTGATCAGGAGTCGGCTCTCGTCGCGGAGCTTGGCAAAATAGAAGCGCTCGGAGAGCACGCCTGCGAGATGGGTGAGGTCCTTTTGCGCCTCGCCCGAGACCTTGCCTACAAGCACTGCCTTAACCAGATCCGACGAGGGGATCTCGCACGTGGCGTTGAGCAGACGGTTCTCCAGATCAAGCTGGGAGACGTATCCCGTGATATCGCAGGTGACAGTGTGGAGCGTGCGGCGCGCGATCGGGACGAAGCTGTGGGTGAGCTTGCCTCCCGAGACTTCGAGCAGGACGTAGCCCTTTTGTCCGCATTCGTCGAAGCCGCGGCCCTCGAGGCACCCCGAATAGCATGCCGTGCATCGCGCGTCGATCTGTGCGGTGCGGTAGGCGTGCAGATGTCCCAGGGCGAGATAGTCGATGTTTTTGCCCTTCAGGCGCGGGAAGCGGATGATGTCCTCGCCGCGCCCCGTGCCCTCCTGCCCGTGCATCAGAACGATGTTGAGCGCATCGGGGTCGAGCGAGAGCGTGTCGGGGTCGGGACGCTCGCTGCCCGTGATGGTTACGTCGCCAAAGGCATAGGAGCGCCAGCCGTCCTCAAAGGTGCAAAGGTTGTCGGGCTTGTCGGCGAGCGTGCGAATGCCGCTCGAGCGATCGTGGTTGCCCGCGAGATAAAAGAAATAGAGCGAGGGATGCGAGGCAATCAGATCGAGCACGTAGTGCTCGGTGCGCTTGGTCACGTGGTTGCTGTCAAAGAGGTCGCCCGCGATCAGGATCGCCGAGACGCCGCCCTCGTCGGCAATGCGAACGAGCTTTGCAAAGGTGGAGAGAATTTCCGCCTTGCGCTCGCGTGCCCGCTCGGGGGGCAGATTGGCTTCCATCGGGGAATCGAGATGCAGATCGGCACAATGGATCAGTTTCATGCTTGCAAAATCCTTTCCGAGGATGGTGTTATTGTTTGTCTACCATCATTATATCATAAAAAAAACGAAATAGCAAGCGAAAAGGAAAGATTGTCGATCCGTGTGCATTGCATGGAATAAACCGTAACGAAATGTAAAATCAATTCCTTTGTTCTGATATATACTTATATAGGTATATACCGAAATAGAGAAATTGTCAAGTAGGTATATATCAGATAAAATATATATTGAGGGAGGGATGTTGATGGTAAGATTGACGATTGATCGGTATTTGGACAAATGCGGCATCACGCGGTATGAGTTAGCCAAGCGAACCGAGGTCAAATTTCAAACGATCGACCGATACTACAAAAATCGCGTCATTCGGTATGACAGCTACATTTTAGACCGCATTTGTGCGGCGTTGGGATGCGAGCTTTGCGACATTCTGGAGTACGTAAAGGACGATGAAAAATCCTCAAATTAAATCAAATTGATCAGAGAAAGCCGATGCAATGCGCATCGGCTTTCATTTTTTGAGGTTAGAAGATCTTTCGCAACTTCGTGCGCGACAATGCCTTGTGTGTCGCTAAGGTGCGGCGCATTGAGAAAAATGAATATTCTATGAGCATTCCGCAAACATACATTGAAACCGGTTGACAAAAAAAGGAATTTTTGATATAATAAAAGTGCAACAAAAAAACAATTCTTTTACTTATTATTTGGCGGAATTAAACAAGAACCGACGAAACCGCGCCGCAGAGAAGGGAGACAGAGCAGACAAACGGGCACCACCACGGGCGCGGAGACGAAATCGGGGCGCAGATACCCCCACAAAACGAAAGGAGAACCCTTATGAAAAAACTGCTATGTATGCTGTTGGTCTGTCTGCTTTTGCTCACCGCCTGCACCCCTGCCGCAAACGATCCCCCGAACGGGGACGACTCCACCACGGGTGCCGACACCATGAGCCAAGCGGAAATTGATGCCTTGCTTGAGTCCTCTGTTCATGTCTGCAAGGACGGTCCCTATTACGGTTACATCGATTTTGATAGCCAAATTGCCTACCAAACGTGGATCGAGCACGTGGACGTGGCAGAATTTGAGGGTCAAAAGCAGATCGGCTACTGCTACTATTGGGATATTGACAAATGGATCCTGTCCATGCGTGATCGCGATCTGCCTACGTGCTACAACGGCGATATGGCTTGGGGGAATCTACTCGTCATGACACTGTATGGCAGGTCAAACGACAGTGATCAATGTCGGTTGTCTAAAGTTCTTCAGGACAGCGACGGAACACGCGTGAAAGTCATCTACTGGCTGTTGTCGCCCGAACAGGTTGCAGCGCTTGCCGAGAATTTTGAGTCTGCGGCGCCCAATATCAAGCCTTTTACCATAGAAGATGCAACCTATTTGACGTTGCACCTCGCCAATGCGGAATATCCCGCAGCGGTGAAGAGCTACTACAGCGAGGGCTATAAACGCTTCGAGACATCCGTGGCGCTTTTCCTCGAACAGGAAGGGCTTGCGATCTCCTTCTATTTCGAGAAAAGGGAATGGAGCACCGAACAAGTGCAGGACTATTTCGCCTCGATCACCCTGCGATAGAGCGGGGGCGTTGAAAGCGATTTTTGGGGGTGAGTCAAATGCAAAAAATGCATTTGACTCACCCCCGTCGTTTTTGCTTTTGCTCGCTTCACGAGCAAAAAAACGCAAATAACGCGCGTCAAAAAAGCCTACCGTCGGCTTTTTTGCATAGGGGCTGCGCCAATGACGCAGCCCCTATGTCTTGATTTTTATAAAAAAACGCATGTCGACATCCCTTGCATTTTTACCCGAAATTGAGCAGTAAAATCGCGCCGATGCCGAGCAGCAAAACGCAAAGATCCTTTTTCTTCAGTCGCTCCCGATAAATCGGGATTGCCGTGACTGTGCTGATCAGAATGACGCCGATGTTGAGCGTGGGAAAGAAGATCGCGCTATCCAGCATCCCCGCGAGTAGGGTGTTGAGCAGGTTGCAGCATCCAAAAAAAGCGCCTACCAGCGCCGCCGTGCCGAGCATTGAGCGCATGAGAGCGGCGGAGGATGCATCCCTGCTTGCGCCCTGTCGCCGTCCGAGCAGCAGAGCGACAAGAACCGAAGCACCTGCCGCGATCAGGAAGGCGATCAGCAAAAACGCGCCGCGCTCACCCGCCACGTCCGAGCGCTGCTGGGTCTTTTGCACGATGCCAAGACCCCCCGATGCCAGCATTGCAACGGTCAGGGGGAGAAAATAGCGGTATCCTTTCTCTGTATCCCGCCGCCTCCCCACCAAGCCCGAGCAGAGGATTGCCGCCACCGAGCAGAGGACCCCGCAAAGGTCGAGGGGGGAGAACGACTCGTTCCAGAGAAGTGCCCCTGAGAGGGTTGGGAGAATAAAGCCCATTGAATAGACCGTGGAGCAGAGCGCCACGTTTCCCGACGAGAGCGCCGCGGTGTAGAACCATTGCGCCGCGATCAGAAGGGCGCCGTAGAGCAATGCAAGCAGGCAGGTGAGCCCCGACGGCAGTTGCCACGTGACCCTTCCAAAGAGCAGGACCGCCACACCGCCGCTGAAAAAAAGCGCGCCTTGACAGAGAAAGAAGCGTCGGCTACCGAACGATAGCCCCGAGAGGCGCTTGGAGAGCAGATTGCGCCCCGTGGAGAGCAGAATACTCGTTGTCAGTAGAATCAAAGCAACGGGAGTCATTTGCTCTCTCCCAGAATGATCCGATGCAGCTCCTCGCTCAAAATGATACGTGTGTCATCATCCACGAGGCTGAAGCGATTTCCGTCATTGGGCGTGCTTAAATAATTCCAAACGCAATACGGAATGTCCCATTCCTTGAGAATTGCGATCATATCCCGCATCCAATTTTCACGCCATTCAAGCTTGGCGTGGCGAATGGTACCGAACTCGCCGCACCAAAGGATTTTGTCGGGATGCTTTTCGATAAATTCCTTTGCGGGGGCTAAATAATCGCGCAAAAAGTCTATATTCATTCTGTCATATTCTTCATATTTGTTCTTACCGTTGACAACCCTGTGATAATCTCTGTAACGCTCGATATCGTCGCAAGGGTATGGCATTTTTCTGTTATAAAACAGCGAACCTGCCTTCAAGACGCCCTGTTGGTGCGTAAATTCGTGCGGCGCATAACAATGGAAAGTATAAATGATGTTTTCGTCATTATACACTTTTACCTTGGGGAGTGCCGGAGGATTGTTCCATTCTACACCACCGACTATCATGAGGCGTTCCTTGTTTTTTGCGCGAATTGCGGCAATTGTTTTTTCGGCGAGGGCATTCCATTCCTCCGCCGTGGCGTTGACCACCTCGTTGAGCAGCTCGAAGGCGACCTCGCGATCGTCTGCAAAAACGTCCTCAAGATACTCCCAGAGCGCAATGAAGCGACTCTGCAGAGCGGCGTCCTGCATCAGCCCTCGCTCCTCGAGGATGTCGCAATAGTTGCCGATCGCCTTGTGCATGTTCAAAATCGGACGCAGACCGTAGCGATGACACCAGCTCACGAAATTACGCAGAAGCTCGATGATCGCTTTCCGATATTCATAGGGGCGCTCCTCGAGCACGATTTGGTCAAAACCGAGCCGAATATGATCCATTCCCAAGGATGCGATATACGCAACGTCCGCCTCTGTGATGTAGCTTTCAAAATGCTCCATATCCCCAACCGTGATCTGCATTCTTCGCTCGGGCGGAAGCACATTGAAGCGCTTATAGTTGGTCAGCCAGCCGCCAATTCCCATGCCGCGCTGCAATCCCTTGATCTTTTTCATAGTCTCCTCCATTGCTCTTGATACATCAATTATAGCATCCAACAGGGGTCTGCGGGTAGAATAATTGATAAAAGAACTTGTATAAAAGATAGATTTGTGTTATAATGACCTGGGGGTGATGAAATGGACTACCGAATCAGCCGAACCGAGGAAGGTGTTGTGCAATATCCGATGCACACGCACAGGCGATATGAGATCATGCTCTACCTCGACGGGCAGGGGCACATGCGTACCGAGCAGGGGAACGTACCCTTCTCGCGTGGGAGCGTGATCATCGTGCCCCCCGGCGTCCGTCACGGCTCGTGCTCCGAGCGCGGATTTTGCAACATTTCGGTCGAGGGCGATTTCGACCGCTATCTCCACACCGCCGTTGTGGTCGCGCTTTCGGATAACGAGGCAGGCGAGGGTCGCGCGCTTGCTGAGCTGATCCACCGCAACCGATACGGAAGCCCGCGATACGTCTCTGCGCTCTGCACGGCGTATATCACCCTTCTGACCGAGCGACTCGGAGCCGAGCAGCGTCCCTCCGACCGCCTGGGGCAGATCATTGCCAAACTTTCAGAACGAGCGCTGGATGCCGAAACCAACCCCACCGAGCTGCTCGTTCAGAGCGGCTACTCCGAGGATTATATCCGTGCGCTGTTCAAGCAGGCAACCGGAAAAACGCCGCACGGACTCTTGACCGACATCCGCATTCGCCACGCCTGCTTTCTCATCGACGTCTACAAAAACGAGCTCTCGCTTGCCGAAATTGCCGAGAAATGCGGCTACCTCGACTACGTTTACTTCTCCAAAAAATTCAAATCGGTCACAGGGGTCTCCCCGCGCGCCTATCGGGATCAGTAACGATCAACGGGAGTGAGTCAGATGCAATCCGCATGGAGACTCACTCCCGTTTTATGCGCTTTTCGCAGAGTCCCTCGAATGCCTCAGTCCGACACCCGATGTCCGCTGATCCGCGCGACAGTCGCGCACGTGGCGGAGCTCTGCGGGTATTTTTGGGTGTTGGTTGCGTTTTGCAGCGAAAAAAGAAATTGCCACTTGACAAAACGCGAACCGTGATGTAGTATATATACGTACTCTGTAAAACAATAGCGTATTCGATTTTTTATCGAACGGGGAGCGAGTCGCTCCCTGCAGGCAATCCCCTCGTATTCGCGCGCTCAAATGAGAGTGCTTGCAGTAAGTCGCGCACGGAGTGCGCTATATGCGGCTTGCGCCGCATATCATTACTTCTGCGCACCTCATTATACAATTTGTATTGTTTCAGGAGACCACCTATGATCGTATACACCGAATTGCGTTCGCTCGAAACTGATTTGGGCATATCGGCAAAAACGCTTTATGCCGTCAGCAACAGCATCAACGCGCATTATCACAGCAAAAGCATTCCAAAATCCGACGGGAGCGCGCGTATCCTTTCGGTTCCCGACGAGCCGCTCAAGAAAATCCAACGCGCGATCGCCGAGAAGCTGCTCGCCTATGAGCCTGTTTCGGTCTACGCCAAGGCATATAAGCCGGCGAGTAATATCCGAAAAAACGCAATCTGCCACGTGGGAAAGGAAAAGCTGCTCAAGCTCGATATTTACAAATTCTTTGACAGCATCCGCTATTCCCTTGTCAAGGAAAAGGTTTTTCCGTCAAGCAAATATTCCGAGCAGATCCGCATTTTGCTTTCGCTGCTCTGCTATAAGGGGGACTCCCTTCCGCAGGGCGCTCCAACGTCGCCCGTCATATCCAATATCATCATGCGCGAGTTCGACCAAGCAGTTGGTGCGTGGTGCAAGGACCGCAGGATCGGCTATTCCCGCTATTGCGACGATATGGCGTTCTCGGGAAGCTTTGACGAGGACGAGGTGATCAAATTCGTCAGGAGCAAGCTGATGTCCTTGGGGCTCGTCCTCAACGAGAGAAAGACGCGCTGCCTTGGCGGTGGGGATAAAAAAACAGTCACGGGCGTTGTGGTGAATGAAAAAATCAACACGCCAAAGGACTATCGAAGGCAGGTGCGCCAAGAGGTCTTTTACTGTCAAAAATTCGGCGTGCAGGGGCACCTCTTGCGCATCGGCAGCTCGGAGGAGCCGTTTCACTACCTTTCGCGCTTGCTTGGAAGGATCAACTACGTGCTGCAGATCACCCCGAATCAGGAGGAGTTTCTGCATTACAGAGCCCAAATTTCGGCGCTGCTGAAGGAAAACAAATAGCATGTGAACATGATATAGAAAAAAGGCAATATCCTCCGACTCTGCAGGAAAGGAATTTTTGAAATGATTGTGGAAAAAGCAATCGGGAATTATACCGATTTTAGAATTCCGGGAATGGTAGCAACCGAGCAGGGAAGCCTACTCCGCTACTGTGAGTGTCGAGAAAGCGCAAGCGATTGGGCGAATATTGATATTAAGATTGCCAGGAGCGAGGATGAGGGGAAAACGTGGCAAACGGTGCTTTTGATAAAGAGCGGCGGATGCACACTCAACAACCCCGTTATGTTTGTGGACGGAGAACGACTTGTTTTTCTATATTGTAAAAACTATAAAGAAATATGGAAGCGCGTCAGTGAGGATGACGGCAAGAGCTTTGGTGAAGCCGAAAGGGTGGATTTTGAAAGCAGCGTGGGCTTTTGCTACCATGTGGTGGCAGTAGGTCCGGGACACGGCATTGTTCACAATGGCAGGCTTTTGGTGCCTGTTTGGTTCGCATATAATCAGGAAAATGAACAAAGTCACCGTCCGTCATTTATCTCCACGCTTTATTCCGATGATAGGGGTGCAACCTGGAAGGTAGGAGAGATTATTTTCCCGGATGCGTTACAAAACCCGAGCGAATGTGCATTGGCGGTTACTGCGGAAAATGAGATTTTAATCTCAATTCGTCATGAGGGCAAGCTCAAAAAACGCGCCTTGGCAAAAAGTGTGAACGGCATCGCAGATTGGCGGGAGCTGTGCTTTGAGGATCATCTGCCTGACCCCGTGTGCATGGGAAGTATGACGCATCAAAACGGCAAAATATATCATTCAAACTGTCATTCTGTTTCCGACAGAAAAGATCTCACCGTGAAAATATCAAGCGACCGATTTCAAACCTGCACAAGCATATACGTTTCCGAGTTTGGCGGCTATTCCGATATTGCATTGCTTGGGAATAAGATTTGTATTTTTTATGAAAAAACAATTCCTTCTCCAAGCACGCTCCATCCCCACGCCAGAAAACCATTCGAGCTTTTTTTTGAAACCATAGAACAATAAAGAACGCGTAATCATTACGCGCAATAAAGGAGTCCCTATGATAACGCACTCGCCGAGTGTGCGATCATAGGGACACATTTTTATTCCATTTTGCATTTTTGGGACCGTCGAAGGTCTCGCTGCGGCTCGGTCACGCTCGCGTTCTGACCCCACACTGTGGTGTCATTCATTGCGCTCGCGCCGCTTCGCTACGCCGGTCCCTACAATTTGGGGATTACGGCACCCTCGTCATGGGAAGCTTGACGTTTCGGATCAGCGGGTAGCCCGACACGGGTGCGGTCAAGTAGGGGGCAACAAAATTTAGTATAAAATTGTTTGTTTTGGTTGACATTATCTTGCGTTTCATGTATAATGATTTCACACCTCAAAAGAAGCAATGAACTTAAAAAATCAAGAATCCATGTTATCGTAAAAGGAGAGGGTGAAATGATTGATTTTGTCTGTGTGTCTGCACAAAACAGTACTGACTTTGCAAAACAGAACAGCGATTATGTCTGTACGGGCAAGAACGATGAGCTTGTGATACAATCCGCAATAGACGATTGCATGAAAAATGATAAGAATTTATATTTTTTCAACGGTATTTACCGTATTGATTCTTTTTACGATTTCAAAGATGACGGTCCCAAAACAGCTTTGCGGTTTCCAAATGGGCATAGGGATTTTAAGATAGTGGGGCAGAATTTGGAATATGGCTGTCAACGCAGATATGACAACGGTGTGGTTTTTTACGTGGGACGAGAAGCGTTGGAAGAGCTTGATGGGGATATGTCGGCTGACGTCATGAGAAGCGAGTGGACGAAGCGCGGGATACAGAACGGAGCCTCGTTAAATATCGAAAATATTGTCATCATTCTTGCAAACAATCAGCATGCCGTTCGTTGTGTAGATCTGCGCAGAACGGATCGCGCAGAGGTAAAAAATATGGTGCTGATTTCATACGGAGACGATATCGCGCCCGATAGTGCGGTAGGTCTTAACGTTGCGGCAAAGGTTCCCGTTCCGGGCTGCATCGGTCTTACGATGACAGATGGTAGCAATTACATGTATAGCAATTATACGAACGTGCAGGCAATCGGTTTTTATGAGGGCATTCAGGTAGGTGGCGAGCACGTTGTATGCATCAATTGCGGGGGCTCAATGGGAGTGTATGGCTTTACCTTTGGAAATTACGAATCCAATTGCGGTTCCAATCATCCGATCACGCTGATCAATTGTCTGGATGAACGCAATATTCATCTTCCGTATTTCGGCAAGTGGTGCGGCGATGATAAAAGAGGCGGTGGTCGCCTGATCGGCAACCAAGAGGTAACGATGATCAGCTTCAACATCGAACGCGTTGAAAAGCATACTCCGGGTGGAAAGCTTGGCGATTGTATGCGTGAGGAGATCCCCGGCACATGGAGAGGAAATATTCAATATACGGCGCAGCCTGATTGGAATGCGATAAACTCCGTAGATACGCAACTCTGGGAGAATGATGGATCAGGATCGGGCTTTATCACACGAAACAACGCGCATAAGAGTATGTGTACGACGCAAGAGAGACTTTCCTACTACCCCTCTCTTGGTCAGCAGGTGTTTGACACCGACCTTAATAAAATGCTCATATGTATTGATCCGCACAACAAAAAGTGGGTTGATTTTATGGGAAATCCAATATAATAGAATCCCATTTTTAGAACAAAAGAATGTTGTCCCCGTTGTATTACGCTTGTTTGGCGTACTACAATGGGGACAACGTTTTTATTCCATTTTGCATTTTTTGGACCGTCGAAGGTCCCGCTGCGGCTCGGTCACGGATGTGGTCAAGAAAGGACGGCAGCTATTAACGGATGCCTTACCATACGACCCAAACCGAACAATGGGTGGTTAGCATTTGCGTCCCATTAAGAAATAAATATTTCCGTTGATATGCTCACCCAAAAGATATTTTCCGTAAACATCGTCCTCAACCTCGTGGAATCGTTCGTCAAGCACGAATCTGTAAAGCTTACTACTTTTCGCGTTTGATGCAGCAAAGGGGCAGCCTGGTTCACTGAAAAGTCTGACAGTAGCATCCTTTAAGCCTTTTATACAGATCGCGCGGCGGTAGTAATTATTCCCGGGGGCTTGTTCGCGACAAGAGATCAAACCGCTTTGCTGTTCAACGAAAATTCTGCATTCGCGATGCTCCGCACGTGCAAATCGGTATGAGGCAAAGCCGTCTTTGATCTCGGTTTCACACCCAAGAAGGATCGGAGCGCCTAAAGGGGTGTGAAGCAGAGTGTCGGTGGTGGTGTTTGCGTTGTAGACAGAAATAAAATGAGCATTTTCAAATCTGGAGATGGCAATTGTCGGTGGCTTGATATCATCTGCTCTCTTGTCGTGACGAATATACCAACCGTACCTTTCAGCAGCTTGACGAAGTGCAGATGCTCCTTCAGTCTCAATATTGATCTTTGTCAGATTACAAAAATCGGGGATTTTCTTCAATTGATCCTCTGTTGCGTAAATAATAACACCGATACCTTTATTTGCATGGTCTTGGAGCTTTTCAAGCACATCTTCGCTTTCGGGAGCGGGAGAGATCAGGGTGCATTTTTTATAGACCGATACGTCATGGAGCAGAAAATTATCCGTGGAAGCGACACAGCAAAGAGGAAATCCGTCATTGATAGCGCTACTGATAAAATTGTCGCCCATATTCATTTCGCGAAGAAGCTCGGCGTTGCAGGAGGTAGTATATTCGCGCATAGGGTAGATCCAAACGAATGGCGCAGGCTCGTCCGGCATATCCTTTTCTGCTTTGAGAAAATGGGGGATAGCCTCATTTGCGCAGGAATCAGGCATATCTCCGTATGAATTATCGACGGTAAGAATATTGAACTTGTTTGACGTCATGACGCTTCCGTCACCGTCAAGGCGAGAAATTGCCATTGGCAGATAAATATCGCAGGGTGTACCGTCGTATCTGTCATACCAAGGTGAGTTCATAAACCACGGATCGTGCAGATAGTAGCGGAAGGGAAAATGCTCGTTGGGAAGCTCTGCGACTCTGGTCATATGTCCCATCATTTCAAGACCGTAATCATCGTTGAGTGCTGCCCAAGGGGAGTTCGGCGGCGCTGTAATATTGAGATTTGCGTTGTATATATCGTAGAGCGGAACGGCATCGCTTGCGAAATCTATTCCAACCGAGTTGTTTGTTCCTCTCGTTTCAACCGGAATATCGGGACAACCTTCTCGAAAGAGCTTCCAAAATTCAAAAACACGTTGCTTTGTAAGGGCAAGCTTTTCCGGATAATATCTCTCACCGTCAAATATTTTTCCTGTCTTTTTCCAGGGCTCTGCGGAGTAGCCAAGACCGTTTGAGAGCCAAAGATAATCAAAGCCCATATCCTTTAGAAAGCAATTTGCCTGCTTGCCGAGAAATCTGCCAAATGGCTCACCGTCGGGAATTCCGTTTGGGTAAGAAGCGTAATATCTGTCATCTGCATTCAGTCTCGCCGTAGCATCTATAAAGCCTAAGTTCGCGACCTTTTCACCGCTGCAAATTTCGTTGTGTCGATTATATTTGAAATCCGAAATCGCAAATTCAGGGCCTATATCAAAGGTTGCGCCGACACGTATCGCACTATCGGGAAAAGCAAGCTTGCCCTCTTTCTTGAAGGCTTCGACAATTTTCTTTAAGATGGCATACGTCATTCGGGGGGCGTTTTCCATGTAGTTCTGTCTGCGCACATGTGAAGATATAGAGGTGTGTTCCCCCTCTTTGATCATAGGGCAATTCGCAACGCCTAAAAATCTGCACCATTCAAATTCGTCCTCAAGTCGTCCCGCATAGTCAAGGATCTCAGAGCCGTCTGCCGTCCATAGCATGATGGAAATATCTTGGCGATCCTTCAGTAATGCCTGCCACTGTTTATATACTTGTTTGCAAACGTCACGAATATATGCGTCATCGGTTTGCTTAAAAGGCTTTAGGCTCAATTCTAATGTAACGCTTTTAAACATTTTTCAGTTCCTTTCATTTTGATACATAGCGGTCTCGCTATTTTTTGATTTGCACATATCTGCACCCTTAAATATTGTCTCAAACAGCGCATCGGCAAAAAGTTTGTGCATTTCTTGCGTGGGATGGTTGATGCGATTTACCAAAAGCTTTGTTGTGTCCTCGGTTTTGCTAAGTTCCTTCCACATTGAATAACAGTCGCATACCTCAACACCAATGTCGCGTGCAAGCTTTGTCGCAGAATGAATATACAGATCCATCCTTCCGTTTGTCTGATATTCCGCTGTCTTTTTTGCGTATTCAATATGTTCTTTTGGGGTATCCTCCGCAACATAGGTATTCAGCATATTCGGAGTCAAGAAAACTGTCTCACATTGTTCTTTGCATTTTTTGAATATGATCTCCAAAGCAGAAAGATAATCCTCCAACGTGCCGTTAATATCGTTTAACCCGAAGCAAACGATTATAAGATCGGGCGAATGAGAAAGGACCTGACTTTCCAAACGGCGCAAAGAGCTTTTTGCGGTGGTTCCTCCGATTCCCGCGTTGATCACGTTCACGGGAACGTAATCCCGAATGGCACAGATCTTTTGCCTGAGCAGGTTCCAATAGACCGTTTCGTAGTTGAAACAGCCGCAGAGAGCGCCGTGAGTAACGCTATCTCCAAATACTACAATATTGATAGGGCCTTCCTTCTCCAGTCCCTTCCGATCTAGAAGAATTTTATCTTTGATTTTCATATTAGCGAACCTCGATCAATTCAATGCCGCTGATCTTTGCATATTTACGCAATGTCTCCATATGATGCCCCACACCGAGCGCCAGATGATGTGTGGGTCCCGCTTCACACCAACGGGCAAGAAAAGCGCAAATGTCGCCGCCGAAGCTTACTCGGGTATTTGTATTACCGGTCTGCGGAATATCTCCCGCAATCGACCTTCCCTCTGCCGCGATCATACGGAATTTTCCGTTTCGGTCAACGTTGATGCTGAGCATGGTGATAGGTCCTGCCTTGAGAGAAAACTCCACTCCGATACCGCTTCCCGATTTTCCGTGATATTTTTTCAGCTTTCGAAGTCTCGGCTTGCCCTCGGCAATGGCGATGTTGTGAGGACCGTCGTGTCCTATGAGAACCACATCGTCCGCCGTATCAAAGGGATGTATCTCCGCAAACGAGCCTCCGCCGCCGATGTTTTTCATAATGAGCATCGCGGCGGCGGTTTTGAGATCGGCTTCTCCCGCCAAAGGAATGCCGGCGGAGGTCAGGAGTGTGTTTCCTATAATCAGATTTGCCGCTAACTGCTCATAAGGATTGCTCGGCTCACTCTTGTAATAATAGGCAAGTGCCGTTAAGCTGTTATTTGCTACAAGCTTTTTGAGCGCTACCGACTGCCTTGCGGAATAGGAAAGATCCTCCTCTTTTACAAAATCGGTCAAGGGGTCGATAGACGGATCGCATATTTCAAACGCGCCCTTGATCTCCTCGATCTGCTCCTTGATTTCCTCATCTGTGACTGCATCCGAGAGCCTTGCCAGCTCACACATCTCCAACATCTTTACGTGAGAGCCAAACGCGGCGGTGAAGGCGGTGGGATCGGTGTGCATGTCGTACATTCCCTCGTAGGTGTGTCCGAGATAGCCGAAGGTCTCATATTTGAAGCCCGCCATAGCCGTCGCCGCCGCGATCCATTCGGAAACCTGCTTTTTGATTTTTTCGTTCTGTGAGGCGGATGCCACGATGCAGGGCGGGATTTTTCTTCCGAGCCGCTCATATACGCCCGCAATCTCGGGCATGGCGCATACGTCGTCGTTGCAAAGCTGCATATAGGTGGTCGTGTGGGTATAATCCAGATGGTCAAGGGGCTGAATTCCCACAAGTATTTGCGGAATATCTATATATCGTGCAAAGGGGGCGGCAACCGCAGAGGGGACGTAGGTTGAGAGAATAATAAAGAGGAGATCGGCATCCTCCTTTTTTAATCTTTTGACCGCCTCAAAGGAATTGTCGACACAGTCAGCGTAGCCGAGGTCGACAACGTCGCACAGATCGGGATCAAGATATGATTTGAACTGCTCGCTTTTCTGCATGAGCTCCTCACGAAGCCCCTCAAATTGGTCGAAGTAAATATAGTGACCCAAGCCTACAATGGCGATTTTTGCTTTTTTCATTGTTAGCTCCTCCTTTTTATAGCATTTTAGCATAAAAAGCATCATAAATCAAGGAATAATATGACCGCTTATAGGACAATCTGTCCATTGCTGCTTGACAAAAACAGGAGTCTGTGCTATACTTGATCTGTTGAAAAAGGAGATGCATCATGATGTTTTCAGAGGATTTCTATTTGGATATTGAAAAAATACAGCTTGCTCATGAATTCATTTTGGATCGCGTACACAGGTGCGAGTATCCTTCCGGAAGAGGTCATTACGGTATCGTTTATGTGTTAAACGGAAAAGCAGAGTATCGTTTTTTCACAGGCGAGCGCATCACGATCACAGACGGTGATGCACTGTTTCTTTCTCCCAATTGCGCTTATTCTATTGTTACAGAAAAGGAATTTAAGCACTATACCGTAAATTTTGATATTCACGAGAATTCGTCTGATCTGAACGCGTTAGAAAAACCGTACTGTCTGCTGCAAGGAAAAAATCCGGAACAGATCGAGCGGATCTTAAAAGAATTGATAGGTGCATGGGCTCCCCAAAAGACAGGCTATGAAATGCGATCGGTGGGTTATCTTTATGAGCTGCTTTCGCAGTTCTATTTTGAGTATACAAAGGAACAGAATTCCGTTCTTTATCAAAGATTGCTTCCTGCCAAGGAGTATATTGAGCAACATTTCAAGGACCCCATAACCTTGGAGCATTTGGCTTTTATTTCCAATATGAGTGTGACGAATTTCAGGCGGGAATGGAAAAAGATTTATTCGGAAGCACCGATACAATACCGTGATTCTATACGGCTATATTACGCAAAGGAATATCTGAACAGCGGATATTATACGGTTTCGGAGATCGCAGAAAAATGCGGGTTTGACGACGTGAGCTATTTCGTTCGATTTTTTAAGCAAAAAACAGGTCTTACCCCGGGTAAATTCAAAACAACATTATTAGAATCATAAAACCAAAAGGCAATATCAAACCGATTGATATCGGAATGATATTGCCTGTTTTCTGCGTGACACGCGCGCCGATGAGCTTGCTTGATTGTTGGTCCGATCGGCAAAGATGAGGGGATGGGGGCAGCGTCGGTTATTTCAGCTCCCATTTTTCGGGCATGGGATATTGATGCTCAATGCCGAGGCTATCCACGCAATATCTGAATTTCTCGATTTCCGATTGTTCGGGATTTCGCGGTCTGTGTAATCTGTCCGTACAGATTCCGTTTTTCAACCGCCACCATCCGATGTCCTTGAAGTGGTAGGATTCGCGGTCATCAATACCGCCGCACGCAAAGGCAGCCGGAATTTCGACACCCTGTCTCATTTCTTCCTTCAATTCCTCCAAATGACCAAGGTAGATATCCCTGGGGTCGCATAGATGTTTCTTGCATATCGACGCAGCAATGCCGACGACCTCGCCAAGCATTCCCAGCGTTCGCATCACCCTGATTGCCGAAAACGCAACGTGACTTGCACTGATCAAGCGACCGCCGAGAAATAAATTTTCAATATCCTTTGAATAGAGGCAACGGTACGGAACGGGGCAGGCAAACGGAATTCCCAAATGGTAGGCAAAGGAACGGAATGCCTCGCCAAAGCGTTCGGCGTTCGTAGGCTCTGGATAATGAAGATCAATCCCCCACGTAATCCTTGCGGTCGCGTCCGGATAGTCGATTTCCTGCTCGAAATCTCTTTGCGTCAGAATGTAGTCGCCCTTCACACGGTAGCTTTCGCGTTTGCCACCACAAGCCGACACCCATTCGAGCTGCCAATTCGCAAATTGCTCTTTCTCTCTGCAATGATTTTTCTGATAGGACCAATTTGCATAGATCGCTCGCAGACCGTAATCGCGGATATACTCAATGTCCTTTACCATATCGCGGTCAAACCCGGTCTCCTGCTCCCAATCTCCCGAAAAGCAATGCAGACAGGACGCATCGTCGAAGGGCAGCTTCCAATCAAGGTCGGGAAAGGGACGGGGGGAATTCCGTTCCTCGGAATACCAACGGATGGAATGCCCCATTACGCGATTTTGATGCATGCTCGGAGCCAATTTTTCACCGAATTCGCTCTTGGCATCGTTGCCGTACATCACCTCTGCGCCCGCGAGCCGCGCCAGAATGCCGTCACCGCTGCAATCCGAAAAGAGTTTACCGGATACCCTCGTTTTCGCACCGCTGTGCGTATTGGTACAGATGACCGAGCTTATTCGATTTCCGTCCTTCTCGATTTCCAGAACGGCTTCGTTCAGCAGAATATCCACCTCACACGAGTCATCCTCGCAGCAGGTCGCCTCAAATGCGAAAAGCTTTCTCGCATCCTCGAAGTATTCTTTCTTGTAGATTTTAGGATACCCCATAACGGGTGCAATTTCGCGCACAACGTCGCCAATGCGCTCATACGGCGCATGTCCGATCTGACCGCCCATGCAAACGCGCACCTCGGAGCTATTGCATCCGCCGAGAACGGGTCTATCGTTGATCAGTGCAACCCTGCATCCCCGCCGCAGCGCCGCCAAAGCCGTGCAGATTCCTGCAATGCCGCCCCCGACAACCACCAGATCGTATTGCTTTTTTGCGGTGCGGATCTCTTTCCAATTCAGGCGTTGCCGCAAGAGATTCATGCCATCCCGACTGCTATCGGGACACACCGCCTCTGCCGTGATATAAATTGCATCGCATCTGCCGTTGAAGCCTGTGAGATCGTGCAGTGCCAGGGTATGGCTTCCCTTGGAAAGGAATCGCTGACCGGCAAGCTGCCAGGACCACTCCTTGCCGTTTGTACCGAGCGTTTGAGATAACGGCTCCCCGTCAATCAGAATTTCAAATTTTCCGGCAGGATCGGCAATATCCCACGTTGCCGTCCAATCGCGTGTCAGTGCCCAGATATAGTAGCTGCCATCGCGTGAAATTTCAACGGTATCATATGCATCGGCAACGGGAACACCCATGCCGTGCGCCATCAGATATGCCGATCGGAGCGTTTCCATTGAGGCACTGTCAACCAGCCAGCCGCCCTTGTTTTTCAGGCTTTCGGCCTCTATCAAAAGTTCTTGCATACCCGACACCTTACAGCGGATTGATTTGCTTGTCGATTCCCCAAACGGTCACGTCCTCCACAACGGCTCTTTGAGGAAGGTTTGCGATATAGAGCACCGTCTCTGCAATATCCTCGGGGAGAAGTTGGTCGGTTGTCTCGCCAATTCCGCAGGCACTCTGGAAGCCCGTGCTTGCAGACGAGGGGACAACACAGCTCACCCGCACGTTGTGGGGCTGCATTTCGAGATACATTCCCTTGGAGAAGTTGAGAACCCCTGCCTTTGCCGCAGCATAAACCGACCAGGTTGGCCAGCATTGACGTGCGCATACTGAGGAAATATTGATCATCGTTCCGCTCTTTTGCGCTTTCATCATATCGGCAAACGCGCGGCAGCCGTAGATCACGCTGTTCAGATTCAACTTGATGGTGGCATCTATCTCGTCGGTGGTGAACTCACTGACCTCCTTGATCGCAATGCCGCCACCGGCGTTGTTGACCAGGACGTCCAGCCTGCCGTATTTCTTCTTGACAAGCTCCACGGCACGCTCCCAATCCGCAGGATTGGTTACGTCCATAACAAATGCCAGATCGCCTCCCACCTCCTGTTTCGCCGCCTCCAGCCTTTCGGAATTTCTTGCAGTCATAATCACCGTGTCACCGTTTTTTTGAAAAGCCTTGGCTGTTGCTTTTCCGTAGCCGCTCGAGGCGCCTGTGATCAATACGATTTTGTTCATTGTTTTCTCTCCTTTTCTACGGGAATTCTAATTTCCCATTCAAAATGATCGGATGACATATCTCGGGGAAACACCTCCACCGTCGGAAAATCCGTTCTTCTTTGAAGCCGCGCCGAGGGTAGGATGTTGCAGAGAATGTCATGATATTTTTTGTTTACGATCTCGTCATCCGTCACGTTCATTTTAACCGTGAGCCACTGACATTCGGGGATGGGATCGGCAGAAGCACACGCTTGGGGAAGGGATATTCGGTCACCAATATGGCATTTTACCTTTCTTTGCTCGTTTCGGTAGGAGACATAAATGTGCTCTCCCAACAGCTCCTCGTCCTTTTTCAGCCTGTAAAAATCATCCCACACCTGCTCACAGCAGCACGTATCCGTATAATCGGAGTATGCGCAGTACCCCTTGATGCAAAAAGCAGAGTCATTTATAATCTGGAAGGTGATCGGCTCGGTTGATTGAACCGTCCATTCAAATCTCGGTCTTGGAAAAAGTGACAGCTCATGCGTGCCCCTCTGACAAACGCTTGGAGAAAAGCCGTGGTATTCGCTGAATGCCTTTGAAAAGGACGCAGAAGTGGAATATCCGTATTTCTCGCTGATCTGCCGTATGCTGATTTCAGAGTCGGTTATGAGTTCACATGCAGCAAGGGAAAGTCGCCTTTTTCGCACGTATTCCGACAGCGGACAGCCCACGATAAAAGCAAATATTCGCCTGAATTCATAAACAGACAGCGTCATCCTCGATGCCAATTTCTCATAATCCATTTCAGACGTGAGATGCAATTCTATGTATTCAATGATTTCTTCCATTTTTTGTATACCGTTGTACATATCATTCCTCCCCCTCTTTTGCTTTTATTATATCACACTTTTTCTTTTTTTGCTTGTCTTTTGGTGTATTTTATGGAAAAAAGCAATATCAAACCGATTGATGTCGGAATGATATTGCCTTTTGCGTTTTACCGCGCCTATGATCTTGCCGTTCTGGATCCGCGGCGAGCCCGACAGGGGTGTGGTCAAGAAAGGACAACAAATTTTGTGATATTTTTTATCAAATTTTTTGCTGCTTCGAGTTCTTCATCGGTGGGTAACCTGCCTGGCAAGGTGTTTGCCATATTCAATGCCTCGTATTTTGAGCCTGCATAATTGTGATACGGCAGCACGCGTATTTTTTTGATGCTTTTAAGCTGTGCGAGGAAGCAAGCAATCTTCTCAATCTGACCATCGTTATAATCGGGCACGTAGGGAATGCGGATTTCAATATCTTTTCCTATGGAATCCAAATATATGAGATTTTCAAGTATCTGCTTATTGGATACCCCCGTACATTTGATATGTACATCCTCATCGTAGGCTTTTATATCATAAAGAAACACGTCGGTGTAAGGAATGACCTTGTCAAGAGCAGTCCGCGGTACAAAGCCGCAAGTATCAACGGCGGTGTGTATTTCGTTTCCCTTCAGCCTTTTCAAAAGCTCCGCGCAAAAATCGGCTTGCACAAGACATTCGCCTCCCGAGAGGGTAACTCCGCCGCCTGAGGTTTTGTAAAAATCTTTATCTTCCAGAAGAATGGGCAAAAGCTCCTCAACCATCACCTCTTTGCCGTAGAGAACGGTTGCCTCTCCAAGGCAATCCTCGGGCGTAAAGCCATCTTTTTGGCATTCTCCGCAACCGATGCACTTGTGTGTGTATCGGGCGATTTGCGGCACAGAGGTCAGCCCCTCGGGGTTGTGACACCATACACACCGCAGCGGACAGCCCTTGAAGAATACCGTCGTTCTTATTCCGTCGCCGTCGTGGACGGCAAAGCGTTTGATCTCAAATATGGTCGCTTTCATGATCGTATATTCTCTGCTCTTAAAATATAGGAATCCTGCTCCGCGTGGCTGAGATTGTTCCAAAGCACGTTCCAGCCACACACACGTATTTGCAGATTTTTATATTTTTCGGGAGCTTTTTGTGCCTCTCTCAGAATTTTTGCACTCAAAACATTAAATTGTAGGCCCATGCCGTCATTGTCTGTATACACATCCAAAAGGGATTTCATGACTGCAAGTCCTTCGTCGCCCTCGGTCACTGACGGATGAAGCATCAGGTCAAGACAAAAGCTCTCGGGGTAAGAAGGCGGGGCGAGCTTAAGCGCAGAGTGGATCAGGGCGGTTACACCGCATCGGTCCATTCCGGGGGTAGGAGATGCGTTTTTCGAGATCTCGTCTCCCGCATGGCGTCCGTCAGGAGTCGCTTCGGTTAGCTTGCCTTGCCGTACAAATTGAAGTGCAGAGTGCAAAGACGCCTTGTACACGCCACCTCTGCCGTTTCTCCTGCCGTTTACCTTATCGCAGAAGAATTTTGATATTGCAACAGCATAAGTATCACTCAGAGCGTCATTCATTCCGTATTTGTGTGTGGAGTGCAACACTTTTTGGCGCAAAATCTCATAGCCTTCCCAGTTTTGATCGAGTGCCTTTTTGAGTTCGGGGAGGCTGATTTCCTTCTTTTTGTAAACCCATTCATAAACCGCTATAATGGCATCGGTTGCCGTGCCCAAGCCGCAATTCAGGATGGAACTGTTATTGAACTTTACCCCTCCGCCATATCCGTCGCTGGCGTTTTCCAGCGAGGTTTGGATGGTGGCAGAATAGATGGAGGACGGATTGATATATCCCATATAGGGGTCGTAAGCATTTGCACAGCGGATGGTTTCTTCGATCAAATGCCCGTATTGCTTCAAAAAAGCGGCATAAAAATTCTCGAAGGTCGCAAAATCGTTAACGTCTCCCACCAAAACGCCAATCTGCTTGCCCGTGTGCGGATCAATACCGTTGTGAAGTGCAAGCACGACTGCCTTGAGCGGATTGACGTAGCCTGTTGCAGTGCAAACCTCGTTCGCACGAACGCCGGTTTCGTAGCATCCGCGAATATCCATTGTGCGTGCTTCCTCGGCACTTGCTCCGTAGCTCATCATTGCCTTCCACATACCGGGCTCACAGCAAAAGACGAAGCTGCTTTGCCCCGAGCGGATCATGTTAAGCACTGTGTTCAGAAAATCAAGCGGTATATTATCATTGTATTTGATTTGAATTTTCGGATTGTAGATTCCGAGGTCACGGTATACCTCGATAATATCGTAAGAAAGCTCGTTGATAAGGCTCGTGCCATCTGCCGCCGTGCCCCCCAGATAGAATGGCTGCCCCCAATAATTGCCGATGGCAGACCATTGCATCAGAAAATATGCCAAGAGCTCTTTGATCTCGTGGCGCGTGTATTTTCCTGTTTTCAAATCGTTTTCGAAAAAAGGATACAACATATGGTCGAGCCCGTTGCCGAGCGAGCGCACTTGATAGCAATCCACCGATTCCGATAGCATAAAATACAGGAAGATCAGTTGTAGAGCCTCGTAGATATTGGTCGGGGCGCCGTCGCGCAGATGTTGCAAGCATTCTGCCTGCCGAGCCGCTTTCTCGTGATTTTTTGTTTTGGCATAGCGGTACAATCGGTCGATAAATTCCAGAATAGCGGTGTATTCGATGTCTATGCCCTCAAAAAAGGCTTGCTCGTTTTCGGTAAGCGCACGCTTTTTTTCGTGCATTGCGCGGTACTTACGGGCACGCTCACGAATGCCGACAAAGCCGAGGCGCATAAGAGCGTTCCAATCGGGCACGACGTGATCGAAATCAGGCCAGATTGTAACCGCCCCCGATTCGTTCAGCTCTTTCATGGATTGCGCAATTTTGGGAAGGATTTTGCTAAAGATCTCGTGCTTCCACTTGAGAAGCGTTGTGCCTTGAATGCTTCGATCCCAAGTGTAAATGCCGATAAAATAATCGTTTTCGGGCACGTCGATCCTTGTGTTTTCCAAAACGTATGCAATCGCTTTTGCCTTGGCTATGGGGTGAGGCAGATCGCTTTGTTCATCGGCAAGAGCAGAAAGCCCTTGCGCGATCTCCTCGTCCGATAGTCCTGTGGTTGGGTCATATTCATATCCATGATACACCCGTCTTTTGTGCGGATCGAACGGTGCCGTCGTGTCGTGGTATTTGTTGCTGATATATTCGAAATCGTCCTGCCGGATATATTTCATAAACAGCCTCCGAGAAATTCATTGTTTAGCCCATTATATCACTTTTTTAGCTTTTGTAAATGAATAAAGCAAAACACTTGACGAAATCGAAACTGTAATGTATAATATCATTGAGGTGATGAATATGAAAAAGCAATGGGAAAACACCGTAATAACCGAGATTAGTACCGCCGTATACGTGGCACCGAATACAGGTAAGCATATCCATAAAGACCGCCCATTCCATGGATTTGTACTAAACGATGCTGATGTAATCAGAGATTATTGCTTTGACAACGGATACGTGATGAGAACCGAAGGGAACAGCTTGTTTTATTTGCCAAAGGGGTCCTCCTACCATGTAGAGCAAATCCGAAACGGCGGTTGTTATGCGATCAATTTTGTCGCGGATATTTCCGACGAGCCCTTTTGCGTGATGCCGCGGAACGTGGATTATCTGCTGCGGAATTTCAAGGCGGCAACCGATGCTTGGAAAAGCAAGGAGCCCATGCGTATCGCGATTGCGATGCGAGCCCTTTATGATGCTGTTTGCAAGGCTCAAAAAGAACTACACAAGCAGTATGTACCAAAAACGAAACGCTTGTTCATCGCGCCTGCCGTTGACGTCATGAATCAACATTTTACCGACAATGACCTGAGCGTTTCCTATCTTGCAGCGCTTTGCGGAGTCAGCGAGGTGTATTTCAGGAAATTATTTTTGAATTCCTTTGGTGTGTCACCGAAGGAATATATGATACAAAAGAGAATGGATTATGCCAAAAATTTGTTGAAGTCAGGTGACTTTTCGATTTCTGAAATTGCCACATTGTGCGGCTACACTGAGTCATGTCATTTTTCAAGAGAATTTTCAAAAAGAGAGGGGATTTCTCCAAACCAATACGGAAAACAATAAGAAAAAGCAATATCATTCCGATTTCTCGGAATGATATTGCTTTTCCGTTATGACGCCCTCGCCATCGGCAGACTTGCGGCGGTGAGCATATTCTCCACGAAGATGCCGTAGCCGCGCGCGGGGTCATTGATGAGCACGTGCGTCACCGCGCCGATGATCTTGCCGTTCTGGATCAGCGGCGAGCCCGATCGGAGTGTGGTCAATAAAGGACAACAAAATTTATGAAAAAATGTTTTTTAGTTGCATCATTTTTTCTTCACTTGGTATAGAAAAAGCTTGCGCCGCTTTTCCAAGAGAGGCATATTTGTGCTCACCCATTGAGTGATACGGGAGAAGCTCGATCTTTTTAGGTGCTCTGCAAGAATAGAGAAATGATTTGATAGCCAGCATTTCCTCCTCGGTGTCGTTCACGGTGGGAATTATCGGTATTCGAACCCATACGGTTTTGTTCGTTTTCAAAAGCTTTCTGAGGTTTGAGAAAATCAGCTCGTTTGAAGCACCCGTGTATTTTTTATGTTTATCACTGTCATAACATTTGACGTCAAATAAAAATAGATCTGTATATGGCAGAACTCTCTCAAAGCTTTCGTACGGAACATGGCCTGCCGTATCAATCGCGGTATGTATTCCATTTTGCTTACACGCTTTTAAAAGCTCTTCCAAAAAATCGATCTGAAGCATACACTCACCACCGGAAAGCGTAACACCACCTGACGAATTTTTATAAAATGCACGATCCTTCAGAATCTCGTCAATTACCTCATTTAATTCAAATGTTTTTCCGCATATTTCTTTTGCTTCATTTGCGCAGAAAAAGTTGTCGTTGTTTACAGTCCATTCTTTGCACTTTCCGCAATGGGTGCATTTGTCCGAATAGAACAATATCTGCTTTGATGCGCTTTGACTTTCGGGATTGTGGCACCAAGCGCAACAAAGGTTACAGCCTTTGAAAAACACGGTGGTGCGAATTCCCGGTCCATCGTTAACACAAAATTTTTGAATATTAAATATTTCCCCTGTCATGCGTTTTTCTCTTCAATCTCTGTTCGCGTAATAAATTCCCGCTTGACTTGTTCGGACAGCCGGTTAAAATAGCAGCTGTAACCGCCTATACGAACTACAAGATCGTTGTATTTTTCGGGATGATTCACAGCATCCTTCAAAAGTTCTGATGTCATAGAATTGACTTGGAGTTGTAAACCACCCAATTGAAAATACGTACTTATCAGCGCTGCTATTTCTTTTTTATGATTTCGAATGATCTCTGTACTGAAATTAAGATCAACGGGCTGTCCGCCAAAAAACTTATGCTGCGGAAGTTTTGCGGCAGATAAAATTAAGGACGTAGGTTCTTTTTTTCTGACACGATCCGACGGCCCTGCATTTTTTGCAAAGGGCTCGCAAGCTAATCTTCCGTCATATCCCGCCCCCCAATTCTTGCCGTAATTCACGTTTGCCGTGAGTGTATGCAGCGAGGGGGAATACTTTCTGTTTGCATGATCCTTTTTTCTTATTACCTTTTGAAGTATTTCAGCAACCGCTATTGCATATGAGTCCGCATCTGAATTCTGACCGTATTTATTACATTTCAAAATATCATTTCTTATCTCTTCATATCCGACAAAATTGGTTTTTACAGCTTCGCTTAATTTCTCAAGGCTATACTTTTTATTTTTGAAAACCAGATTGTCAATTGCGCAAATACCGTCGGACACATTTATCATGCCCATGCACTCAACAGTTACGTTGTGATACTTTGCTCCGGATATTCTATCGCACCGCTTCTCTATACATCCGTCTGTCAAAATAGATACAAACGGATCGGGATCTGTTTTCTCGCTTAAATTAGCTCTTGTCTCATATGATTCTACGCATATATCAAGTAAAAAATCTGCGGATCTTTCAAAGGCACCATATAATTCACACAGGTTTGTAATCTTCTCGATCCCGGGAACCACAAGATCCGCATGTAAAAGCTTTCCGCAATTCAAGGCAGCTTCAAGCACCGCAGAGATCGAAAATACGCACCCCCACATACTGTTAAACTCTTCCCCCGCAAGTCCTATTCCCATACAACTATTATTGGAAAAGCCAAGTGCGTGATTACGTGCCACGCCTTTCTCTACGAGCGCGGCGACGCAGGAATTCTCACCGTAAAAGGTCGGCTGTCCTCTGGAAAACAATTTCTCATCAATTAGCATATTCCATATATAATCAGGAGTGCTTTCCGATATCCTTGCTCCAAGTATAGGCGCCGGCATTGAAAATTCGCGCTGACACTCGATAATCAATTCGGAAAGCTCATTGTATTCGGACCCCACGTTTAGGAGACAAGCACCGTCGGCATAACTGTTCAGAAGCTTGTAAAAATTGTGAAGAATTCTCTTTGCTTCCTCTCTTGTCATTCCATCGGACAGCGATTTTTGGTAAAACGGATATATATAATTATCGAATTTTCCCAGCGAAATACTATAATACGCATGTTCCGCAACAGGAAGTAAGAAATGTATGATCCATACAGACTGAATTGCCTCCAGAAAATCACGCGCGGGATAAAAAGGAACCCGCTCCAGAGCAGTTTTAATTTTTGATGCTTTTTCACAGCCGTTTGGATTCTTCTCAGCGGCAAGCTGCATTCTATGAACCAACTTTTCTATTGCCACAAGCTCATCCCTCATTGCCAAAAGATATTCATCATCAGGATATTTGAGTATCTCGCTTTCAATTTTTTCACGGTATGATGAAAGGCCGTTTTGAAGAATGTATTGATAATCTACTAGTGTATGCGCTCTATCAACCATTGTTTTGCTTCCATGTCTGACGGGCTCCTGGATAATTGACTGCGTTTTTTCATCAACAATGCAGTCGGAAAATAACTTGTCAGAGTATTTATTTGGGTTGTCAAAAAACATCCAGCCGAAAAATTCGTCTTCTTTTTTTAGCTCCATAGAAAGCGCTTCGGTCTCCAATCTGAATATTTCAACCGATCTCTTTATAGGGGGTAATGAATTTAGATAATCGAAATTCTGACATACAACATATCTGTATATATTTGCATCACACATAGCCATAGTCTATTACTCCTTTGCGTTATATCCTAATTTTTTGGAGATCTCGTCAGCAACACCTTTCAATAATTCAAGCTTTCTATCGGTTAATGAATCAATGCTGTCATAAAGTGTAAGGGTTGAAAGTCCGACACACGCTACAATACGTCCATCAAAATCAAAAACGGGAGAAGCGATGCAAATAATGCCCTTAGCAAATTCTTCATTATCAATTGCATAACCGCGTTGTCTGATATTTATTGCCTCGCTATTAAAATGGGAATAATCGACAATAGTATTCTCTGTCATCTTGCTAATGGAATCGTTGAAATAGGTTTTAATTTCATCGCTTTTAGAATAGCTTAAAAGCACCTTGCCAGGAGCTGAACAGTTAAGAGGGTATTCTCCACCCACTCGACCATTTATCCGAACCTCTTTTTTTGAGTCAAAATGAAGAAGATATAGAACATTTTTACCGTTTTTTACACCAAGATAAACCGCGTCACCAAGCTCATTATTCAGATTCTCCAAAAGCGGAGTGGCAATACGAACAATTCCGTTACGTCCTACATTATTCGAAAGCACCGAAAATGGACGTAGAGTAAGCTTATACTTTTTCTGATTCTCTTCGCATGCATAGATCCAATTTTTTTCAATTAAAGCCTCCAGCACTCTTGAAACTGCGTTTTTGTTGATATTTAGCGCATTACTTATATCCGATATTCCTATCGGACAATTATTAATAGCAAAATATTCTATAATATCCAATGCGTAATCAACTGCGGGAGCTTTACTCATTCTGCACCTCTGTAATATATTTATACTTTTGTTATAATTATATCACAAATCGAACTGATTGTCAATAAATTTTTTTAGAAAAAGGCAATATCAAACTGATTTTCAGAATGATATTGCCTTTTAAATTATGATGCCCTCGCCATGGGAAGCTTGACGGCGGTGAGCATATTCTCCACGAAGATGCCGTAGCCGCGCGCGGGATCGTTGATCAGCACGTGGGTGACGGCTCCAACAAGCTTGCCGTTCTGGATGATCGGGCTGCCGCTCATGCCCTGCACGATGCCGCCCGAGGCAGCAAGGAGTGCGGGGTCGGTTACGGTCACCGTGAAGCATTTGGAGCCGCTCGCGTCGCGGTTGATATTTGAGATTTGCACAGTGTAGCGCCCCATCTCGTTGGAATCAAGCGTGCAGAGCAGAGTTGCCTCGCCCTCCTCGATTTCATCGCGCAGCGCAATCGGCATTGGCTCGCACGAAACCTCGGGCATCTCGGAGAACACGCCCCAAACACCGCACGCCGAGTTGCCGAGCAGAGCACCGACCTTGCCCGGGTTGAAATAGCCTCTCAACTCTCCCGGGTTCCCTGCTGCACCGCGCACCACCGAGCTGATCGTCACCTGTGAAACGCTCCCCCGTCGCATTGGGATCAGCGCACCCGTCGAGGCATCGCAAATGCCGTGACCCAGCCCCGCGAAGGCGCCCGTTTCGGGCATGATAAAGGTGACGGTTCCGATCCCTGCGCCGCTGTCGCGCACCCAGATGCCGGTTTTGTAGCGCGATTCGGCGGGACACCAAACCGGCTTGAGACGGACATCGACCCCCCGCGAGCCGCGTCGACAGTGCAAAAGGATCACGCGTCCCTCGGATCGCTCGATCGTTTCGGTCAAATGCGCCGCCCCCGTGATCTCGTGACCGTCGATGGCGAGGATCACGTCATGCTCGCAGAGCCCCGCCTGCGCTGCGGGATTGACCTTGCCCTTTGCACTCTCCACCTCGCCAACTCCAACCACCGTGACCCCCTCGGTGACGAATCGCACGCCAAACGGCATGCCGCCGGGATAGAGCATGAGCCCCTCGAGCGACTCGATCGCAGGACAGGCGGCGGGATCGAGGAGATCGGTGCTCCCACGCACCTCGGTCGGGCTATCTGACATCGCCGTGACGGCGGCGGGTTCTATGATCATGTTGCTTGCTTCCTTATCTGTTATGCCTTGTCCTGCGATCGGGAGCATCGAGGCGCATACAAGGGCAACCACAAGAATCAGGGAGCAAAGCAGTTTGCATACACGTTGTGTTTTCATTTTTGCTAACCTTTCGTTCTCTCTGTTTTCGCTTGCTTTTGTGCACTTTCCGATTTGTTTCGGTCGGCAACGAACAAAACCGAGCGCCGATGCTGTATCGTGCCGCCGTTCGATTGCTGATACTAATTTGTGTCGATCGCGTGGATTTCATAAGTAACAATTATGCCCATGAAAGTCAACCGCTCGAAAGAAAATTTGGATGCGTCAAGGCTATTTTGCCCGATTATTCCAAAAGCATGCCGCGAGATCAAAAGAAAAAATTACCATAAAAAGACGCGAAAAATAAAAAAAGCCCCAAAGGGGTGTCTTCCATAAAGCAGGTTTTACCTACCATAAAAAACAAATTTGTAGGGGCGACCAGTGGTCGCCCGCGGGCGTTCAATGAACGCCCCTACATTACAAAAGGACAGAGATTTTTCGTCTCTGTCCTTTTTCACACGCCTTGCATGGCAAGGTATAGTGTGCTACACCTTTTAGGTATATTGTCGGGTGGGATGATAGCCTTCTCCTGTGGGAGAAGGGGGACCGCGTTAGCGGTGGATGAGGAGTTGCTTTGACTTTAGGACACCTCATCCGTCAGCCTTAGGCTGCCACCTTCCCCCACTGGGGAAGGCTTTTTTGTGAACCGAAAGTCCGTCTTCTTTTCCTGGCAAGCACTGCTTTTGCGGACACAAAGCAAAATTAACTTTCAAAATCCACACCTATTCGTTTGAGCAATTCCTCTTGACATTGATAATGCTTAGGCATAGCTTTTGCCAATTCCATAGCTCTTTCGCGATTGTTTGTTACTGTTGCGGCATCGCACAAATGGTAAATAGCGTTGTATCGGTATTTTTGAATCGGACATTCTGCAAGTATAACCTCACAAAGCTGATTTAACTCCTTCCCCGCCGAAAGATAATCCTCATTATGCTTTGGCATAGCAAGAACAGCTAAAAAATGAATAAGGCTATCTTTTAATATCCAACTGTCGGGGTACTGCTTCAGCCCTTCTTTTATCATGTTATAAGCGTTCACCCATTTGTTGGGATTTTCTCCAACAATGGATTCCCACGCCTCTTTTCTAATTCTGAAAATATCCTTTTCTTTGCTTTTTAAATCCACGCCAAGCAAATAATCACAGGATACGTTAAATGTGTAGGCAATGGGCGCTAACATTGAAATGTCGGGCATTGATGAATCGGTTTCCCAACGACTTACAGCTTGCGCAGAAACCCCCATCATTTCTGCAAATTTTTCTTGGGTCCAATTATTTTCTACACGCAATTTTTTAATTTTCTCTCCCAAAGTCATAAAAATTCCTCCAAATTTGTATTGCAGGCGGCCTCCTGTGCTTTTATTATAGCATAGTCGAAAGACACTGTCTACATATTGTTGCTTGAACTAAAAACACGCTTGACTTGTGCTTGTTCTTACCAACACGATATGCAGCAAAGCATAAAAATAATGAATTGGCGTTCCTGCTTTATCGCAGGTACACCAAGGGGTGTCCTTTTTAGGCAATCAAAAAAAGAAACCGCACGCATGCCACGTCATATATGACGCAGAATACGTGCGGTTTCTTTTCATATTTCGTTTTCCTCGCGCGAATGCGCAAACTAAAAAACCCCGCCGAGCCGTGTAATCGGGAAGTTAGAACCCTGAATTCCAGGGCGGTGTCCTCGTCGCGGCTTTACTGCTCCCAGCGTCCGCCTGCGGTCGAGACAAGTCAATCGAAATCTCGCATGCGGGAGGTCTGCAAACCACCGTCGGAGTCAGACTCCTTTGATCTATTGTGGGTCTATATCACCAATTATCACGCACTAAGCAGGATGTTGGTTCGGGGGATTATTTCTTGTCGTCGCCATCTCCGTTGTCGTCGTAGTCGATCTCCTCGGAGAACATATCGTCGAAATAGTCGGCAACGTCGTCAAACTCCTCGTCGTCCTCAACGGTCACAAGCGATGCTTCGCCGTTCTCGTCTGCCTCCACGCGCAGAATGACGTATTCGCAAAAGCCGTCCTCGGAGTCCTTTGCCTTGTCTGCGGCATCGGCGGGGATCATGGCATAATAAACGTTGCCCTTGAGCTCGGCAGTTCCGATCAGCTCAAACTCGATTTCGTTGCCATCCTCATCGGTGAGGGTGAAAAATTCACGTTCGTTGTTCGTATCCATTGTGCAATCCTCTTTAACTGTATTTTAACTTTGCTGTGTGCCTCTATTTTACACGAAAAGCCTCGTCTTGTCAAGAGCTTTTTTCGTTTTGGATCAATTTTGCAAAAATCAGACCGAAAAATCGAGCAGCTCCGAGAGGATCGCATTGCTCACGTAGAATCCCTCGGGGGTGAATGCCGCACCGCTCGGGGAGAGGCGGACAAGACCCATTTTTTCGTAGCGTTCAAGCATCGGTGCAAAGCGCTCGGTAAAGGACTGCCCGAACCGACGCGCAAAATCGCGCTCGCGCACACCCTCGCACAGACGCATGCGGAGCATGACGTATTCGTTGATGCGCGCCTCGCGGCTTGGAGTCTCGCGCTCGCACTCGATCGGCTTGCCGTCGAGGTAGCCCTCGAGGTCACGCGCGTTTCCGAAGCGGTCGCCGCCATAGTCCGAATACGCCGACGGACCAAAGCCGAGGTATTCGTCGCAATTCCAGTATTTGAGGTTATGCCGCGATTCATACCCCGCCCTTGCAAAATTACTGATCTCGTATTGCCGATAGCCGCGTGCGGCGAGGGCGGCAATGCCGTCAAAATACATCTGTCGTGCAGCGTCCTCGTCGGGCAGGTCAAGGCGGTCACGCATCTCGAAAAAGGGCGTGCCCTCCTCCACGATCAGCCCATAGGCAGAGATATGCTCGGGGGCGAGGTCGCAGAGCCGCTCGATGGACCCGAGCCAGCTCTCGCGCGTCTGCCCGGGAATTCCCGACATGAGGTCGGCGCTGATATTTTCAAAGCCTGCCGCGCGTGCGGCGGAAAAGGTCTCGCAAAAATCGGAAAAGGTGTGGATGCGACCGAGTGCGCGAAGCTCGCTCTCATGCGTGCTCTGAAGCCCGAGGCTCAGGCGATTGAATCCGCCGCGACGCAACAGAGCAAGGTCGCGCTCGGTTGCGGTTGCGGGATTGCACTCAAGCGTAATCTCGGCATCGGGCGCGAGGTGATAGTGCGCACGGATGCAATCGAGCAGCTCCACCAGCGCGGTCGGCTCCATCACGGTTGGGGTGCCACCGCCAAAATAGACGGTATCGACTTTGCAATCGGCACAGCCCTCCGCTCGCTCGGCAAGGTCGTGCCGCATCCGCTCGGCATACCGCGCTCTCACGCTGCCGTCAAGACTCGGGAACGAACAAAAATCGCAGTACAGGCACTTCTGCCTGCAAAACGGAACGTGAATATAGAGCCCCAGCGTTCTCATGGCACACCTCCTCGCGGTCTACTGTCCCAAACAATTTATCTATTTTCTATTATAGCATATTTCAGCAGGCTCGTCAAGATGCGGGATGGGCAAAGCGTCTTCAGTTGCAAAGGGAGAGGGGCTTCCTTCAAGGAAGCC